>DAOUDJ010000213.1:0-4136 GCA_034430795.1 Anaerolineales bacterium | reverse complement strand
GAGACCACAATGCCGCCATCAATATTTTGAGATTGGGGATACAATCTCTGGCTTTGGCCTAGAAGCCCCGTCGCTTCCTAAGACACCAGGACGGTGTGCGGCGGGGAGTATTCACTGTGTTGACCAGTTAACAGGCCTTGGTTCATCCTCACAATATCTGAGCTTAATTGACACAAGACAATAATAAGGCTATTATATAGCCAGACTATAGCCATATGCGTTACCGAATCATCTTTTCACTTGAAGCGGCGGACGACTTTAAAAAGCTCTCTGCGCGTGAGCGTGCAACGATAATAGATGCGATCGAACAACATTTGAGATACGAGCCTGGAAAGGTAAGCAGGAGTCGGATAAAGCGATTAAGAGAGATAGAGCATCCACAATTCAGGCTCAGAGTCGGAGAAATCCGTGTCTTTTATGACATTCAAAAGAAAACCGTCGAGGTTCTTGCGGTTGTTCCAAAATCATGGGCTGCTGAATGGTTGGAGGATGTAGGAGAGTAAAAATGAAGCGTGTACCACTATCTGAAGTAAAGGATCAATTATCAAAGTATCTCCGACTAGCTAATAATGAGGAAATTGTAATCACTCGACATGGAAAGCCAGCCGGAGTGTTGATTGGGTTTAAGAATGAAGATGATTGGTTTGAGTATCGACTGGAACATGATCCTCGATTTTTACGGCGAATTGAAGAAGCTCGAGCCAGTCTAAGACTAGGAGATGGTGTTCCTTTCGAGGATCTTCCTAAATAATTACGCTTTGTCAGTAGTATGAACCGCTATTCTCTGACCCTCAATCTGGGCATATCAACAACCCACCCATCAGACGGAGCGATTTGTAAACCAAGTTTCTGGTATGAAATTCTTGAAAATAAATCCATGTCCCCGCGAGCTCGGATGTACGCCTGGGCGCTCCACAGCACTTCGCGACCCTCTCCACATCGTTCGGGGGCGCAGAGCGGAATGAGGGACTTCGCCTCCCAAAGAACGAGGAACTTCGCGGCTCAAAACCGGAAGGGCGCCCAAGCCAAATCTTATTCGTCATTTCGAGTGAGCCTTGAAACAGCTACCGAGAAATCCTTAACTTCGTGCATGAAAATGATGCGGTGAATATCACACGACTCTTCGAAAATTTTGGGAGGAGCCCATTAAACAAGAACCTCCCGGCCCTGTCATCAACAAAGCCGGGAAGTGGTTTCTTATGGCAATTCGTAATACCACCGCTACTTTATCTAACCACACCCGCCTCCGCTCGGGGCGCGTTTCAACTCCAGCTTGATCTTGGGTGTAAATTCCAGCTCAAACTCGTGATAATCCGGATCGGCGACTTGATACGCAGCGCCTAATGCTGAGGCGAACTCGTATCGTAATTCTCCCTCATGAGAAACTTCCATTGGCCGGATTCCTATATCCTCTTTCGCGAAAATGTCCAGCCAGCCATTTATCCCCCCCTCCAGGATGTATACATTCGGGACACTCTCCGCAATCAATACCTTCCAGGCCTCTGTCGCTTCGATTTCATCGTTGCTCATCAACACAAAAACAGTCTCCGGCGGCTCCAGGTGAAGTTCTGCAACAAGCAAGCTAAGCTCATCAACAGGTACGCGTCGTGCGTCCGCCAGGTGGAAAAGGTTGTAGTCCGGCTCCTCGCGGATATCCAACATCACCAGCTTGAGTTCATGATCGTGCATAACCTGACGCAGGATATCCAAGGCTTCGATCAGCCGGTGATCAGCCAATCGGTACATAATCGACGCGCCATCTCTTTTACCTTGAACCAAACCTCGTTCACGCAATACCTTCAAGTGGCGCGAAATCGAAGGCTGGCTGACCCCCAGCTCCTCCGTCAGCTCTTTCACGGTCCTCGATTTTTTCGCAAGGGCATAAATCAGCAACAACCGCCGTTGATCCGCCAATGCGTAGCAGAAATCTGCGTGCAGGTGGGAGAGCTCCTCGCTCAAAGAAGACGTTTGTGTGGTCATATTCTTATATCCGGATATGCGCATAAGAGCATATGTTCAACATTAGACACCGAATGGTGATGGATTTGCAGAGCATGTTGTCCTTTTTTTTTATTGTGTTATTTGTCACATAAGCCCGCGCGATGGATGATTTAAGCGGACTACACTCTAACGCTTTGATCTATAATCCTTGCTCTGATAACGATCTCTACCCATGAGGAGGGAACGATGGGATACGACCAAGCCCTAGCAGGGCGAATCCAGAAAACGATCGCCGGTAAAACCGGCTGGGTTGCAAAAGAGATGTTCGGTGGAATTGGCTTTATGCTGCACGGCAACATGGCATGCGGCGTTATGGGCGATAGCTTGATCGTGCGTGTTGGACCTGATGCATACGAATCATCACTCGAGGAACCACATACCCGGGTCTTCGACACGACCGGGCGTCCGATGAAAGGCTGGGTGGCCGTCGATTCTGCGGGGCTCAGCGTGGAGGGTGGTTTACATTCCTAGGTTCAACGGGGGATCAATTACACGATGACCCTGCCTCCGAAATAACACACGAGAGACGGATGGAATGTCGCGATTGGCGAGCTCTCCCACGCCCAGAACGAGGCCGATCTATCAACCATCTTCCCCGGCAATGCACCTTCTAAACTCGTAAATGAGGTTAACACACTCTTAATATCCAGTAGCTATAATCATCTCCCACGCCTTGTTCATCGTTAGCAGAAAGAATACAGGATAAGTGAAGGTTTTGATGACGAGAAAACAAGAAAACGACCAACTTATGCCCAAGGGAATAGAAATTGCCACACTCGGGGGAGGGTGCTTCTGGTGCCTGGATCCCATCTTCGATGCGTTGATTGGCGTTAAAGATGTCCAAGTGGGGTACGCTGGTGGAACCGTCGCCGATCCTTCCTACCAGGATGTCTGCTCCGGGACAACCGGTCATGCCGAAGTCGTTCAGATCTCATTCGATCCCAACACCATCTCCTTCGGTGCGATCTTGGAGGTGTTCTTCAGCGTCCATGACCCCATTACGCCGAATCGACAGGGCACAGATGTCGGACCGCAGTATCGATCCGCAATTCTTTATCACAGCGAAGAGCAAAGACAAGCCGCAGAAGATGTGATTCTGGAAATCGACGCCGATGGTGCCTGGGATGCGCCCATCGTGACCGAAGTAACCCCCTTCTCGATGTTTTACCCGGCGGAGGCGTACCACCAGAATTACTTCCGCAATAATCCCAACCAGGGCTATTGTCAGGCTGTTATCAATCCGAAGGCCGCCAAATTTCATAAGCGCTACGCGGATCGACTCAAAAGCAGCTAAGGGACTTCCATTCGAATCTCAGGCGGGTATCGAGTGCCAAGACTCACAAACGAGAGGCCGGCAGTGAAATGCCAAAGGTGATTCGCGTCCTGTTTCTCTGCACGCACAACTCCGCTCGTTCGCAGATGGCCGAAGGTTTTCTGCGTTGGTTCGGCGGCGCTGATTTCCAAGTCTTCAGCGCGGGCACTGCTGCTGCACATGTGCGGTCGGAGGCGATCAAAGTGATGCGCGAGCTCGGAATCGACATCGCCAGTCAGACATCCAAGACACTCGATCGTTTTGTCGAACAGCACTTCGACTACGTCATCACGGTTTGTGACAATGCGAATGAGGTGTGCCCGATCTTCCCTAACGCTAAGGAGCGAATTCACTGGTCTATTGACGATCCTTCCAGTATAGAAGGCGCGCTGGCAGATCGTCTAAGTGCATTTCGCCGAGCGCGCGACGACCTTCAGCTACGCATTGAAACACTTTTCTCTCAAACCAACGAACCCTGATCCTATACCCCTTCGCCCACGACTACGCTCCTCCCATCACACATCCCGTGCAGCAGAGCGCCTGCTTGTTTAAGACCCCGTATTAACTATAGATCTATGTTTTAGGTGTGGAAAGCCGCAGAGATACCTCCGGCTCCTAGGTAAATCGCGTCGAGCGTCCCCGTAATGATGATCCGATTTCTGATTTCGACAGATGATGCTATGCTACACTCAGCGCACAATATTAATGGAGTTGACCCGGTTACGTGGACACCTTTATGCTTTATGAAAGGAGTTCACAATGCCGAGAACACGTCATCCATATCCAGAAGAGTTTCGGAGGAAAATGGTTGAGCTCGTTAGAG
>DAOUDJ010000212.1:0-17242 GCA_034430795.1 Anaerolineales bacterium | reverse complement strand
ATGAACTTGCTAATCTGCTTGTCGGTGTTGTCTTTTTCTTTTCGCATAAGAAAAGCCTACACCGATGGGCGGTATAGCGCGAGTCGCTAGCCGCCCGACTTTTTGTCAAAACTCAAGGATGCAAGCAGGATGAATAAAAAGAAACTAATGCCGACAAGAATATTAATTCCAACAGCCATGTGGGGTTCTCTTTGCTTCAAATGTCACCTATCCAAATGTATTACGCTCTAACGATAAGTCTGTATTTAGGAATTACTTCAGTTACCGCTCCGCAAATTTCCTGATTGCATCTTCAATAAGTTTGGATGAAAGCCTTCGGTTCTCCCTCCCATGCTCTGATTTGCTGTGATCAATTAGCCCAACATTCTCTGGTGATAATTCAGCGCCAGCACTAATCCTTTTTCCCGAGCTGCTATTTGTTTGTACGCAAAACCTGATCATTTTATCGAGCGATCCCGGTTATGGGGTCCACCCCTGTGTCAATATAGCCATCGATCAAATCTTGCAACACCTCTCGCACCCATGCTTCTCGCCCCGGCGTCAATCGCTCAGGATTAATATCCTCGATGATTACCGGTATGGCCAATGTCCCGCCGCCCTCTCCTATCCAAACACGATCCCAGATTTCTGCGATCGCGAGTTCAGGAGCAGCCCGTACCGTCGCAATCCATTTCTCCCCGAGATTCTCCCCGGGTGACTCGCTGCCAATATAGCTCAACCCTGAACCTTCGAGCATTTCCGCCGAGGCTGCTGCGCTCAACTCAGGCGATAAGAAAATTGTATCCACATCCAAGTCAGATAGTGCATTAATTGCTTCCTGAACTGCTGAAATCTCAGATGAAGATGCCTCAACACCAAGCGGATATGAATGAAAAGGCGGATAAGCCTGTCTGCACAATCCACAATAGAACATCGCCCCATTTTGAAACGCCAAATTACTAGCGCTCTCTTCGGCGGAGTTCAGCACTGAGATAACGCCTACCCGCCAATCAGGTGTGACTACAGCCGAGATAACACCGGCGATGAATCCAACTTGATCTACTACAAAACCGTCCGGGCCGATCCTCGTTAGATTTCCGACTTCGCTTAAGCCATGGATCCCAATAGCCACAAACTGTACCGCTGGATATCGCGCAACCATGTCGCTTAACCCTGGATCAGGCGGAAAGACAAACACCACCGTAGCGTTTAGCTCGAGGTCGCTGTCAGAGAGTTCGGTCAGGACGATGAATTCATTTCCCGCAGCCGCCGAAAGCGTTGTAATGGTATTTTCAACTCTGCCTGCCACTCTCTCCGTTGTTCCGCCCCCGCGAACAAGATAGACCAGATCAGGGGCAGGGGTCGGCGACGCGGATGGCATGATTGCGCGATCGAGAGTGGGTGTTGCTGATGCCTGGCCATTGTCGCCTGACCCGCTGCAAGCGACAAGCAGGATGAGAATTCCAAGCAATGTAAAATTCATCGAGTGAGAGTTAGCGAAGCGCATCAATTGGTTTCCTTATCCATGCCCACTATTCTACTATTTGTATACAACCCTTGACCATATTGCCTAAACGTGGAATATTGCTATTCGGTCCTATCTATAGGTCAAAGGTCCGTTGTACTTTCATCGGATCGGGGCTCGCAACTATCGTTATTTCCGCTCACCAATTATTAAGAAATCCGAGATAATATTGGTTATATGAAATCCTGCTCACGATCTTCTAAACGCATCAACCGGCGAGATGCCCTTAAAGTGTCGAGTCTGGGACTGGGTGGTATTGTATCCCACCGATTCCTGCGAAAATTCACGGTGCCGGATTTTCCAAGCGCAGAACGTCTTGGTCGAGTTACATCACCTATGGTAGCGCTTCACATTCGGCCCGATTCGACCAGTCAAACACTCGGTGCCCTTTATGAGGATGCCGTTATTCCCTGGTTACGCGAGGTAGTCGGGCATCATCCATACCGCTTTAATCAACGCTGGGTGGAAACCCCGGATGGTTACCTATGGTCTGGAACAGTTCAGCCCGTTCAAAATGAGCCGAATCAACCCGTAGAAACGCTGCCCGTTACGGACCTCGGCGAAGGGATGTGGGTTAAGGTGACGGTCCCATGGGTGGATCTCATTTTGGACAACCCCCCTGCCCGTTCTCCTTGGTTGAAAGAAAGCCTTACACCACGTCTCTCTTACAGCCAAATATTGTGGGTAGACCAAATTCGCGCTGACGGTTCCGGCAACACTCCCCTTTACCGCATCAGTGAGCGTTACGGATACGGTGATATCTTCTGGGCTGATGCCCATGCATTTCAGCCGCTTAATGAAGATGATCTCACTCCAATCCACCCTGAGGCAGAAGACAAACGGATCGTAATAAACCTGACCTATCAGACACTATCTTGTTTTGAAGGTAATCGTGAGGTCTATTTCTGCCGAATCTCTTCCGGCGCTAAATATAACGCTTCCGGTGACCCCGTCGATAAGTGGTCCACGCCGATCGGAGGCTTTCAGATCTGGCGCAAGGTGATCTCGCTCCACATGAGCGGTGGAACGACATTCGGCGGTTACGATCTGCCAGGAATCGGTTGGGTAACCCTGTTTGTGGGCAATGGCGTAGCAATCCATTCGACCTTCTGGCATAACAATTTCGGTGTTCCCATGTCACATGGTTGTGTGAACGCACGACCTCAGGATGCTCAATGGATCTTCCGCTGGACTACACCCGTAATCGATTATGATCCCGGCGATGTCACCGTGCCCATGCCGGGGGGGACCCGCATTCTGGTTGTTGAATCATGAAGCACACTTCTTTATAAATCTCGACCATTCGGAGTGATGTTTCACGTTTAAGGCTGAACAATGCCCAAAAAACGCGCTACCGCGATCGCTTCACCAAACATCGCCTTTATTAAATATTGGGGCGACCATGACCCTGCTCTCCGTCTTCCAGCGAATGCCTCGCTCTCCATGACGCTTGCGAGTCTCCAAACGGAAACGACTGTAATTTTCGATGACCGCCTGGAGACGGATCAGATCGAAATCGACGGTAGCCCAGATGCAGAAAAAGCTGCAAACCGCGTTACCCTGCATTTGGACCTCATCCGCACTTTGTCCGGCGATCCCACTTTCGCCAGCATATGCAGTCAAAGCAATTTCCCCGCAGGTGCAGGTATCGCTTCTTCAGCATCAGCTTTCGCAGCACTAAGTGCGGCAGCCAGCGCGGCAGCTGGACTGGAGTTAGACGAAAAGCAACTCTCCATCCTCGCCCGACGCGGCTCAGGCTCTGCCGCGCGCTCCATCTTTGGCGGTTTCGTGCAATTATTTACGGGGAAATTAAACGAGGATGGATACGCCGAGCAGCTTGCACCTGCAGACCATTGGCAATTAATCGATCTCATTGCAGTTGTCAGAAAAGAACATAAATCGACAGGCTCTTCAGAAGGGCATCAGCTTGCGCCCACTAGTCCGATTCAAGCCGCCCGAGTGCAGGATACAGCGCGCCGTCAAGAAATCTGCAAAAGAGCAATTTTGCAAAAGGACTTTCAAGCTCTCGCTCAGATCGTTGAGCAGGATTCAAACTTGATGCATTCCGTGATGATGACATCAGATCCCCCGCTTCTCTACTTGGAGCCGGAGTCCATTAGCATCATGAAGCATGTAACCCAATGGCGAGAGGATGGTCTAGACGTTTGCTACACCATTGATGCCGGACCAAACGTTCATTGCATATGCTCTGCTGATGACTCAATTGAAGTCGAGCATCAGCTCCGTTCAATCGATGGAATTTTAGATATTTTGCGCTGCGCACCAGGAAATGGTGTGGCTCTATCCGCTAACAACGAACAAACTCCCCAGTGATATAATCCCAGCTAAACTAAAGAAGCGTAGGTGATTTTCGTGTCAGATTTCCTTCTATTTATAATCGTTCTCTCAGTATTGTTAATTGGCCACGAGTTGGGCCACTTTCTCGTTGGTAAATTACGGGGTGTGAAAATCGAGGAATTTGGTTTGGGTTTCCCGCCTCGAATGCTGACCTTATTCGAAGCTGGTGGGGTCAAGTACTCTTTAAACTGGATCCCTTTTGGCGGCTTTGTCCGTTTCGCTGGTGAAGATAACCCAGATATTCCTAACGGCCTCTCTTCGTCGAGCAAACTGACACGAACGCTCGTCCTTTCCGCCGGTCCTGCAGCGAATATCTTCTTGGGATTCCTTGCCTTTCTCATGGCATTTAAATTTGCTGCACCTGATATCAACCGCGTACTCATTGCTGAAGTCCTTGAAGGAACACCTTCCTACTCTGCCGGGATATTAGCAGGCGACATCGTCGAATTCGTTGACGACATTCCCGTCAATGGCATCAGCGATATGCAGGAAGCCATCCACGCAAAACTCGGCGAAACGACTCTCATTGTTGTTGATCGAGACGGGCAGACTGTTGAAGTAACCTTGATCCCGCGTGTGAATTTCCCTGATGATCAGGGACCTATCGGTGTGACATTGAGTTTCCCCACCGCTCAGATGGGGTGGCTCGAAGCATCCAAGTGGAGCGTTGATTCGGTCAAGACCCAGATTACCATGCTCATTAATCTCCCTGGACGACTCATGAGCGGGCAAGCATCGCCTGAGGAAGCCCGCTTTAGCGGTTTAAAAGGCATTCATGATATGTTGGCCTGGGCTAGCACGATCGACCAAGCATCTGACCGGCCCTTCATCACCTTAAATTTGATCGGGGTCATTAGTGTAGGCCTGGCATTAGCTAATCTTCTTCCTTTCCCTGCCCTTGACGGTGGCCGATTGATTTTTGTCCTTTATGAGGTGATCTTTCGTCGCCGTATATCTCCCCGATTCGAGGGCTTAGCCCACGCAATTGGCTTTGCCATCCTCATCTTTCTCATGGTCTATATCAACCTACAGGATTTCATCAATCCAATCTCCCTTCCTTAGCAACCCAGACGTGACAATCCTATGGATCAAAAACTAGACGAATTATTCTCACTTTTGATGGATGATGAGCAACTTCTGCCCATCGAAAACCTCTCTGCGCTTTCTGACTTAGACACTCGTCAGCTCGAACGTTTTTCGAGTTGCTGGCAATCACTATCCTCCCTGAGGCGCCGCACGTTGCTGGCTACACTCGGCCAGCAAGCCGATGAACATATTGAGCTTTTATTCGACAACATCAACCGTCTCGGACTTGATGACCCCAGCCCGATCGTTCGAAGGATTGCGATTGGGAATCTATGGGAATCGGCAGATCCAACTCTCCTTACACAGCTCCGCATGGCTTTGACCGAAGATAGCTCTGTAGAAGTACGCGCTGCTGCCGCAGATGCTCTTGGACGTTTCATCCTTTTAGCTGAGATCGAGGTTTCATCCTCAGAGGAATCGAACCAGATCGTCGGTGATATTCTCTTAACATTAAAATCTAGCGTGCCTCCTGCATTACATCGCGCCTGTATAGAGACGCTCGGGTTCTCTTCGCGCGAAGATGCGCAAGCAATCATCGCTGATGCATACCACTCGGGAGATGAGGAATTAATACAGTCTGCCCTATTAGCCATGGGTAGATCGGCCAATCCAGTTTGGAGACCCGAAATTCTTGAAGAATTACAGCACCCATCACCGCAAATTCGCGCTGTTGCAGCTCAGGCCGCGGGTGAACTTGAGCTTCATGATGCAACACAGCTTCTTGTAGAGCTTCTCGAAGACATCAGCGACGAAGTAGTACATCTCGCCATATGGTCATTGGGGCAACTTGGAAGCGACACGGCCAAAACATCCTTACTAGACATACAGGCCTCAGCTCCAGACCCCGAGATTGTCGAGAAAGCTGATGAAGCCCTCGAGCACCTGTCATTTTTCGAGGGTACACCGGATCTCGTAATCTTTGACTTCGATGACTCTTCAGAGGATTCCATGGATTGAGGGAATTCCTAAGTCTGTTTACGAATAATATTTTTCCTATAATCGCTGTCGCTGGGGTGGGCTTTCTGCTTCAACGGCGAACGAACCTTGACCCGCGACCTATTTCCACTGCTATTTTTCACATCCTCATACCTGCACTCGTTTTCGATTTGATACTCACAACAGAAATCCCCAGAGATGACATTATAAGGATGGCGGTCCTCGCCTCGGCTGTGATCTTCTTTATGCTTTTGCTCAGTTGGGCGCTATCAAAACTTTTTCGCTTACCACGGGCGCTTGCATCCGCCTTTATTCTTTCAGTGTCATTTATCAATTCAGGTAATTATGGACTTTCGCTTAACCACTTCGCGCTGGGCGAAGCCGGCTTGCTCTGGGCAAGTATCTATTTCATCACGAGCTCTTTATGGACCAACTCGGCTGGGGTGTACATCGCCAGCTCCGGTCGAATGAACCCGCTGCGCGCGTTAAAGAATCTGACCAGAGTGCCTGCCATCTATGCCATCCTTTTAGCTCTTCTTCTCCGCGCTCTAAATATTAGCCTCCCTCAAGCCGTATTCCGACCTATCGAACTACTCTCTGCCGCATCGATCCCCATGATGCTGCTGATTCTAGGAATGCAGATTGGGAAAGCGGGCGTTCCGAAACACCTCGGTTTACTATCTATCGTGGTCGCCCTTCGTTTAGTTCTTACTCCAATCGCTGCATGGTTCATGGCCGGCGCACTCAACATGCCCATACTCGGCAGGCAAGTGGGCGTCCTCGAGTCCGCCATGCCCACTGCTGTCCTGGCATCCATAATTGCCCTCCATTACGATACGGAGCCCGAGTTCGTCACTGGCGCAATTCTTGTATCAACGTTGCTTAGCCCAATCACATTGACGCCACTTCTCTTTTTCCTCGGGGTGTAGCCATCAAACAACTGCCATCCATCCTGCTTGTTATTTTTTTTCTTCTTTCTCCGCTAGCGCCTGCTTCAGCCCAGGCGGATGGGATCCGCGTCGATACGCACGCCGACTATAAGTATGGTTCAACCATCACTTTCAGCGCGCAAATTCAAGCGCCAAGTAAAATCCTGCGCGCAGCAGTGTTTTTCCGTGAGGGCTCATCAGAATTTACAAACGTTGTTATCGCTGTCCTATCTGGCGAAATTACGATCTTTGCAGAAGTAACCGAGGAGGTTCAAACGCTCGGAATCGAACCATTTACAACAATTACTTACTGGTGGCAGATCGACTTCGCAGATGGTGACCAATATTTCACGGATCCGGCATCTTTTGTATACGAGGATAATCGTTTCGATTGGAAATCCAGGAGCAACGCTAACATCACCGTACATTGGCTAGAAGGGGATCTGACGCGTGGTCAGGATATCCTTAACCTAGCAAGAGATTCCATTACGCGTATTCAGCACGATCTCGCATTGCCCGCCCCGGACCATGTAAATCTTTACATCTATCCCACAGTTGGTCAGCTTCAGTCAAGCATGCGCATGGGTAGTGCGGCATGGATCGGCGGGCATTCGCATCCAGAATTGGGGGCCGTGCTCTTAGCAGCGCCGAATGGGGCTGAAGGTCAAATTTCTCTGGAACGTGACATCCCCCATGAGCTGGTTCATCTCCTTCTTTACAAACGTATGGGCGATCAATACCACAACCTCCCCACATGGCTGAACGAAGGACTTGCCACACTCCAAGAAGGCGTACCTAATCCCGCATATACCTTTGAATTGGATCGTGCGGCCCGCGAGGATGCACTTCTTTCAATCCAATCCTTATGTGCATCCTTTCCGATTTCTGAGGAAGATGCCTTACTGGCATACGCGCAGAGCGCATCCTTCACGCAATATTTGCTTGACATTTATGGAGTTGGCGGCGTGGCACTCCTTCTTGATGCATATCAGGAAGGAACAAGCTGCACAGGGGGCGTTCAACGTGTGTATCAACGCCCCATCTCTCAACTCCAAAGCGAGTGGAGGTGGACAACACTCTCAAATCCCAATCTGCTTGATTTCGCTCAACCACTCCTGTCTTGGCTTCTGCTCGGTTTGTCCGTGATCGCCGTGTTCGCCATCATTTTTCTGCTCAGCCGCCGACAATACAAGGGATAGGAAATAATGGGCTTATTCAAAACACTCGTGTTCGATCTTGAGACGAAGCGGCTTGCAGATGAGGTCGGCGGCTGGAACCATATCGATAGGATGGGCCTCTCGGCCGGAGTGACCTACCATGTTGAAGAGGACGGCTGGTCTTTATTTAAAGAGGACGATGCGGGAGCACTCCTTGACGAACTTGCTTCCGCATCCAAAATCGTCGGCTTCAACGTTGTCCGCTTTGACTACACAGTTCTTCGGCCTTACGGACTTTCTAGCGATCGGCCCCTAGTGGAGAAGACAGTTGATATGCTCGCCGATATCTCGCTAACACTTGGATTTCGAGTTGGCCTGGATCACGTCGCAGAAGCGACACTGGGGGAAAGCAAGTCCGCGAACGGTCTTGCCGCGGTTGAATGGTACAAGAAAGGTGAGATTGACAAGGTTTTAGCGTATTGCAAGCAGGATGTTTGGGTCACGTACCGCTTATGGGAATATGGTCGTGATCACAGCCATATTTTCCGGCGCGATCGTAAAGGTAACAAGAGGAAAATCCCGGTGTCGTGGTGAGATGTGCTAAGAATATTTTAGATTGACCTTTTACCAATTAATTCCGCGATATCGTTCCCGTCTGATATTTCTGAACGCCACACAATCGCATCATGTCCACGACCGGCAGATAACGCAAATGCGAATGCTGCAGCGATACCAGGCTGAGACCGAACCATCCTGTAGAACTCTAAATATTGTTCAACCTTCGTGCGCTCTGCTACGCTTTGGATCGGGTTGCAGAACTCAGTAATCATGAGTAGCTTGCCCGGGAATTTGTCTCGATAAGCATCGAATGCCCGACCCTTATTGGGATCCTTTAATGATGTCTGATCCGTCCAGTAGCAATTCACACCTACCCAATCGGCATTCTGCACTGCACTCTCGGCTTCATTGAGAAATTGAGCGTCATCTGCTCTCCACCCGGGCACAAGTTCACCCTGAGATAAGCCGGGGAAACCGATCTTCGCCTCGGGGAAACGCGACTTGATCAACCGGGATACTTTATTAAACCACTGTGAGAACTCCAGCCCATCACGCCAGGAACGCCGCCAACCTGCGTTTTGTAGATTCGGATTGCTGTGGATTTCGAAATACCTGATCCCGGATCGATATAGACGTCCAAAATTGTTTTCAATGGATGTAAAATATCTTTCTGCGGAGATCGCCTCGCCAGAGAATTCTCCCGCCACACGTACAACGATGAGCATTGCCGGATTCAACGCACGAAGGCTTTCGATTGTGTCAAGACTTTCGCTGAGTTCCAACTTGACAGCTTCTAACCTCGCTATTCTTATCAAGTTGAGATCTTCGTCTTGTAATGGCTGTCCCACCCGCGCATGTGCACCAACAAGGCATTTCTCAGGGCTCCAATCGTAGGCATCGAACGATTTCTTCGTCGCGATTTCCGGCCAAATCAGAAACGGCGTTGGGTCGATGATGTCCTTTGGGAAATTTGTCTCCCCGCGTTCCGTCGCTCCATCTCTTTTTAACGTCAGGTGCAGGTGCGAGCCGGTAGACGCCCCTGTAGAGTCCGCTTTACCGAGCAGCTCTCCTGCTTTCAACTCCTGTCCTTCCCGCACCAATGGCCGCACAAGATGACCATACACGGTTTTGTAACCATCTTTATGCCGAACTCGGACATGTTTACCGTAAGCGGACACCCTTGGGTCTGGGTCATTATGAACCCGATAGACAACGCCGTCTGCGCAGCAATAAACGTTTGTGTTAGTCAGGGCGCGGATATCTACGCCCTCATGACCAGGCATGCCGAAACGGCTGTAAATCTGTGGGTTGGCACCATATTTTTGAGTGATGACCGAGTAATCAGTAGGCCAAACCAAGTAGAAAGATTTTCGTTTTTGCCCGTAGCGATCGGCATCGATGATTCGCTGTGATAATTCCTCATGCAACCCCTGAGCGGTATCTGTGAGAATCGGGTCAAGGCGCACGCCGGGATGCTGCGAATAAAACCACTCTTCGAGTTGACCCACCTCGGGATCTCCACCGGCGACAACAGGGAAAGTTATGACCTGGGCAGAGCCCATGTATTGTGCTGCAGTTTGAGGGTCCTGAGTCAGGTTAGGGCCGTAGTGCAGCACATATTCAGAGCAAGAGCGAACCCATGTCCAGTAATTCTCACGTGGGAGCAAGATCACTTGGTGTTCCATACTCAATTATTAAACCCCATGCCTTTTGATTTCAGCGAAACGTAGCGGTTTTTTCCAATCACGAGGTGATCAAGCACATCAATGTCAAGGAGCTTTCCCGCATCCACAATTGCCCGTGTGACTGCGATGTCTTCTGGACTGGGTGTTGGGTCACCGCTCGGGTGACTGAACTGTTGAGTGAGCCCCGGTATACCTCTACAATCTGAATGACCTGATTACGAGTGTCTAATAGCAAAACTCGTAAATGCTCCTGTTCCAGCGCGCCCATTTCATAAAGAACGAGATTAGCCGCGTCCTGCGGTGATTGAATTCGTGGTTTCTCTTCCGGGTGCACAGTCGAAAATCGACGTCCTAACTCAACCGCTGCCTATATTTGAACAGCCTTGACGAATCCGATGCCCCGTTTCTTTTGAAGCTCCGGAAGTGAGAGGCGATGGAGTCCAGCAAGGCCTCCGATTTCCACCAACAGTGTCTGCGCTAACTGAACAGCGTTCATCCCTTTAATACCCGTTCGAAGCATGATAGCCAGCAGTTCTGCATTGGAGAGCGCCCCCGGACCTAGAGTAGCGAGCCGTTCACGTGGTCGATCTCCTGAGTCAAGATCCTTGATCCGGTAACGCTGCTGTTTATCCCCCATGGCACACCCCCATTCTGTGCAAATTACGTGCCGCAGTCGATGAGTGCGACTATACTTCAGTGGAATATTGCTGTCAAAGTGGCCCAGAATTTGCACTGTCAGGATTAAGCTGCATGCTATAATGCCGCTCGTCAGGAGTGACCATGCTGGATCTCTTCGGAATCGCCTCATTTGGGAAATTCTTTACATATCTCACGGCTTTCTTCGGTGCCTTCTTGGCTGCGTTGTGGATGAGCCTCATTTTTTGGACGCTCAGAGATATCCGTTCTAGATCCCACGATAAACTAGTTCACATTCTCACGGCGATCCTGGTTGCCGTATTGAATCTGCCTGGACTCATCATCTACCTCATACTCCGCCCATCCCTGACACTTACTGAGGAGTACCAGCTTACGCTCGAAGAAGAAGCGCTCCTTTCACAGGTTGAGGAACGTTTGCTATGTCCAGGGTGTGGAAGTCATACGGAA
This sequence comes from Anaerolineales bacterium, assembly GCA_034430795.1. Classification (GTDB taxonomy): domain Bacteria; phylum Chloroflexota; class Anaerolineae; order Anaerolineales; family E44-bin32; genus E44-bin32. The sequence continues at coordinate 5,925 of DAOUDJ010000212.1, read as the reverse complement.
AGCAATTGGCAGGTCTGCGCTCATTGCCACACCCGGCTCCGAAAGGAATGCCGCAAATGCGGTCAGCTTCTGCAGCTCCCATGGCAGATTTGTCCACACTGCACAACACCTGTACCTGGGACCCCTCCCGAAGATTCTCCCGCAGTCTTACCGCCGATAACAGAATAAACGCATCCAACCCGGCACCTGTTGTAACAAAAATAAACTGGCGAGGACTAACCGCCAGTTTATTCTTTCGTGCCTGTATGTTCTAGCTTGAGTTACTTTTGATAAGCGACTCCTAAACTGGACCATCCTGCATATTGTGCGCTTTCTCCGAGTTCGTCCTCGATGCGAAGAAGTTGGTTGTATTTCGCAATGCGATCTGAACGAGCAGGTGCTCCTGTTTTAATTTGCCCCATGTGAATCGCCACAGAGAGATCAGCAATGGTGGCATCTTCAGTTTCTCCTGATCGGTGCGACGTCACTGCCCGCCAGCCTGCTTCCCGGCAAATCTGGACAGCCTCGAGCGTTTCCGTTAGCGTGCCAATTTGATTTACTTTTACTAACAGTGAATTGCAGGCTTTTAATTCAACGCCTTTTCTTACCCGTTCTGGGTTCGTTACAAGCAAATCATCTCCAACAATCTGGATCTTGTCGCCCAGCTTAGCCGTCATCAATTGCCAGCTATCCCAGTCATCTTGTGCAAGACCATCCTCGATGGAAACAATCGGATACTGCTTGACCCAGGATTCCCAAAATTCAACCAATTCCTCGCCGCTAAGCTCCTTCCCCTCACTGCGAAGCTGGTACACCCCTCGTTCACTATCGTAAAATTCAGAGGCTGCTGGGTCGAGCGCGATCGAAACTTGTTCCCCGGCTGTGTAACCGGCTTTTTCGATGGCTTCTAGAATGAGTTCAACTGCTTCAGCGTTGGCTTTCAACGCCGGCGCAAAACCGCCTTCATCGCCTACAAGCGCAGTGTATCCTTTCGCTCTCAACACCGCTTTAAGCTCCTGGTATATTTCCGCACCCCACATCAGACCCTCAGAGAAAGATTGCGCTCCCAGCGGCATGATCATAAATTCTTGTGCGTCCGTCGACTGCCATCCTGTGTGCGCCCCACCGTTTAATATGTTTAACATCGGCACTGGCAGAAGATGCGCACTCACTCCACCAATGTACCGGTAAAGGGGCAGCTCGAGAGAATTTGCGGCAGCTTTTGCCACCGCTAAACTCACACCAAGTATGGCATTGGCGCCAAGCCTTGATTTGTTCTCTGTGCCATCGACTTTAATCATGGCAAGGTCGATTGACCGTTGATCAGTTGCGTCCCACCCCAAGAGAAGTTCTGCAAGTTCGGAATTCACATTCTCAACGGCCTTTAACACGCCCTTACCGCCGAAACGAGATTTATCCCCATCCCGCAGCTCAAGCGCTTCATGAACGCCTGTCGATGCACCCGAGGGGACAATCGCGCGGCCCCAGCTGCCATCGAAAAGCGAAACCTCAACTTCTACAGTAGGATTCCCTCGAGAATCAAGTACCTCTCGTCCATGTATCATTTCAATCGTTGTCTGCATCGATGCAAGCCTCCTTTGATTCCTTAGCCACAATTATAATCCCACAAACCCTTTTCCTTCTTGAACTCTACCTCGAGATAACCCCTGGGATGCTTTTTAAGACCCTCGTGATAGAATCCACCCTACGATGCAGATAAACTCTCGCGTCTTCGTAGACTACGCAATCTCTGAGCTTTTTTACAACCAGGTTCTAAAATCCATGCTGCCTTATTGCCAGCAAGATTTTGGAAATCAATTGTCCATCCACCCGGCAGAGACCGCCCTAGCGCTCTCTCGAGAGGTCATCCCTGAACCATTTGCCTGCTCTTCTAACTCCACACTTTCACCTTTGCGTCCCATCAGTACATCCAAATGAATCCACATAAAGAGACAATTGCCATAGCCATGAGCGGAGGCGTCGATAGCTCGGTTGCAGCTGCCCTGCTCGTCGAGCAAGGCTACGATGTCTTCGGCGTAATGCTCCGCCTTTGGTCAGCTGGCCCTGATACCAGCAACCGTTGCTGCTCTCCGGAAGATGTCTCATTAGCGCAGCGAGTGGCAAGTCTTCTCGATATACCCTTCCACACACTGGATGTCAAAGACACTTTCAAACAAGAGGTCGTCGATCCCTTTATTAATGACTATGCGAAGGGCCGAACACCTAACCCCTGCATGCGTTGTAATCGCATCGTCCGCTGGGGGACCCTTCTAGAGAGCGCCCTCTCAATGGGCGCAAGTCGCCTCGCAACGGGTCATTACGCACAGATTAACCATGGAGGAGATCGCTATCATTTGTTACGAGCAAAGGATAAAAGCAAGGATCAATCCTACGTTCTCAGCGTTTTACAGCAACATCAACTCGCGCGCACGGTATTCCCCTTGGGTGATATCGAAAAAATCGAAGTTCGTGAACAAGCTGCAAAACTCAATCTTCCGGTCGCTGACCGGGCTGAGAGCCAGGACCTATGTTTCGTCGGCGATCAGGATTATCGAGATTTTCTCACCGACCAGGGGATTCATCTGTCCCCCCCTGGCCCAATTCTCGACGAAAGGGGTGATATTCTCGGTCAGCATTCAGGTTTAGCGAATTACACAATAGGGCAGCGCAAAGGCATCAAAGTTTCAAAACCGTATCCCCTCTTTGTAATAAACAAAAATATTCAGGACAATGTTCTCGTTGTGGGTCCCAAGGATAGACTCGGCTGCACGAGATTCACAATCGGCCAAACCAATTGGATTTCGGGATCTCCGCCTTCAGACAACGGATCTCTCCTTGTACGCGTTCGATATAAAGCAAAGGAAGTCGGCGCCACCATTCGCGCCTTAGATGATACTCGAGCCGAAGTCCAACTTCTTGAATCGCTTCCTGACGTAACCCCCGGGCAGCACGCGGTGTTTTATGATGGGGATGAATGCTTAGGAGGAGGAATAATCCTTCTGTGACTCTTCATGGTTTTTTCCTGGGTCTTACCATCGCCTCAGCTTGTGCCTTCCTTTTCCATATCCTGCGCGGCGGCAGCATCAAACGTCTCGTACTTTTCCTTGCTTCGGCGTGGATCGGATTCTTTTCAGGTCACGTGCTTAGCGAACTAATCAACTGGCAGCTGCTCAGGCTTGGCTCGATCAATCTTTTCCCAGCTCTTCTGGGAACGATCATGAGTCTTGTTCTCACCGCTATCTTGGTCAAACCTAATTACCGCTCACAAGAAAAGACTTCCCGGCGGCGTTAAGTATAGATTTCAGTGGATATGCATGTGCTATAATTTAAACCGATGACCGAAAAAGGTACTCACACGCTTTCTAACACTTCGACGCCCGCCGAGTCCACCCCCTCGAGCACGAGAATTTCCCCTATCTGGATCGTGCTGGGAGTGGTATTTTTTCTCGTGCTTATCGCCGGTATAGTTCTCTCTGTGACCGTAATGGTCAATAACCCTGGACAAACTGAAACCATTCGCGACATCATGATAATTTTCATGGCCTTTGAAGCTTTGATCATCGGCCTGGCACTTGTCACCTTGCTTGTCCAGCTGGCCCGGCTTACAAACCTCCTTCGATACGAGATCGGGCCGATACTTGAAGCCACGAACGAGACAATCGGTTCGTTGCGCGGAACTACAAAATTTCTCAGCGATAACCTTGTAACACCCGTTGTAAAAGCGAACAGCACCTTCGCGGCGCTAAGACGCGCGATTGAGTTGATCGACTTTCGCCGCTCAAAGTAAGTTTTTGAAAAGATATAAAGCAAAGGAGAACGGATTATGTCTGATAAAAACGGTGATTTCGGCGCCTTCGTCTCAGGGTTTGTGATTGGCGGTCTGGTCGGTGCGGCCGTCGCCCTGCTCTTCGCCCCACAGTCCGGTGAGGAGACCCGAACCTTGATCTACGATAAAGGCATAGAATTGAAGGATCAAGCCGAAGAAATAATTGATGACACGCGTACTCGCGCGGAAGAACTCGCCAAGGAAGCAAAAACCAAAGCCGAGGAACTCCAGAAGCGAGGCCAGGAGCTTTTTGACGACCAGAAGAAGAAGATCACTAAAGCAGTTGATTCTGGCAAGAAAGCTGTTACGAAGAAAAAAGACGCTCCTGCGAAAAAGTAGTTACCTCCGCAAGTCGATACAAAATGGGACGTCTCTTTGAGGCGTCCCATTTCTAGTCTTAACTTTATTCGAACTCATTGCGATAGGTTAGTTAGCAACGCTCCAGTTCACTTATCGCAGTAGGAATGAGCTCCGCAACATCTCCCGCTATCACTCCCGCAGTCGAGCCGATCATTCCGGCCGCTATCTCACCTGACCATCCGTGAATAAAGCATCCTAATATCGCTGCCTGATAGGATTGTAAGCCCTGAGCAAGAAAAGACGTGATTACGCCTGACAATACGTCTCCCGTTCCCGCACGAGCTAACGCAGATGTTGCGAAGGGAAGAATCGTCGCTTTCCCGGACGGGGATGCCACGACGGTAAATGCCCCCTTCAAGACGACCACATGTCCCCATTGAGCAGCCCAATCCAAGGCAGTTTGTTCGCGCTCCGCCTGGATCTCTGCTACTGGGACCCCTGTCATCACAGACATTTCCCCCGGGTGAGGTGTGAGTATCGATTGTCCGGGCAAATGAACCTCCCAATCCGGTATTCTTACGAGCAGCTTCAAACCATCCGCGTCGATAACCAATGGAGGCAACTTCAACGTCTCATCTACACCTTCGTGGCGTACAAACCCGATTTCTTGGTTTGCAACAGCCGAAGGATTTATCAGGCGTTTCATGAAGTTTAGGGTTGCCTGTTCTTGTCCAAAACCAGGACCCAGCAAAAGCGCCTGGCAATGAGGAAGCTCTTCGAGGATGACATCGGCGGCAGCACCGGCAATGACTCCCAGCTCATGCGGCAGGACAAGCCACGTCGCTTCTGGAATCATTGGAACTAAAAATCCCTGAATAGGTTCTGGAACTGCCACCGTCACCAGGCCTGCGCCCGAGCGATAGGCCCCCAGTGCGGACAAAGATGCAGCGCCGGGGAAATTAATCGACCCAGCGACGATTATCACGCGTCCAAAGGTGCCCTTGTGTGCATCCCGCGGCCTCTCTGGCAACCATGCCCGGACACCCTCACGCGTGGCGAATTCAAGCTCTATCGCTGCGATTTCTTTTTGTGAGGGGGGTATCCCGATATCTCCGACAACGATCTCGCCAACATATTCTGCACCCGGGAAACGCAGCAATCCCGGTTTGGCTGCAACAAGCGTGACCGTTAAATCTGCGGAGAGACTCTCGTCTGAAATTTCACCCGTGTCACAATCTATTCCTGACGGGCAATCTACCCCAACGATATAGGGCGCGGGAGGGTGCTCTTCTAACATTGTGTTGACAAATTCAAGGATTTTCTTTGCATCACCTTTTATAGGAGGCTTGAATCCTGTACCGAAAATAGAATCGACGAGGAGATCTGCGGAAACGATCAAATCTCTAAGCGCTTTATGCCCTTTGTCCTTTTCTGCGACCGTGATCGGACATCCATGCCGGATAATGCGCCTAAGATTTTCATCCTCTTCAGGCCTTGCTTTAGTGAGATATACCGATACTTTCGCTCCCGCATCTTGTAAATAATGTCCAACAACGAGGCCATCCCCACCGTTGTTTCCCGGCCCAACGAGGATCGTCACACTCCATCTTTCAGCATCAGGCCAATATTCAAGAATCGCAGTGGCGATAGATTTACCTGCGTTTTCCATCATCTTTTCGTACGTCAGCCCAGATGCATCAGCCGCCTGCTCAATCGCACGCATTTGCTCAACCGTGACAACTTTCTTCAATGGACTGCCTCCTTCCTTTATGTGTGCAAGGAATGCTCTTCAGACAGACTATCCAGCCCTAGCTCCCGCA
>DAOUDJ010000211.1:0-8421 GCA_034430795.1 Anaerolineales bacterium | reverse complement strand
GATATCCGTCGAACTCACACAGGACTTTGGTACCGGACATAAAAGTGCAGAGACAGGTGACAGGAAAAGCAGACATCAGGTTTCACCGGGCATGCTCCGGCCTTCCGACATGGAGGTCGGCCGGAAATAGAGCATGCACTCCCCCTTTCTATTAAAACGATACATCGGTCGTAACGTTACAAGCGGCCGATCTCCCGCCCCCAATCTTCAGGACCTGGGATCAAGGTACCCATCGTCGTTATCTATCAAGCGGGTCCCCACGTGGACCGGCACGTAGCGCTCATGGGCCATCCGCAACAGGATTCGTGACCGCTCACCACCGGAGAGGCGCACATCGAAGATGCCTTCATATCCTTGAAAAGCCCCCTCCTTCACCAAAATCAAATTCCCATGCCTGAACCAGCCTTTATGTAGACCACCTGCTTCCTGGATCTGGTTCACTTGTTTCCGCAAAGCACGGATGATACCTTCGGCAACTGGAGCAGACTCTCCACCGATATGCACCAATCCCTGTGAGAGAGGCATCCAGTGAAAGGCGGACTCCCCTACACGATCGAAGTCTGCATGCACAAACATATAACTGGGGGAATTGGGTCGAACGCGTGAAGCGCGGGGGTTTACCGGTTCTCCGGGGATAGTGGGGAAGAAGACCTCATGGTTCTTAGATCGGGTGTAACGCGCCAGAGCGCGCTCCTTCCTGGGCTTGCCCCTCAATACGTACCAGCTCGCTCATGGGAATATCAATCATCCCATCTCTCTGAGCCTTGGTTTCCCAAGGAAAACCAAAGCAGGCCTCAAGGTGGGCCCGCCCTGGCCTCCCCTCTTTTCCACAAATACCCCGCTAATTTCCTGGATTAGTATATGGAAACCAGCAACCCGCGCAAGTGAAAGCCAGAGACCCGTCTATGGAGTTTGCCTTATGGAACGAACCTGTGTATCATGTGCACCAATCAACAATTCGGTTCGTCAGTTTGTTGCCTGGGAGGAAAAAGGACGGCAAAGGGTCTTGGCCTTTTTCGCTACAGGCAGAATGGAAACCCTTCACCGGGTTTGAGGCGATTACGGCATAGGGTCCTAAAAGCACTCGGCGAGGACCTGCAAAACCCTTATGCGCGGGTTCGAATCCCGCCGTCGCCTCAGAAGGCATAAGGATCCTGAGAAAAGAGCGCATAAGGGTCTGTGAAAAAGCGCATGCCCCTCATGCGTTTTTTTCGATTCCGGCAAAGGGTCCTGAAACACTCTCGCGGCTAAGGGTCTTGTCTGGCAAGAAATTGCAGGAGTCAACACCAGGCAACACCAAACAACGGCGGGCAATTGATATTGGCAATTTACTTTTGTAAAGAAATTTCTACTAACGGCTCCGAGATGCGAAGTCCTGCGTTCTTTGCAGGGAGGCGCCGGGGCACGAGCCTACACCAGCAATTCCAGCATCCCTATCACACAACCTAGAAGGCAAATCACGCCGCATCCCCGGTCGCCTCAATCGAGGCATTAGCTGGCCAACTATTGGCCTATTACTCCCTTGAATAACCTTTCAGCCCCTAATCCTTGAGAAATCTACTGATCTCTGTTCGCATGCCTGCCATATTCGGATAATGGTGATACTCACGGGTTATCCATTGGAAGAGATCGGTCCGGATATCCTCAAAAGAGGAGTCGTAGGTTTGATTAAAAAACCAACCGACATGATTACATTATCACACACCATCCGCAAGGCTTTATCCACAGAAATCTCACCCGACAGCCTCAATTAATGATTCTGATCATAAAACAACCAGGCGAAGGTATGGAAGTATAGCCGTCCAAAGATCCATCGAAGCCAGCGTTGTAAACCACCATTTCATTGTGTATTCGCCTAGTCTTATCCTCTACATGCCGCGGCAACAACGCAGCTCAACGTAATTGGGATCTCGGGATTCCTCTAGAGAAGGTGGGGAGTGACCCGCTTAAAGTTTATGATTTGCATCTGGAAGATCGATAATAGGAAACATCAATCCTGTGAGAAGAATCTCTTTTCATCAGACGACCGCTCTAACGCATCACGCACTCCCTGGAAAAGAGTAGGAAAATCAAACGGCTTCTCTATTATCGAGACACGATGTTCCTGAAGGAATTTCTGTATGCTCGGAGAGAGAATTCCACCAGTCATAAAGAGAATTCGATCTGCCATCCCCGGCAAGCGTTCTTCGATCTCTCGAAAAAATTCGATACCGTTCATTCTCGTCATCGCTATGTCACAAAGGACCAAATCGTATTCTGAGCTGGATAGAATACTCAATCCCTTAAGGGCACCCAAAACAGTATCGGTCTCATACCCCTCTCGCTGAAGGGCTTGTCGCATTACCTGGAGGATATTTTCCTCGTCATCAATGACCAGAATTCGAATCTTCTTTTGTCCCATTCCGTCACTCACCTCCAGCGTCGTATCTAAGCATCATCAAACCAACTTACCCTTTTAGATATTATGACAAAATCCACACTCATTACCGGACATCAATAGACCATTCCACACTGGCATGATCCCCAGCATCAAGCCCTCAACTCAGCCTGCAATGCCTCTTTAATACCGATCATCCCGGCCCCAGATGAATATTCTTCTCGAATATCCGTGACTTTCCTTAACACGCACATAACAGCTTCGATCGTGTCGGCACTCGAGAGGCTGTCTGTAACAACCTTTTTGATGATCGCATCATCCGATCGACCTTGCTCGATCGCCTCCCCCAGCATGCGGAGTCCTCCATCTAAATGGTTGCTGATTTAGTGAGAAAGCGTAACGACGGTCTGACGAATGATCTCTGCGGCCACCAGATTGTTCTTGAGTTGTTCCTTCTCGTGAGCCAAGCGGCGTTCCCGCAGTACACGATTGACGGCACTTTGGGCTTCACCCACGGTAAAGGGTTTAGACAAGTAATCACGCACTCCGAGTTGGAATGCTTCGACGGCGTTTTGTTCTGATCCATAAATGGTCATAAAAATCACCGGAGCCACACAATCTGTTTGCCGGAGTTCGGGGAGCATTTCGATGCCCGTTAACCGGGGCATATTCATGTCCAACATAATCAGATCGGGGCGATGATCCACTGCAGACTTGAGCCCTTTTTCGCCATCGTGTGCAGAGAGCGTATTGTACCCCAACGGCTGCAAGCAGTAGTGAGCTAAAAAATGTACGATTTCCGACTGGTCATCAACAATTAAAATGATTTGGTTTGCCATTCTATCAGTTACTCATTTAATTTGTCCCGCTCTCCTAAATTGCGATCGTGACAATATATGGCTTATGCGCAGAAATCCAGGAAATGGAGACCCCAGAATAGCTGTCCAGACATGAGGCACTAAGGATTATGATACTGGATAGAACTATATGTTCGAGGTGATAAATCTTTCATCTATCTCGGTGATTAGACGAGCTGGTGTTGCACATGGTTTACCACACTCTGCATAATAGCCTTGAATGTTTCTGCCACTCCCAGGCTTGCTATCGCCACCGCGCCAAATGTAGGATAGCCTTCCACTCTTAACAACTTCTTCAAGATAACTGGATCCAACGAATTTGGAAGATCCTGTTTATTACATTGAAGGACGAGCGGAATATTTCCATATGCCACACCGAATGATGAGAGATGCTCTTTCATTTTTCTCCAAGATTGAAGATTGCTCTTCAATCGATCCTCGGACGAATCTGCAACAAATACAACCCCGTCCGCTCCGCGCAACACCAATCTTCGACTCGATTCGTAGTACGCTTTTCCGGGAACCGTATACAAATGGATTTTCGGAGATAAACCACCGATCTTCCCAAGTTCCAATTGCATGAAATCAAAGAATAGTGTGCGGTCCTCATGTGTCTTCAGCGAAACCAGCTCGGTTCGCCGCTTCGGATTTACTCCCGCGTGGATTTGCTCGAGGTTTGTGGTCTTCCCACTCAAAACAGGTCCATAATAAACGATTTTGATATTCAGCTCTCTAGATTGCCAGTTAATATACATTGCACTACTTCGACCAAAGATCTTCTAAAGCATGATCCAATTTATCTTGAAAGCCATTTTAATCGAATTCCATTTCCTTTCCTGACCGCTTCGCTCTGGCCCCCTATGGTTTCTTGATCCTTGCTTACGGCTTCACGGACGTATTTCCTCGACCAACCCAGAGGAATCTCACTGAGCACCTTAACAAAGAGAACGAGATGCGGTCCTGCACCTGAGATAAATGTATGAGACGTCTTACCCTCGTGGAGTATCATGTGGTGATTTTGATATTCGCCTGTAACCCTTGCGATCTCCTGACTCGCCGCCAAATCACTCGAGATGAGAGCACCCCGAGATACCAGATTCGTTTCTCAAGTACGCCATCCCAAGAGATGTTCTGACCTGGTGTGTCAGTGAGCAAGGCAAAAAGCACAGGTACACCTAGCACCAGATCGGAGAGAACGTTTTCTATCAAGCTCATATGCTCAGGATAGATCGTCGCACCGCCCTACAGATGATGATCAAATTGTTTCAACATGGTTCTAAGTCCCTAGTTTATTGACGAGGGCGCCTCGCCTCCCTTTTGCCATCATCGCTTGGATCAACCTTTCTTCAAAGCCGGACGCTACTGATTAAATTAATCTTTTGAAAGAATACCGGTCTGTATTGCCTCTTGAAAGGTGATGACGCTGGCTTTCTCCTCCAAACATTCGTCCTCATGTGCGTCGCCTTCCGAAGAGTCAGCCATGGAATTGTCCACATCCGCATCCTGCCCGGATGCGAACAAGCTATCCAATTCCTTTTGAAGGTCTTCACCAGTCGTATCTTCGAAGATTTGCTGCGGGCTGGCGTAATCTGCATCGCCGAGTGTTTGACGCAACTTTTGCGCTGCTCGCTGGGCGTAAAACCAAACGGATCCGATTCGGCTTACATAGGGCCCGTTATCCAGTATTAGGATTAGCAGTAACTGTTCTCCAATGTTGATCGCGTAAAGGCAATTCTTCAGCCCCTCACGATACGCCAGGTTAATGGACTCTTTGTCGTCATCAAAGACGCGTCCCGATTCAATGAGCGTGGCCATGCCGCCTCCCAACAAGGAGGCGATTTGCTCTATCGAGTAACCATCTTTATCACCAATGTGGGCAATGACATGGCCATCTATGTCTGCCAGGAAAATGCATCGAGTGCCGACGTCGTCCTGTAACACCTCGAGTTGCTGAATAACCTCGCGATAGCGTTCGTCCGAAAGGATCAATATTCCCGGGCGACTGATTGCCATGTCACCAAGCGCATCCTCAACTACCTGGCGAAATGTGTTGATGCGCATGGGCTTCGTGAGATACCGATAGGCTTGCAGCCGGCGGGTCTCCGCTTGAAGTTCGTCGGTGCCGTAGGCGGTCATAAATACCACGCGCGTCTTTGGCCGAATGGATCGGATGGATTCGAGCAACTCCAAGCCATCCATGCCGGTCATTCCGTAGTCGGTCACAACCAAATCAAAGGGACCCTTTTCTAGATGTTCTAAGGCCGCTAAACCATCTGTCGCCGCCACGATTTCATATTCGGTTTTCATCCCCTTCAGGCAATCGCTCAACACTGTTAGAAGGGACAAGTCATCGTCGACAATGAGGATGCGAGGATTTGCCATACATACCTCCATATACAAGCCCATCTTATCAATAGTGGCTGAGTTCTGCGGTTAGCAATCGTTTGAGAAGGTTGGGAGATCAAAAAGGGAAGGGAAAACCAGCTTCAAGCTGCATACGATCGACGATATTGCATCAGAGATCTCGTGTGAGGATGGCTCTGATAACTGGGATGACCAACGTCTCATCCTCTAGTTCGGCCATACCCCTGACCATATGGGACTTCAAATGCATGCTTCGAGTACAGGGTCGATGGTCGAAGGGAAAACGTAAAATCCGGATGCTTGGCTGAATGATAAAGGCCGCGATTACTCCCTTCTCCGCTTTTTCACCTTAAGACGGAATATCGACGATGCCATCGGATGCCCTCGAATTCGGACTTCCGTTAGCTTGATCTCGAGTGATAATGAACTGCGTTGGGCCTGAAGTCATCATAGGTGAAGTGGAATCGATCACCATGTGGGAGGCCAAATTGATCACGGGAACCGGCACGCCACGCGAGAAAAGAAGCCCTAAAATGAAATCTGGTTCGACTGGTACAGGAATCATGGGCATGGATACGAGAATCTCTAGTACCTGAGAGATACTGAGTCCGAACATGAGAGGTCTATCGCCATAGCTGCTCTCCTCCAGGGAGAAAACCACCATCTGGCGCGGGTGATTCATCACATCATGCGACTAGGCGGAGGTGGTCGTTACATGATCGGCCATAGGTCTCATGCGGCGGCTATCCGTCCGGGCAATCTGAAGGGTGGCTTCCGCGCCGCGGTTATCCCGCCGGGTATAAGGGTGCGGCCGCTTCGATGAGAGAAGCAAGAACAGCTCCTCTTCGAGTTTAACGACACCTTGGAATAAACCGGACGAATGATCTGCCAGAATATCGGTGAAAGGATTGAGGCAGTCCGAAGAGACTTTGGCGGCGTGCGATACGCGGTCAACCAAAATGCCCCTGGGATGAGCTCCCTCCCATGTTCCTGAACGACCGACTCCGGGGGAGTGAATACGACGATCCATTCGTTTTCGCGCCGTCGGCCTTCTCCATTGGATGATCGAATATCCACATGCGACCGTCCCAATATACTGATTAAGCTAATGACCGGGGTCTGACGCTCGCCATCCGGCAGCCATCCAACCAGGCCCTGCGCGTTCTCTAGATCGGGAACGGTTGCTTCGCTTGACGTGGGCATCACTTTCATTGCCGAGGCGCATACGATCCGTACGGTGGGTACTTTGCACGCAGGACAATTCAGATATCGAGAAATTGAAATACGAATGGAGCAGCCATCCCAAGGAGGGACAATCTAACATATATCGGTATTTCTACGATGGTGTTTCACGATTGCACTATGCAACGATGCTTCTCCAGCAAGATGATGTGCTTATTGAGAATATCAAGGAAATAGTTAGTTCATTTGATATTGCGATGGTTGATTCGGAAGAAGCAGAACAGATCAGAGACGTTAGAGCATAAGAAGGAACGCCTCTATTTTCAACAGCTGGATATTTAAGTGGATAATGCGATATGTCCTGTTCCATGAGTTTCGGTACCCAAAGATATCAGCACCAAAGGGATCGAGGCGTTCCCGCGCCATCTGACCGCCGAATAATGCGTATCCGCATTAACACTAAACCAAGCTCTTTCCACCCGGCTATTCTTCTGCAAGCATGCATCAGATTTTACTGCCGACTTCAAGGTCTATGCATTAAGGGCTAAGGGAGGCCGGCGCCTACTTAAAAAGGCTGACATGTTATGAATTGATGTTTATTTGTATCCTTTTGAGGATCTTGACTTCGGGGAGACCATAATAGTTTAAAAATTAAAATCTTTTCCTATTTATTCGACTGGCAAGTAGGGTTCAATAATTTCCTTCAGCTCTTGCATCGTGAAAGGCTTTGCAAGAAAGCCATTTGCTCCATCCTTCAGGGCTACTTCACGATCAATGGTAGCCGCCTTCGCTGTTACGAAAATCAATGGGACCTGAAACCAGAGCGAGTTGGACCGCAGATGTCGCAGAAATGTAAAGCCACTGATTTCCGGCATCATTAAATCTGACAGGATGAGGTCTGGTATAAGCCCTTCGAGTAAAGATAAGGCATCGGATACATTATTAGCAATAACGACGTTCAAGCTGATCAATTCAAGCAATTCTCGCATGACTTCACAGTAGGCAGGTTCGTCGTCCACGACTAGAACGGTATATTCTGTCACCACCAACTACTCATAGTATCCTCAAACAGGTAATACGTATGACACACAATAGCCTTATCTTCTGCAATGTTCATTGATCTTTACACAGGATCAGCAATTAATTATCAAGCCATCATTGCACTTACAAGTTGACTGCAACAATGATTCATACGACCATGGGTCATGGACATCTTTCTAGCTCCAAAAGGATTGCCTCTAGTTGTTTTATATCGTCTATTATCCACCGTCACCAGCCAGAAGCATGTGCACGGTTTGCGCAAGGGTGTTGGCGTCCACAGGCTTCTGAATCCATGAAACCTGCCTTCTATCCAACAATTCTCTCGTTCCGTCACCAAGTGGGTAGCCTGTGATCATAACCATTTTAAGATCAGGTCTCTTCTCCCTTAAAACCCTAAATAGGGCGGGGCCTCCGAGACCAGGCATGACCATATCACTGATAACCAGATCAACCTTTTTCAATTTTTGATCAACCAATTCTTGTGCCTCTTGTCCATTTGATGCAACTACCACACTATAGTTCAGCGACGCGAGAGCCTCGCTCATTGCATCGCGAACAGCTGAATCATCTTCAACCAATAAAATAACCTCACCGCGACCT
>DAOUDJ010000210.1:0-3301 GCA_034430795.1 Anaerolineales bacterium | reverse complement strand
TGTGGCGGCACTCAGGTATCTGGCTCCCTACATCTTTCGCGTGGCACTGAGCAACCGGCGCATCCGCCGATTTGCTGACGGCAAGGTCACCTTTTCCTACAGAGATTCTCGCAGCGGGGACCTTCGGCCGCTCCTGCACACTGGGAGCAGAGGAGTTCATCCGCCGCTTCCTGCAGCATGTCCTGCCGAAGGGTTTTGTGAAGGTCCGCTACTATGGCATCTTCCCTGGACAGTCCGTCAGGACAGGCAGCCCGGGGAAACGCCGCACGCTTGCTTTGATCCGAAGATTGCTAGGCAGGTTCCATGAGAAGATATTGTCCCGTGAGCTGGCGAAGCGGAATCGGCGTGAACTGAAGTGTCCTGCTTGTGGGAAGGAGATGCGGTGGCTGCAATCGCTCCAACCACGGGTTCGCCCTCCGCCAACACGGTTGGTGCTTGAGGCAGTAGGATGTTGAGTGATCCGGATCCCCATCTGCGGCGGCAGAACCTTCGCGCCTCCTGGGTGAGGGATGAGAAATTCCGGCGTATTTCTTTCCGCCCAGCCTCCCCTCATCCTGGCCGAAGTTGCTTTATCCATCTCCTTTTCTTGCGGATTGTGCGCTGCAGCATCTATAATCTTTGTATCGTTTTCGTCTGATACGAGCTGTCCTTCACAATCTTCGCAACCCTTAAATTCCAGACTACATCCATCCAGAGGCGCTCGGCTCAGTTCCCTGGTCAGGATCTTCGACAACTCGAGATTATGTGGCGGTTCCACGCCACATGAATCCCTTAATTCGTTAGCACGCACAACTTATTGAGTATTTAACACCAACTTTCCCAATACCATGCCACTATGGAACTGAAAGACTCCGTCAAACACAGATTGAACATTGAGATTGGTGCAAGTTCCCAGTCCTATCGAATATTCACAAATGGCGAGTGGGTTGATACTGGCTGCATCGCCTGGCCATTGCCACGCGAGTCCGAGGGAGCACATAGCGTGCTTTCAGAGTACAACAGGCTTACCCAGCAACTCTTTGTGCTCTTACACGAAAGTGGACTAGACACAGAACTTTCCAAGATTCCCTCTGAACCCGAGAACATTCAACTCGATGAACTGTCTGAGACGTTCATTGAACTTGTGAAGGGAAGCGAGAAGAGTTCTGAAATTGAAGCGGTCACGACTGAACTCAAGGAGCTTACGTCACCTTATAAACCGACCATGGTGCATGGAATCCCAGTCGTGAGTGTAAGTGAACTCACAGCCAGCGACCCGCGGCAAGGAGCCAACAAAATCCTATGGAAGGTCAGAGAGCTCCTCAAAGATGAGCCGGTTATTGCTTATCGAGCGAATCTTGCCTGGATGGCTTTCGATGTATCAAATGCTAGTCTTCTTGTAGTTGCACATACGATCAATCAGTATGATATCCTGCGAATTGAACACACGAATGCAGGAAATTATGGATTCGATACAGAAGGGGTTATAGCAAAGCTGAAGGAACTGGATACCAAGTACGGTATTGACATCGTGGGCGCAGGTTTCGATGTAGTGGAGTTCCTCCTGAAGCACATTCCGAAAGGGAAAGAGGCTAGCAAGCTTGGCAAGTGGTTGCTTGATTTCTGCCCCGACATAGATGAAGCACCTACGAAATTCAAGGGGAAGATTGCTCTCTGGTGGGATTAGAAATCTATGGGCAAAGTGCGTGCTAACAACTCAATGGAGCTGACCCGAGATTCTGCCGAGTTTGTGCAAGACTGGATGTATTATCGGAGTTGAAGTCGGGCCGCTCATCTCGAAACCGTTATCCGCCATCTTTAGGAGAAAAAGCGAGTGAGCAAAAGACCTGTTGAGACCTGTAGGCTATGCCATGAGGAGAAGAAGCTATGCTTTTCGCATGTCATTCCAGAATTCATGCATCTGGAGATGTATGATGAGAAGCATCGGGCTCTGAAAGTTGAAAGCGATCCAGACTCAGGGGAAAAGTTTCTTCAAAAGGGTGAACGAGAATTTCTTTTTTGCGATGATTGCGAAGGCCGCCTGGGCAAGTTTGAGACCTATGCTTCACCAATCATAAAGTCGCTGTTTGCGTTGGAGGTAGAAGAGGAAGATGACTCGTACATTGTTCGCGACATTAACTACCAATCATTTAAGCTCTTTCAAATGTCGCTTCTATGGCGCGCGTCGGTGGCTTCCATCGATATGTTTGGCAATATTACGTTGGGAGGTCACGAGGATCGGCTTCGTAAGATGCTGCTCTCTGAAGATCCGGGACCTACAGACCACTATGGTTGCGTGATGTTTGCAATGCAGAAGACAAAATACTTGCATAGGATGATCTGGTCCCCCGAGACAGATCAAATTGATGGCTTGCCAGTCTATAGATTCCAAACGGGTCGCCTATTCTGGTACTTCTTCCTGCCCAATGAGATTCCAGCTGACGCGGCAAGCCAATTCTTGACTGATAGTGGAATTCTTCGAATCCTGAAGGCACCTTGGAATGAAGATGTTGTTATTCAACGTCTTGCAGGTCGGATTGCCGAAGCCCGTAAGAAATCAGCAGGCCATGGCGGATAACCTTTCGCTGGAAGCGACCTGGGATGCGGCGCGATTTGGAAGCAAAGTTGTATGATGGGAGTGCTGGAAAAGCCGGCGATGGTCCGACCCCAGGCGCCTCAGCTCAAAACCGTTAGGCAGAAATATTGGCTATTGCGATGATTGAAATTGATCCTGATATTTATCAAGAACTCCCCGAGACAGGCATGGGTTATGTCATCGCTTCAATTATCTTGAAAGATGGTAGAAGGTTTGATCAAGTGGTAATTGATTCAGGATACATAACCAGAATTCGCGGATACAAATCTATTGATTTTACTGAGGAGGATATCCAAGAGATTATTGCGACACATGATAAATGGAAATATTCTGAAGAGTAATTCCCTTGAATGTTCAGATTTCTGCCTAACCATTCGACAGACCGTGTGAAAAGCAGCTAAAAGGCTACGAATTCTCAGCTCTTGCAGCGAGTATCGACATATTCCAATAGATAGACCGCTGAAACTGATGAAAAATAAAAAAAGCCCTGGATCACCCCAGGGCTTCGATCATCTTGGGCACTCCCAGGATATTGATTGCTCTTTTGATGTTATACGCTAGAAACGAGAGGCTCACACTTGCACCTGCGCTGCAAGTGCAGGTGTTTCCGCGCTGGTTTTTGGTATTCCTTTCATCAAGAAATAACCCTGGTCCATGCTTAATTTGATGGTTCCGAAGGGATGTTCAACGATAGCCTTGCGTCTGGTTCGGAGATCTGGATTATTT
>DAOUDJ010000209.1:0-80516 GCA_034430795.1 Anaerolineales bacterium | reverse complement strand
GTTTGGTACGATGGCCTGGCGCGCAGCCTGAGCTACGCGGCAGTCTCCGGCGCGATCACCCTCGGCGCCGGTCTGATCCTCACCTCCGGCGTGGGAACGGCCGCCGTGCTGCGCGCTTGATCTGCATCTGGAATATCTGGACGGCGGTCTGCCGGGGAACACCGCCGCGCTGGAGATCTAGGAAGCGCTCGCCCGGCACGGCGACGAAGCCGTCGATTTGGTGGGGCGCTACGGCGACGAGGCAGCCGAACTACTGGCCCGGCATGGCGAGGAAGGCCTGTCGCTGTTGCGGGCCCACGGCCAGGACGGGCTGCGCCTGTGGGGGAAGTATGGCGATGAGGCTGCGTGCGTGCGTGTTGACGCCTAAACACCGGTCTGCTAGAATCACGACATCCCCCATAGGGGGTGTCACAATTGAATATCGGGAGATCAGCGTATGGGTCTCACACTCAGGTGTGAGACAACGAGGTGGAGGTTCCCCTCTGCGAGGAGGGGCTAACCTTTGGGAAAAGTCCAAAGGGAAAATCGACCAGATCAGCGGGTGCCTCCGGAGTTTGCCACAAACTCCTCTCTCCCTTCCGAGAAAGCGCTCTTATAAAACCGCTCGGTGACGAATGGGACAAAAGGAGTGCAGTGGTCAGGACAAGGATCAAATCATCCTTAAACTGCACAATATCGGAAGGGCGATGATGTCGGGTTGAACCCAAGGCACGCCCTGCGTGCCTTTTCCTTTATCCGGCCATCGCACAACCATTAGGAGGTAGTTTAATGTCTTCAGAAATCATCAAACGTGCACAAGAAGACGAGGTGAAGTTCATCTGTTTACAGTTCACAGATGTCACGGGCGTCGTCAAGAGCTTAGACATCCCAGTCAACCGGCTGGAAGTTGCGATTGAGGAGGGGATCTGGTTCGATGGGTCCTCCGTAGAAGGGTTTGCGCGGATCCAGGAAAGCGATATGCGCCTGATGCCGGATGTCGGCACGTACTGCATTCTTCCTTGGTCTCAGATGGAACGCAGAAGGGCACGGATATTCTGTGATATTTACTTGCCCGATGGAACACCATTTCCCGGGGATCCACGCGGCGTGTTAAAACGTGCTCTCTCGCGGGTCGCAGAACGGGGCTGGCAGTTCAATATCGGACCAGAACCTGAATTCTTCCTGCTGCGTAGAAATGGACCGGATGCGATTCACCCTGTTCCGCATGATGTTGGTGGATACTTCGACTTCTCCGCAAGTGATGAGGCCCAGCGGGTTCGGGCGTCGCTGATGGCGGCTCTTGCGAGTATGGGGTTAGAGATTGAAATGGGCCACCATGAGGTAGCGCTCGGCCAGCACGAGATTGATTTTCGCTTTTCCGACGCCTTAAAGGCTGCTGATAATGTCGTGACTTTGAAATACACAATCCGCGCCTTGGCCGCGCAAGAAGGGTTGATAGCGACGTTTATGCCCAAGCCGATCTTCGGCATGAACGGCTCCGGGATGCACACTCATCAATCGATTTTCGATCTGGATGGGAAAAATCTATTCTTTAACGGAGAAGATGAGCATTATCTATCTCCACTCGCTTATGGGTTCATCGCCGGTCAGATCGAACATGCGCGGGCTTTAGCAGCAATCGTCGCGCCGACGGTCAACTCCTACAAACGGATTGTGCCGGGGTATGAAGCACCGGTGTATGTGTGCTGGGCGACAATTAATCGTTCAGCGATGATCCGCATTCCTAGCTATTCAGAAGGGCGGGAATCCTCGATCCGTGTCGAACTGCGGTTTCCAGATCCTTCCTGCAATCCTTATCTCGCCTTCGCGGTGATGCTCGCTGCAGGCTTAGATGGTATTGATCGAGACCTGTCGTGTCCACCGCCCGTAAATAATCTCAATATTTACGAGATGGATGAGAGCGACCTTCAGAAAAGAGGCATCAACCAACTACCCGGATCTTTGGCGGAGGCGCTTCGAGAACTGGAGGGTGATTCCGTCATTAAAGATGCGCTTGGCGTGGAAGCCTACACAGCCTTCACTCGAGCGAAGCAGGCAGAGTGGGATGAATATCGCACCCGTGTAATGGACTGGGAAGTCGAGTATTACCTCGAAACCGCATAAGTTGATTAAAGGATATGGTGTGCTTGGAGATTGGGCCTGTCGTAAAAGGGGCAGCCCCACTAACAGGACCACCCAAGTTGCTGATTCAGCCAACCATCCTAACAGGGCGAACCATGTGTTCGCCCTTTAATTATCGATGGTCAGCCTATATGAAGCGGGCTGAAGTCAGTATTGGTGTCGAAAACGTCAATACCCTCAGCGCGCTTGAGAGCATTCACAACCACATATGTCAACGGGGTGGCGAGTACTTCGTAGGCGCTCTTAACAAGCCACTGAGCCAGGATGGCGGAGACTAGGATCGATGATGGAAGCACACCAAAGAAAGCGATTGAGATGAAGAGCAGCGAATCTAAGCCTTGCCCGATTAATGTAGAGCCGATCGTGCGCGTCCACAGATACCGACCCTGTGTGAGGATCTTCATCTTCGCCAGAATGAAGGCGTTCACGAATTCTCCGGCTAAATAAGCAATGAAGGATGCCAACAACAACCGGGGAGTGAATCCGAGGATCGCCCGGAAGGCTTGCGTTGCCTCTTCCGGTCCATTAAGCGCTCCGACTGTCCAACTCGATGCGGGCGGCAGGAGCCCCGCAATCCAAATCGCAACAACAGCCAGGAGATTGCAACCGAAAGCGACCCAGATCGCTTGACGCGCTCGTCCGTATCCGTAAACCTCGGTGAGCACATCGCCAATAATATAGGCTACCGGAAATAATATCACTGCGGCTGGGAGGATGAGTCCGAAGATTGCAATAATCTTCACGGCGATGATATTCGACACAATGAGCGTGGTGACAAAAACAGAAAGGACAATGTGGTACCAACGATAACGGATCATCCAGTTATTCTTCTCTTTCGCCGTGTTCCGCTTCGACGGTTATCACAATGCCGCCGCGGATGTTAAACATACAAGAAACCCGGCACCAGCGTGGCTCTAGCACTTTCACCAGGTCGTCTAAAATCAAGTTGGTAACATGCTCATGGAATACACCTTCATTCCGGAAGGACCACAAGTAAAGTTTAAACGATTTTGACTCGAGAATCCTTTCCGCAGGGATGTATTCAACCGTAATATCAGCGAAGTCAGGTTGCCCTGTAGCCGGACAAATGCATGTGAACTCATCCGTCTCGAAGCGCACCACGTAGGGACGATCAGGATGATGATTGGGGAACGTCTCTAGTTTCCGTTCCGGTTCTACTTTTCCACCGAGAATAGTGAGGCCATTTAAATCTGAGGCTTCCGTCATGATTCTATCCCTTGTTTTAGCATCGTACTCCTCTTGTCGCGGACTTCTTTCCATGTTCGGCAGTACGTGCAGAGATCGGGAGCTGATGTCGGTTGTCCGCAGGATGTACAGGGGTGAAGCATCCGCTCCACATCATCACTCTCCGTAATAAAATTCATCGTTTCCTTCGCTCGTAAAAAGGATAAATAAAATGATAGCTTTGCTCCTCGTCGGTCTGCCTCAAGCCTGTTCAACAGGACTTTGTAGTAGATACTTTTTGCGCCGACAGCATGGGGACACTCATCATACATGTATTCGATTCCCCGCAATAGGGCGTAAGCGGCCGTCTCGCGCTCATAGAAACGGAAGAATGGTTTAGCTTTTTTGACTAAACCTGAGCGGTTCTGAAGAACTGGTCCCTGACGTTGAAGGTATGCAGTTAGCCAGTTTAAGGTGTTCCCGAAAAGGACGGCGGCTTCATCATCCAGATTGTGACCGGTCACCAAAACGTCATACTCATTTTCGACGGCAATGCGGTTCATGATATGTCGTTTGGAGAGCCCACAAATCGAGCATGGCCTGTCCCGGCCACGGCGCGTCAGGGAAGCTGCTGTTGGGATGTCTGACCCTTCATGTTCATTAATATCATAGGTGATTAAATAAAGGTCGTGTTCGGCTGCGAAATCCTCCGTTATTCGCTGGGATTCGGCCGAGTAGCTGATTCCGTCATCGATTCCCAACCCGATGTAGAGTCCGTCGACTTGATAGCCCAGCTGTGATAGTACATCCCAGAGCGCTAGCGAGTCTTTGCCGCCAGAGACTGCTACGAGAACTCGATCTGCAGGGTTAAACATCTTGTAGTCGTGGATAAACCGCTGGGTTTGTTCAGGGATCCAATCGAGATAGTGATCCTTACACAGGGCCAGCTTGTGCTGACGCATATGGATTGCGGCTTTCTCGCCGCATTTCCGGCATTTCATCGCCTGCTACCGAGTGTTGGAGAGGAGTTAATATGCGCCTCCAGAGATGACGGCAATGAGGCGAATTTCATCACCTTCCTGGAGAATCTCATCATCGGTTAGAAGCTCGCCATCCCGTGTCGGAAGCACGGCTTCCGGCTGGATATCCAACCGCAGGAGAGCGGAGCGAATCGTCATCCCCGACCGCACCTTGAACTCTTGATCTCGCAATTGAATGAGTGCTGTCACCGGCTACCCTTTCTATGATTGGATTGTACCCAGCGCGCAGAAGGGCGTCAATAAAACATGAATCAGGAGGGATTTTATTGCCGTCGCAATGAGAATAATATCCATCTTGAATCATCGTGCAATATCAACATTCTACGGTTGAAAATTCTCTCGTTGAAGACATTCTTATGACCATGGGGCAACGCCTATTTATTACCGGAACACAGATCGGATGTGAGGTGGAAAGAGGCGCATGAGAAGGGTATCGAGGGCAGGCCCATATGGGGGAGGGTAGTGATATCGCTCTTATAGACAGGTGGCAAATGTGCGTGAGCAGAGGAAGATTGTGGAAATTACGGACGGCACTAGACATGCTTTCGATTGAGGATTGGCAGCGATCGTTAAATGACCGCTTCTTCCGAAGTTCGTTCTTCCGCCCTCATCGCTTCGAAAGCAGAAATTGCGACCTCAATCATATCCGCGTCAGGTTCACGAGTAGTCAAGCGCTGGAGCCAAAGATTAGGGGCGACCAGAGGTTTCGCCCAGCTGAAACGCAATAGGTTAGCCGAGAATCGTATGTATTCGTACGCCAGCGAGGCGAGCAGCGGGAGAAGCAGGATCCGGCTTAATAAGCGCGGGATCAGCGGAAGAGGTCCGATTGCACTGAAGAGCAGAATGGAGAAAACAACGACCGTCAGCAGGAAAGCCGTGCCACAGCGTGGGTGCTCCCTGGGGAAGTTTTGGACTTGATCAACCTCGAGAGCAGCGCCGGCCTCGAACGCGTTGATGGTCTTGTGCTCTGCGCCGTGATAGCCGTAAACCCTGCGGATGTCGGGGATGAATCCGATTGCCCAGATATACCCGATGAGTAAGAGGAGACGAATCAGTCCTTCGACAGCATTTGACCAGAAAGGCGCTAAATTCAGAAATCGCTCGAGCAAGTAGGCTGCCCCCGTTGGTAGGAGGAAGAATAAACCCACACCAATAACCAGCGAGAAAACCAGACTCAGGGTAATTGCGAAGCCATCGAGTTGTTCATCCTCTTCGGATTGCATGTTGGCAGAGTAGGTCAACGCCCGCATGCCTAAGACTAACGCATCCCAGAGAATGAAAAGCCCGCGGATGAAGGGAGTCTGGATAAGACGGCTCTGGTAGAGAGAGCCAAGAGGCTGCATCTCAACCTGAATGGATTGGTCAGGAGCGCGAACAGCGACGGCACAGGTCTTCCGGCCGCGCATCATCACACCTTCGATTACCGCTTGGCCGCCATAGTTGGGGAGACGTTCTTCCATAAAGAATTCCTTATCCCTTTGATTATTTGGATCCTGAGAATGTTTCAATGAAATGAATGAAGGTTTCGATGCCGCGGTAGAAGCTGGGCAGGTGTTGCTTTTCATTAGGCCCGTGGATGTTGTCGTTTGGCAGTCCAAAGCCCAGCATGAGGCTGTCGATGCCTAGAATCTCTTTGATCAGCGAGACGACAGGGACGGTTCCTCCGGCGCGAGTGTAGACGGGCGCGATGCCCCAGACGGATTCCAGCGCCAGGGATGCGGCTTTGACAGCTTCGGAATTGCGATCGATGATCGCCGGTGTCGCGCTGGATAAATCCTCGATCTTCCAAGTCATCGTGGGTGGGGCGTTCGCTTCCATGTACTTGATCAGGCTCTCTCGAATTCGTTCGGGGACCTGATCTGGAACGAGGCGCATCGATACTTTCGCCATCGCTTTCGCTGGTAATACTGTCTTTGAGCCCTCGCCGGTGAAACCGCTGAGCAAGCCATTGACGTCGAGTGTTGGGCGAGTGGTTGCGCGCTCTGTCGGTGTGTATCGGTCTTCGCCAAATAGGGTTTGCGTACCGGCGCTTTCCAACCACCACTCGTCTGAAAGCGAGGGAAGAATATCTCGTTCCTCCTGTGTTAGTTCACGCACATCATCATAAAAGCCTGGCAGCAGGATTTTTCCCTGTCGATCGCGCATGCCTGCTACGAGCTGGCAGAGCACAATCGCCGGGTTGTCGATCACGCCGCCAAATGTCCCGCTGTGGAGGTCCGACTTCTGCCCTTGAATCCGGATCTCGAAGTATGTCAAACCACGCAATGCGATTGTGAGCGCGGGTTGGTCGGGAGCGAGGATCCCGGCGTCGGTATTCAGACATACATCACTTGCCAGCAGGTCTTTATGGTCTGTGATGAACGCGGGTAGGCTTGGGGAGCCGATCTCTTCTTCACCCTCAAACAAGAATTTCAAATTCAGCGGCATGTGCGCGGTGTGAACCATTGCCTCTAGCGCTTTGAGGATGGCGACGAGCTGGCCTTTCATATCGGAAGCGCCGCGCGCATAGAGGTTATCGCCCCGGATTTCAGGTTCGAAAGGTTTATTCTCCCACTCATCAAGCGGATCTACGGGCTGGACGTCGTAATGACCATAGACGAGAACGGTGGGGGAGTCGGGTCCGGCTTTCAACCACTCGCCGTATACGATAGGGTGTTTCGCAGTGGGCATGATTTCGACAGAATCGAAACCTAAATCCTGCAATTTACCCGACAGCCATTCCGCCGCGTGGCTGATGTCCACTTTATGCTCTGGGAGTGTGGAGATGGATGCGATGCGCAAGATTGCTTTTAGATCCTCAAGAGCGGCGTCCTTGTTATTTTGGGCATACTCGAGTGCGGTTTGGATTACAGACATGGAAGACTCCCTTAAGCGTAATTAGTCATGGGTTAGAAAATTGGAGAATGGACTTATGTGTATTCTGATCGATTTTTTCACAACAATAATCCAAAAATAAGGTCCTTCACAGGGGATTATTCTACCACCGCCCATCCATGCCAGAGGAGTTATAAGTATACAGGACGAGGGCTTTGATTTTGCTCCGTAGAAAATCCCCGATTGTTGAGGAGGATATAGCACAGCGTGGATTAATGCCATCCAATCGAGCTATGGTGTGCTGTACTGGTGGATTTTGTCTATTGGCATCGTCGCCGCCTCGGTTCCACTTCTGGGGGTTATTCAGCATGGAAAGCGAGGTTATCAATAGGATGGGCACGAAACATGCTCTCTGGCTCTAATAAGGGTGGGGAGTAGTTTGTTCAAAATTGCCGTTTGTTATCCGTAAATAATACTTTATACTGGGACTGTTGTTCGATGTTCATTCAGATAGAAGATTCAGAAGGCGCACCCGTCCCTCCTGAAGAGGTGCGGATACAGTCGGTCCACATCGATCCCTATCCGGATGGGAAACGAATTCGAGTCACACTGGAGCTCACTCCGTTCCAGGTCCCTCCAGATCTCGATGTGATCGTTCTTGATAAGGACGGTGAAGAGTCGGCGAGTATGAGCATCATCGGCGCAACAACCCCGAAGTTAATCTTCACCGCGCACCTGCGTGGGGATCGCTTATCTTCAACCTGTCAATTAATTGCACGATTGAGCTACGAAGAACTCGGAGAGGTTGACCGGAAGGAGACTACCTTCTCTGCGACAGGGGAGGGCGAATAAACCCCAGTGGCAAAACTCGATTCGGTCCTCCGGCATGCCATAACGGCGCCGACTTTTGATCAGACCAAGCTCCATCGTGATCGATTGGTCGACGAACTCCATGCCGATATCCCCCGTAAATTAATCGCCATCGCCGCTCCACCTGGATACGGTAAAACCACGCTATTGGCGGACTTCACCGCCCATACCGACCTTCCCGTCTGCTGGGTGAGGATCACAGAGGCTGACCGTGATGTCTTGCGCTTCGCCAGCATCCTGAACAGCTCTCTCCAGAAACGTTTCCGGCGCATAAAGGATGCAATCGACCTGGAGAAACTCTTTAGCACCCCTCCAGAAGCGTTAGCTCACATTTTTGCAGAAGTGATCGATGCCCATATCAGCGACACTTTTGTGATCGTTTTGGACGACATCCACCTCATAAATTCTTCAAAATCCACATTGGCGTTTATCGACACCCTGCTAGAGGTCCTTCCCGAACAGGTGACACTCATCGCCGCAGGGCGGGAGGTTATTGAAGTCTCGCTTGCAAGCCTCATGGCAGCTGGCGATCTCGGGGGGTTGGGACCTCAAGATCTGGCACTCACGCGGGATGAGATCATCGATATGGCGAGGATTCAATCGGGCATGACTCTGACGGAGGACCATGCCGATAGGCTTGTAGAGGAGACGAAAGGTTGGATCACCGGTTTAATCCTCTCGGGGGAGATCTCCGGGAAAGACATCCCCTCGTTCGTGTTTGAAGCCCGCCCGATGGTTTACGAGTATCTGGCTTCGATTGTGCTTAACCGCCAGCCGGATGATTTGCGGCGGTTCATGCTCGACTCCTCGGTTTTCCCCGTGATGACGGCGGACGCCTGTGACGAGGTTCTCAAGCGTGAGGATAGCAAGCGCTATCTGACCCGCCTGCTGCGTGGGGGGCTTTTCGTCTCGGCGACGAATGAGAGCCCGCGCATCTACGAGTACCACCCGCAGTTCAGGGAATTCCTGCTGGACTCTTCCCGTGGTGCGGACCCGAAGAAACTCCGAGTTTTGCAGACCCGAGCGGCAAAACATTTGGCTGCGGGTGGATCGATCGAGCAGGCTGTCGAATTATTTTTCAACGCAGGTGACCACCAGAAGGCGGCTCGCCTGGCGGAGAAATTCGCGGAAGAGCTTTACGATCGGGGACGCTGGCGGACGTTGGAGTCATGGGTGGAGATGATCCAGGAGGGGGATGTAGCAATCCCACGTGTTTATTTGAACCTGGCGCGCCAATATCTAGATCAGGGCAACATCGATCAAACGGACGAAATAATTCAACGCGCGGATAAGATGCTCGGTTCAACCGCGAGCAAAGCCGATCGGGTACTTGTAGAACTCCTTCAAGCGAACATCAGCACGCGCCGGGAACAATATTCAGAGGCTGCAGAAGCTGTAGATAAGGCCAAAAGTATATTGGGAAATCGGGGGAGCAAGCTTCTGCGTGTATCGTATCTAAGGGTGAGGGCGAGGATCGCAGCCCAACGCGACGGTAAGTATGAAGAGGCGTTGAAGGATATTCAAAGAGCGGCGAAGCTGCTTGAGGGCACGGATTCGCTGAACACGCTCGCCGCTACGCTGCAAGACGAAGCGCTCTATAAATCCGCGCTCGGCCTAACACGCGAAGGACTTGCTACGAACCTCCGTGTGCACGAAATCTTCTTGAAACTGGGTAATCCATTACCTCTAGCGAGTTCATATAACAACCTGGCTTTCTTTGCCCACCTTCAGGGGCGTTACCAGGAGGCATTAGAGTTGTACGTGGAAAGTTTGAAGTACGCCCGCCAGGGGGCGAGCCTGAGGCACGAAACGTTTATCCTCTTCGGGCAGGCGGACCTGTTTTCAGACTTGAATCTCGCTCTCCAGGCAGCTGAGCTCTACGGTCAAGCGCTTACAGTCGCCATTCAGATCGATGACCCGGGATGGATCCGTTATGGTTGCGTTCAAACAAGCGTGCTGCATCGGCGCAGAGGCGGGAATTCGCTGGCAAACGAATGGCTCAGCCGAGCCGTCTCGTTGGATGAGCAGGGGAGTCTCTCACCCATGGTGCAGATTCAATTGAGTGCGCTTGAAGTCGGCGTTCGGCCAGAGCATGTGACGGATTCGATGAAGCATCTACTCGCGGGGGAGGCGAAGCTCGATGCAACTCAGAAGACGATGGCCTATTATTTAAAGACAAAAGCAGAATTTTCGCTTGGCAATCTTGAAGCCGCCGGCACCTCGATCACGGAAGCGCTCGATTGGGCTGGGGCGAATGGGACCGAGCAGCTTCTAGCTGGGGAGATGACCTTCGATGAGGATGTGCGCAGTTTTGCCCGTTCCCATGCCGGCAAACATCCTGTGCTAGCTTTGATCCTGCGCCGCATCGAGGCGATGAGAGATGTCTCCCAGCAGTATCAGGAGACGATTGAGGATGTCGCTCCACCAGATACGCTAACTATGCTGGGTTTGGGACAAACCCGCGCCCTTGGCGGCAGTCAAGATGCTTCGGATCTCAAACCTCTGGCGCGCGAAGTGCTCTTCTTCCTCGTCGACTGCGGCCAGGTGGAGCGCGATGTCCTGCTCGAGAGTTTCTGGCCCCACCACCCGCCGGGGCGTCAGGTCGCCAACCTGCACACGGCAATCTACAGTTTGCGCCGGATGTTTGGAAAGGACGTCATCCTGCACGAGGGTACGGCTTATTCGGTCAATCTAGAAATCCCGCTCAAGTATGACGTTGAGCGCTTTGAACGCGCCGCCGATGTCGCTGCAGGGCTGCCGCCGGGCGACCCGCGGCGGATGTTCGCCCTCACCGAGGCGATCAATTCTTATGGTGGACCTCTTTTGCCGGAATTCTCCTCGAACTGGGTCCTTGAGCGGCGGAGAACGTTAGAGCTGCGATACTTGGATCTCCTGGCGCAGAACGCACAAGAAGCGATGATGCGGGATCAACCAACCAAAGCGCTGCAAACGCTACGTCAGGCGCTGGAGATCGATCCCTACCGCGATGACACCAACATGCACTTCCTCGAAGCGCTAGGGAGGTTGGGTCGGAGGAGCGAGGTTGTGGAGCACTACCAGCGCTATGTTCGCCTTCTTTCTGACGAATTGGGCCTTGATCCGCCGGACGCGGTACGAGAGCTCTACACGCGCCTTATCAGCTAAATAGCTCTGGAATTCGCCAGGATCATCATTGCACTCCATAGCCCTGAGCTCCTATGACCCTAATTGCTAGATAGGTTTTTTCGTTAAGAATCCGTTGAGAGCCATGCGGTAAGGTACGTACGAGGGATTACTAATCTAAGAAGGAGGTTGCCACTATCATGGCTCGTTGTCCATTAGTAGGTGGCGGAGGCACGTAAACTAGCCTTCCCCCAATTGCTTACGTAGTTCATTACGTCTAATATTGCCACTTTTCTAACCAGGCAGCGAGGCTCTGGGCCTCCTGCTTTTTAATTTATATAGGCAGAATAGAAGAAAATTGGACAAACACACACAGAAGGAGATCAACATGAGTATGCAGGCACTAAATCAGCTAGTAGCACGATCGATCATCGACCCGAATATCGTCAAATCCCACGCCGCAGGTCAAATCGACGACGTCATCGCCGATTTTGAATTTGCACCCGAAGTGCGAAAGCACCTGGGCGGCCTTGAAGCGAACTCCTTCGCTGAGTTCACGCTTCTGGCTTACCGTGTGGTAAAGGCCGCGGAAGTACCGGTACGCAGCATCGAGCTGCCTTCCCCAGCCGAAGGCCTGTTTGGCGATCAAGATCAGTCCGATAGAGAGCATGTAGCGTGATTCCATTCTCTCGAGAAGAGCGCGAATGGTTCTTGCGCAACCTCGCAAAAGGGTTGCTGGACTATTTCAGCGTGTCCGAACCACCTGTCCAGGTGGAGGACATGTTGAAGCAGCCGCCTCCCATCTACGATGCGGACTTCGGCGTCGTGGATATGTACTCCAATTTGTGGGATGCCACATTCGCCCGCCCGCCGAGTAGGCGCGGCAGTATCTTCGTGCGGATCGATCTGGAACAAGATGAAAGGCGATTTGCTCTAGCACGTGAAATGCTGAGTGCATTGATCACCAGCAAACACGGTCGTGCGTTAGGGCTACCTGATCTCCTTCTGCCAAACTTGCGTGAATCAGCAGAGTATTTCGCCCGCTATCTCCTCATTCCAGATGTTTTGCTTGACGCGTATCGAGTAAACGGTGGTAAAAAGCGAGGTTTCGCAGACAGGTTCAAAATTCCGCCGCAAATTGCTTCCGTTCGTTGGGCTGATTGAACCCCTCTCAACGGGGGGATAGGAGGGGGTAAGTGTTGGGAGCCGGATTTGTGCCGGCTCCCAACGCCTGTTTTTAGCTCATTTCCCACATTTGCCGATAATCACTTTCACTGTTATACACTCTGGCATCCAGCTTGCACGCTTGATGAACATGAGCTCGTGATGTTATGATCGGTCCCGTTGGTGAGGAAGTGCGGTATGCCTGACGACCAGAAACAGCCTGTAGATATAAACGGAGAACGTCCATCGGTGAGGCTCTGGATTTACCGGATTTTCTTGGTGGTCGTGGTCGTCGGTATTGGGTTTCTGGGATGGTATAGTTTGCAGCTTCGCCAGCCCGTACCGCCTGTCCCGATGGAGCCTACACTTTCCGCACTGGCCACGTCGCTGGCAGTCACGCCTCCAGGGAGCTCGGGAACTGGCCAGGTATCTCCATCAGTTGCCTCTACCGCAACCTCAACGCAAATTGCCTCAAAGGGCACGATCTTTTTCTCAGCCCGAACCCAGGCGCGCAGCAGTATTTGGGCATACGTAATTGGAGATGCTGAACCAATCCAGATCACATTTGGGGAATGGGACGATCGGAATCCAGCGTTCAATGCGGATGAGGGGATGCTTGCTTTCACATCAAACCGCGGACTCTACTGGGATCTCTATTTGCTGGATCTCAACTCCGGGAATCTACGGCAGTTGACTGAAACCCCGGGGTTCGAAGGCAATCCAACCTGGTCACCGGATGGTCGATGGATCGCCTACGAAGCGAATTACGATGGTGATTTTGACATTTACATCTTGCCGGTAATGGATGATGAAGATGTGATCCAGTTAACAAATCATCCTGCGAACGATAATTCTCCGGATTGGGATCCGGGCGGCCGACGCATCGCCTTCATTTCCGATCGTGATGGCTCGCCGGATGTGTTCGTCGCGAAATTGGATCAACCGGACGAGCGCTTCATTAATCTAACTCAAACCATCGAGTTAGGTGAGAGCGATCCTGCTTTTAGTCCCGATGGGAGCCTGTTGGCCTACTCGATCAATAGAAGGGGTTTTGAGGAGATCTTGGTCAAAGAAATTGAAAGCGATCTTCCATCATCTCCCAATGGTCAAGGACACAGTGTGCGCTGGTCACCCGATGGAAAGGCGCTGATTGCCATTCTTGCGGATCCCTTTGAACGGCGGCTGGTCACCTATTCCTATAATGGAGGGCATCCGCCGGGACTCCCAATCCATCTTTCTATCGAGGATCTTTTTTGGACGGCGGAGGGTCTGCCTGCGGCGGCGTATCCATTTGGTGAAGATGAAACGGCGACACTCCCGCTATACGTGATCGAACTAACTTCTCAGGATGCAACTTTCGGCCGTCTATCGCTCGCTCTGCTTCCGGGGGTGACCGCGCCTAATGCATCTCTCTCTGACGCAGTCGATGAGGCCTTCAACGCTCTGCGTGCGCGGGTAACAATCGATCTTGGGTGGGATTTTCTTTCCACGTTAGAGCATGCGTTCGTGGGAATAAACGATCCGCTTCCACCTGGCTTGTCTCATGATGATTGGCTTTTCACTGGACGGGCTTTCGCTTTCAGCCAAGCCGCGGTTCAAGCCGGATGGATCGAGATGGTACGGGAGGATTTTGGGGCTCAGACCTACTGGAGAGTCTATGTTCGTACTGCAGAGCAGGATGGTTCTCAAGGTGAGCCGCTGCGGACGCCCAGTTGGGATTTCCAGATTCGTTATGACGGGGACCCTCAATTCTATGACCAAGGAGGGAGCATAAAAGGGAATATTCCTGCGGGATTCTATGTTGATTTTACACAACTGGCGGCGGATTACGGCTTCGAGCGCGTCCCAGCACTGACAAATTGGCGAACCTACTATCATGGAGCGAGGTTCAATGAATTTGTGTTTCGAGATCAACGAAATTGGAAGGAAGCGATGCTCGAGTTATACCCCGACACAGCCATCATCACGCCAACCCCCTTCCAAACACCGACCCCGACGCCTACGCGGACACCGCGGCCAACGCCGACTCCATGGTGGTGGCGCTGGCGAACACCCACCCCTGTCCCAACAAGTACACCTTTCCCTACACCCACAACTGGCTCAACATAACCCCACATCCGGGCTAACACAGATTGTCGGATCACCAATTTCCTCTAATTATGGTTCAAAACATCATTTATGTTAAGCTAGCTTGACATCGATTTGCCCCGTATGCTATCCTTCCTGACTGCAGTCACACAGGAGGACGTATGATTAGAGAGCGGGTAGCCGAGGATGTATACGTATTCACCAGCCAACTTTATGCGCAGGTGAATGCAGGGGCCATTGTTGGCCAAGATTGGTCCATTCTCATTGATACGCTCGCTTACCCTGCAGAAACCAAAGAAATTCGCGACTTTCTTGAAGGGCGATTATCCAAACCAGTCCGCTATATCATCAACACTCACTATCACTCCGACCATACATTGGGCAATTGCTGGTTTCCAAACGCAACGATTCTCAGCCACTCCCTCTGCCGTACTCTTCTTGAGACAAAAGGCAAACGTACCCTGGCGGCAGCAAAGCGAACCAATCGAGAATTACGGAATCTGAAGATCGTTCTCCCGAATGTGGTCTTCGAAAAAGGAGCTTTGAGTCTTCAGATTGGAAAGCGGTCTATCCAGCTGATACACCTCCCAGGCCACAGCCCAGATGGTATTGGCGTGCTCCTGGTGGAGGATCGGGTTCTTTTTTCGGGTGACATACTCATGCCGCTGCCGTATATCGTCGACGGCGATTTCGACACGATGGTCGAGAGCATGAAACGTCTCCCAAAGATGAAGCTGGAAAATATTGTCCAAGGACATGGAGAGACCTTTCTACGGGGGGAGGTCACATCTAAAGTGGAGGACAATCTCACCTACATGAATGTAATCCGGCGTCATGTCAGGCAGGCGAGCCGACGGAAAGATTACAAAGCCTACCTTTCCCAGATCGACATCGAATCTTGTGGGAAGAGCCGCATAATACTCGGCGGCTTGGCCGAGCAGCTTCATCAACGCAATCTGAGCGTTCTTTTTGAGTATTGGTATCCAGACCGAGTAAATAAATAAAATTACCCTCACAAACGAAGTGCCTATAAGAGTCTCGTGGTGAGGGGATATCTCTTAAGTTTTACGGGAACAGCTGCAGCTATCCCGAATCTGTCCAAGGATCCTTCCGACTATTAAAAAGGGAGCGGAAGGCTAATTCGCCAGCGCGATTATTATCCTTGATGGGAAAGAATTATGAATCCGAATACCAGGCGCTCCTTGCCGGGGTTGAAACGTTACTCGAAGAATATCAACATTGGCGCTCCGGTTCTAATGGTATAGCAAATGAGATCCGTGGTATTAGTCGACTCGTTCTCAATCATATGCCTGGTCCATCAGAATCGGTTTGAGACGGTGCAAGCGCAGAGTCATTGACCCGTGTTTGCGCGTATGGCATAATGCGTACATAAATTCAATAGAAGAAAAAAGCTTTGATGGAGACGAGTACGTCTGAGTCTGCCTGTCAGCGAGCCCGGGGACGGTGAGAGCCGGGTCAGGATAACAGTCGGAAAATCCCTCCGGAGCTGCAACCCGAACGCAGTACATCGCAAGTAAGGAAGCCGGGATCGCCTGCCGTTACCCAAGGCGCAGGTATAAGCCACTGATTTTGTTGGTCGTACCTGACTGAGAGCCCGCTGTTGATGGGAATCAGGGTGGTACCACGGGAGTAATGTGCTCTCGTCCCTGTTTGGGACGGGAGCTTTTAATATTTATACGGGGTTGAATGGGGTTAATGAAGTGTCACTTTCTACCCCTGGAAAGAGAGGAATGAACGATGACGGAATTGCTGTTCCATGAAGACTCGTTCTTGAAGACCTTCACTGCAAAGGTGATGGGTGTCTCGGAGCACGGAATTTCCCTGGACCGGACCGCTTTCTACCCCGGCGGAGGGGGACAGCCCTGCGATTTCGGTGTATTTCAATTGGGGGACCAAACCCTGTCCGTGAAACGAGTTCGGAAGGTCGATGGTGAGCTCTGGCATGAAATTGATGGAGACCCACCCGAAGCCGGCGCGGAAGTGGAGGGTGAAGTGGATTGGGAGCGACGCTACCAGCTGATGCGCGTCCACACCGCGATGCACATCCTATGCGGGGTGATATGGCGAGATTATGGTGCAAGCGTAACCGGCGGAAATATGCAACCCTTACGTGGACGAATGGATTTTGAGTTTGAATCCATGCATAAGGAACTCGTCGTCGAGATCGAAAAGAAAATCAATGTAGAGGTCAGTGCGGCTCGATCCATTAAGACTGCAATCTTGCCGCGCGATGAAGCCTTCCAGATCCCTGACCTGATCCGAACGAAAATCAATCTCCTGCCTCCTGGGATTCAAGAAGTTCGAGTGGTGGAAATCGAAGGACTTGATCTCCAAGCCGACGGCGGGACCCACGTTGCCAACACTGAGGAAGTAGGTCAGATCCGCATCGTGGACTACAAGAGCAAGGGCGCTATCAATAAACGCTTGGTCATTGAGCTTGAACCGTGAGGTGTTAGATGTTTAAATCCGTCGACAACCAGGTAGATTTCATCGCACTTGAAAAAGAAGTCTTAAAGTTCTGGGATGAAATTCAGGCTTTCAAAAAACTCGTCGCACTCAGGTCAAACGGTCCACGTTGGTCCTTCATTGATGGTCCGATTACGGCCAATAACCCTATGGGAGTTCATCATGGTTGGGGGCGGACATATAAAGATCTCTTCCATCGCTTTAAAGCCATGCAGGGGTTTCGAACGCGATACCAGAACGGTTTCGATTGCCAAGGTTTATGGGTTGAGGTCAATGTCGAGCGGGAGATGGGTTTCAACAGCAAGCGTGAAATTGAAGAATTCGGCCTCGATCGCTTTGTCAATTTGTGCAAGCAACAGGTCTTGAAATACTCCGCGGTGCAGACAGAGCAGAGCATCCGCCTGGGGTTCTGGATGGATTGGAACGATCCCGACATGCTGCGGACTCTGCGAGATAAGATGGCGGAGGATCCATCCCAGCAAATCACAGTGGAAGGGCCGCACGGACCGGTAACGGGCAGCGTTGAATCCATCGTGGGCCGCTTAGGCATGCCGGAACTAGGCGGATCATATTTCACTTTTTCAGATGACAACAACTACACCATCTGGGCCGTGCTCAAGTCCTGCTACGATCGGGGCTGGATTTTCAAAGGGCGTGATGTTATGCCGTGGTGTGTGCGTTGTGGTACGGGCTTAAGCCAGCATGAGATTGTGACCGAGGGGTACAAGGAAATCACCCACCCGAGTATCACGTTGCGCTTTCCGCTCCGCGATCGAGAACGTGAGAGCTTGCTCATTTGGACGACCACGCCATGGACGCTCACGAGCAACGTCGCTGCCGCCGTTGGTCCCGACTTGGATTATGTCAAGGTCCGTCAGGGGGATGAGTTTTTCTATCTGAGCAGGGGGACATTGCATATATTGAAGGGTTCCTACGAAGTTGAAGCGGAGCTTAAAGGCAAAGAAATGGAAGGTTGGACTTATGATGGTCCTTTTGATGAGCTGCCCGTTCAAAAAGAACAGGGAAGTCCTGAAGCGCATCGCGTGATCCTATGGGAAGAAGTGGGCGAAGACGAGGGGACTGGAATCGTACACATCGCGCCTGGCTGTGGTGCCGAGGATTTCCAGTTGAGCAAGGAACATGGCCTGCCGGTTATTGCACCGCTAGACAACGACGGTCTTTTCCTCGATGGGTTTGGCTGGCTGTCGGGGATGAATGTCCAGAAAGTTGCTCAGCCAATATTCGAAAATCTGACTGAAAAGAGCTTGACTTACAATATCGAGGATTATATCCATCGCTACCCGGTTTGTTGGCGTTGCGGGGAAGAGCTTGTATTCCATCTTGTGGATGAATGGTTCATCAACATGGGCGAACAACTAGACAAACCCTACGAGCAGGTCACAGAAGAGGAGAAGTTAAACAACCTGCGTTATCAGATTATGGAGGTCGTGAAAGAAGAAACAACTTGGCATCCCTCCTTCGGACTGGAGCGTGAGCTCGATTGGCTGCGGAATATGCATAACTGGATGCTCTCGAAGAAGCGCTATTACGGGCTGGCACTGCCAATCTGGGAGTGCGAATCCTGCGGGCATTTCGAAGTGATTGGAAGTCGCGAGGAACTCGAAGCGAGAGCGGTTGAGGGCTGGGACGTTTTTGAGGGTCACACGCCACACCGACCGTACATCGATGCTGTGAAGATTGAATGCAGTGAATGTGGCGCGGTTATCGAACGCATCCCGGATGTTGGCAATCCCTGGTTGGATGCGGGGGTTGTGGCGATGAGTACGCTCCGCTACAACACCGATAAGGAGTATTGGTCGGAGTGGTATCCTGCCGATCTAATCAGCGAATCATTCCCGGGACAGTTCCGAAACTGGTTCTATAGCCTCCTGGCTTTGAGCACGATTCTCGAGCGGAAGTCGCCATTCAAACACGTGTTTACTTATGCGACTTTGCTCGCCGAAGATAGGCAACCGATGCATAAATCTTCGGGCAATATGATCGAGTTTAACAAAGCCGCCGACGCAATGGGTGTAGATGTCATGCGGTGGGTCTATTGCAACCACAGGCCTGAGAAGGACTTGCTTTTTGGATTTGAGACCGCGACCGAAGCCCGGCGACAGTTCCTGATACCACTGTGGAATGTGTATGCCTTCTTCGTTACCTATGCCAATCTCGATGGGTGGACACCGGCCGACCGTGGTGATGTCCGGTTCAGTGTTATGGACCGTTGGATTCTCTCACGTTCGCTTCAGACAATCGATCAGGTGACACATGCTCTTGAAACCTTCGAGCCCGACCGCGCTGCTAAAGTGATCGGGAATTTCCTGGATGACTTGAGCAACTGGTACCTCCGTCGGAGTAGGCGCCGGTTCTGGGCGAAAACCGGTGTGGATGAAGCCTCGGATGCGGATAAACATGCAGCCTATACTGCGCTCTATCAAGCGCTGCTGACCTTGACCCACGTTCTAGCTCCTTTCACGCCCTTTGTTGTGGAGACGATGTACCAAAACCTCGTACGGAGCATCGATGATGACGCGCTTGAGAGTGTCCACCATCGCCCTTGGCCGGAGGTGGATCCAGCTGAGGTGGATGAGGATTTATTGAAGGAGATGAAATTCGTTCAAATGCTCATCTCCATGGGGCATGCAGCGCGGAACAAAGCTAACAGGAAGCTGAGGCAACCTCTATCCGAAGTTGTTTTCGCAGTCTCAGGTTCAGAGGAGCGTGCTATTGTCAATCGTTTCGATGCGCTGATCCGAGATGAATTAAATGTTAAAAAAGTACGCTTGCTCGACGCCGCTGCAGAAGCAGTCGAGTACCAACTCAAGGCGCTGCCAAAGCAGTTAGGGCAGAAATATGGTTCGCTCTTCCCCGCGATCCGTGACGCTGTTGGGAAGCTTGATCCATCTCAAAGTGCGTCTGCTCTGCTGGCAGGGAAACCGATCGAGGTAAAAATCGAAGATCAAGCCATCCAGTTGACGGCGGATGAAGTGGAACTACGCATCGAAGCTCACGAGGGTTTTTCCGCTGTTGCGGATGGACCCTATGTAGCGGCGTTGGTTACAGAGCTGACAGAAGAGTTGGTCCTGGAAGGGTTGGCGCGAGAGTTTGTGCGCCGCGTGCAAGACTTGCGCAGGCAGGCGAATCTTCAGGTGGATGATGGCATCGAGGTGCAATATACTGCAAGTGATAAGCTTGCTCAGGCCATCGATGTGCACCGCGTCTATATTCAAGGAGAAGTCATCGCTGAGAGTATGCAGTCGAGGGCAAACCCGCAGGGCGTGATCACGACCGAGCATCATTTCGACGGAGAATCGTTACGGATCGCTCTACGTAAAGTCGAAGGTTAATTCTTACTAGGAGAGAATCTCTCGCAGGTGCATGAGAGCAATCGGGTTTCCCAGGATACCCTCCGGGAAACCCGATTCATGAATCCCACTTGATGGGGCATTACGGTACAATCAAGTCCGTCTAATGAAGGAGGTTACAACCTGAAGTGAAGCGATCATTGTTGCGGGATTATGGATTCCTGATCTGTCTCGCCGGCGTCATCGTCGCCTTGGATCAGTGGACTAAATACCTTGTAAGAACAAACCTGGCGGTCGGCGAATCCTGGGTTCCATTTGACTGGCTTCGACCGTATGCGCGCATCGTCCATTGGAATAATACAGGAGCAGCTTTTGGGATCTTCCCCTCCGGTGGTGTGATTTTCACTGTGATTGCAGTTCTTGTAATTGGCGCCATCCTGTATTACTTCCCCCAGATCCCTCGCGAGCAAGTCGCATCCCGCATCGCACTAGGGCTCCAGTTGGGCGGGGCGACAGGCAACCTGCTCAGCAGGTTGTATCATGGCGCGGTAACAGACTTCGTTTCTTTGGGCAGTTTTGCGGTCTTCAATGTGGCTGATTCCTGTATATCCATTGGTGCAGCGCTTCTTGTGGGTGCAATGTGGGTCGAGGAACGGCGAAATAAGAAACGAGACGAGGCTGATCCCGTCGAAGAGAAGGGGAGTCGGAACCTCGAAGGTCAATCGGGATAAAGCCAGTGGTTGCACAGACTATTCGCTTCCTTGCACCGAAGCCAGGTGGTAGGCTGGACGTCGTAATTGTGGAATACATAGGGGATCTCTCTCGCTCTCAAGTGCAGAAACTCATTCGCAGCGCTTTGGTTAGCGTTGATCGTAAAGTTGTTAAGAAAACAGGCTATCGCCTTGATGGCGGCGAGGATATTCAGGTCTCGATACCCGAGCCAACCCGCACGGATTTACAGCCTGAAGCGATCCCGATCGACGTTGTTTATGAAAATCATGATCTCCTGGTTATCAACAAGGAGCCAGGTGTTGTTGTCCATCCTTCCGTGGGTCACCAAACTGGAACACTAGTTCATGCAGTCCTAGCGCATGCACCAGATATTCGCGGCATCGGTGATGAGGGGCGCCCTGGTGTAGTCCACCGGCTTGATAAGGACACGTCTGGTCTCATCCTCTTCGCAAAGCACGATGAAGCTCATCAGTGGCTCCAGAAACAATTTCAGGATCGACAAGTGAAGAAAGTCTATTTTGCAATCACGGATTCCAAACCACCGACCCCATCGGGGAAAATTGATGCGCCTATCGGCCGCGACTCCAAGCACCGCCAGAAAATGGCGGTTGTGTCAAAAAGCCGGGGGCGGGAGGCTGTTACAACGTATCACACCCGTGAACAGTTCCATGAGCATTCATTTCTTGAAGTTCGACCTGAAACGGGTCGTACCCACCAGATCCGCGTTCATCTGTCGTTTATCGATTGTCCGATCGTGGGGGATCGGGTTTATGGCCGTCGCAAACCCACGCTGCCTGTTGAACGGCAGCTGTTGCACGCCGGTCAGCTAACTATTCGTCTTCTTGGAAATGAACAGCCAACGACTTTCAATTCACCACTTCCAGAGGATTTTGAGTCGACTCTAAATATCTTGCGCCAACGGTAATAGCATCCGTGGGTTCGGTCGAGCGTGGAGATTCAAAATTGAGGAATTCATGGGTACCGAAAGCTTGGGGTTGATGGGTAAACGAAAAGGATGATGGCAATGGAATGGATCGATTTACGCTCTGATACAGTAACCGAGCCAACCCCTGAGATGCGGGAGGCGATGGCGAACGCCGAGGTGGGGGATGATGTTTACGGCGAGGATCCGACGGTAAACCATTTACAGGAGCTCTCCGCGAAGATGTTGGGCAAGGAAGCGGCACTCTTCGTACCATCCGGGACGATGGGGAATCTGGCGGCCATTCTGGCTCACTGCGCCCGCGGCGACGAAATCATCATCGGGGATCGTTCGCATACTTATTTATATGAGGCGGGAGGCGTATCCGCGCTGGGGGGCATCCATACCTTCGTCGTCGAGAATAGAGATGATGGAACGGTTGCACACGATGAGATTGAAGCGGCCATTCGTGCGGATAACGATCACTTTCCCCTAACCAGCTTAATCTGCCTTGAAAATACCCACAATCGCTGTGGGGGGTCGGTATTGAGCGTAGAATACACACAGGAAGTGGGGCGCGTCGCCCAAGAACATGGGCTTTGCATGCATGTCGATGGCGCGCGAATATTTAACGCCGCGATCGCCCTAGGCGTATCCCCTGCAGAGCTTGTCGCACCAGCCGATTCGGTAACGTTCTGTCTCTCGAAGGGGCTGTGCGCTCCGGCGGGATCGGTCATCTGTGGAGATAAAGCCTTCATTCAAAAAGCTCACCGTGCACGGAAAATGTTGGGCGGGGGGATGCGGCAAGCGGGCGTGCTCGCAGCAGCGGGGGTGGTGGCTCTTGAAAATATGGTGGATCGGTTGAGAGAAGATCACATCAGAGCGTGCCGGCTTGCAGAATCTCTAGCTGAGCTCCCCGGAATATCCTTGGATTATGAAACACCAGCGACGAATATGATCTTCCTGCGGCTCGATGCAAATGCGCCGATCGCCGGGGAGGAGTTAGTGCGTCGTTTTGCCGATAAGGGGATAAAAATCAGCGCATCACGCGCTGGCCAGATGCGGCTGGTTATGCATTATTGGGTTGACGATGAGGCATTGGCTCAAGTCACCGGAGCGTTTAAGGAACTATTCCTTCGTGTTTAGACGATTATTCCCTTATATCGAAGCGATCGCCGTAGTTCTGATCTGGTCGACAACTGCGCCTTTAATAAAAATTCTCCTCGAAGATCTCTCGCCATATGAAATTGCTGGCTTTAGATATGTTTGTGCTTTTCTTTTGTTTATACCCTTGCTGCTTTTCTTTTCTCGAGGGATTCTGCGAGTTTTGGGTACTCTAGATTGGCTCCGCCTGGGGATTATGGGAATCTCTGGTTTTGCCATCGGGACGATAATGATGTTCAGGGGATTGGAAAATCTAAACGCGACTACATCCGCATTCTTACTTAATGGCATCCCCGTACTGACCTTTCTTCTAGGAGCAGCCTTTCTCAATGAAAAACCCACCTCGTTGCAAATTCTGGGTCTTGTTGTTGCCCTCGCGGGCAGTGTAGTTTTCTTCGGAATGAGTGTTGACCTAGACGATTTCTACTCGATTGGTCTAACGCTCATTGGCGTTCTCGCGTTAACCATCAACGGCTTGATAGGTCGTTCGATTGCTCGGGAAAAAGTGATTGACCCTTTAACCCTATCCGCCTTACCGATGGGTATCGGTGGTTTTACCATACTACTCATTTCGCCTCTGCGTGCCTTTCCTCCAATGTCGACTTGGGGAATATTGCTCTGGCTAATTGTGCCGAGTTCCATGGTTGCGTTTTTGATCTGGAATCACGCACGCCGCAAACTGAAAGCCTTTGAGATGAGCATTACCTTAAATTTGATGCCCATTGGGACTGCGCTCATCTCACCGTGGTTGATCGGCGAGATGATACCAGGGCGAGCGTGGGCTGGCATGCTAGTTACATTGGTTGGAGTATTGCTTGTTGGCTTTGTAGGTGAACGTACTTCCGAGCGAGCGATTCGCGAGAGACTCTTGTGAACGGATCCACATTCAGCTCAAGCAGTGAGAAAAAGGTCGAGGTT
Organism: Anaerolineales bacterium; assembly: GCA_034430795.1. Classification (GTDB taxonomy): domain Bacteria; phylum Chloroflexota; class Anaerolineae; order Anaerolineales; family E44-bin32; genus E44-bin32. Next base: position 56,598 of record DAOUDJ010000209.1, on the reverse strand, counting down.
TTACCGGATGGTAAATGAAACTCTGTCCACGAGGAGATTGAGGTGAAACAACGTCCGGATTTTTTGAAGGCATTCGCTGAATTCGACGCAAAGAAAACCTACCGCTTGATTACGCTCAATCGATCTGGGGAACGGGTGGCCTGGCTCTTAGTGCTTACCTTGGGGATTCTAGACGCCATATTATTATCACGTTTAGGTTCCATCTCTTTGACTGCCATCATCGTTACCATTCTCTTTCTGCTGGCCGCATTGGCGAGTTCCTTCTCTAATTGGCTTGAACGGAATACGAAAATTAGCCTATCAGAAAGTAATCTTATTCATCAGACCCCTATACGCGAAGTGGAGATGATGTGGCGGGAGATCGACTCTCTTAGATTAACAAGGAGGGGAGCCGGCTGGTATGTGATTGTCGTTGGGGATCAGAAGGTCTTCACTTTTCAAACCCCAACGACTATCAAAGGACCATTTGGGCGAGAGGTGAGGACAGGGACCGAGAGCGGGGAGCAGCTGGCGGCGACGATCGCCAGGCAGGCGAATCTTGTTGAGCTTGAGCTGGAAGGCGATGTATGGGTTTGCCGGCGGGAGCGATCCGTAATATCTGAGTGAGGTCTAACTCCGGCATATGTTATGATTGCATCGCCATGCGGAAAAATGGATTAAAGGACCCATGCAGCTACATCTATCCCCGGGGCGCAGACCGCCCCCTTTGCCCGTTCGGCTGTATGTTCCCGGACTGAGCTCCTCAATTCTGAGGGGCACAAGCCAGCAAACCAAGCGTGGGCGCATGCGGCCCGCGCTTGATCATTTTTTAACCCAGCTATCTTTACATCATTAGGAGCAGGCAGTATGTCTCAGAGCAAATCGATCGAAGAACAAATCGATATCTTGATGCAGGGTGTCGAGATGGGGGATGAGAAGCTACGAGACGCGATGCAAACAGAGCTTAAGGAGAAGCTGATCCAATCAGCAAAAACGGGGGAGCCGATTCGCGTCTATTGCGGATACGACCCAACGTCGCCGGATCTTCACCTCGGTCATACCGTGACCATGAGGAAGCTCAAGCAATTTCAGGACCTCGGCCATCAGGCAATATTCGTCATTGGAACCTTCACTGCACTGGTAGGCGACCCTTCGGACAAAGACAAAGCACGCCCGCGGCTTAGCCATGATCAGGTCATGGAAAACGCTAAGACCTATACGGATCAGGCTTTTAAAATCCTTGATCCTGAGAAAACAGAGGTCCGGTACAACCATGAATGGCTTTCAAAGCTTTCCATGGAACAGATCATCGAAATGGCGAGTCTTTTCACGGTCCAGCAATTCCTGGTGCGTGACAATTTCTCTAAACGTTTCGAGAAGGGCGACCCGATCTGGCTGCACGAGTTCTTCTACGGCGTGCTTCAAGGGTATGACGCTACAATACTGAAGGCAGATGTTCAACTCGGTGGAACCGAGCAGCTCTTCAATTTGCTCGCCGGCCGAAAACTGCAGGAGGCTATGGGAGTGCGCCCACAGGTCGCGTTAACCACACCCGTACTCGTAGGTACCGATGGACATATGCGGATGGCGAAGAGCACGGGGAATTACATCGGCATCGATGAAACTCCCGAGGAGATGTATGGAAAGGTGATGTCGCTTCCAGATTCGGCGATGATGAATTATTTCCGTTTGGTGACGCGCTTGGATCCGCATGAAATAGCCGAGATCGAGCGGGGATTAGACGAGAGCAAGCTGCATCCACGCGATGTGAAAATGCGCCTGGCACGCGAAATCGTCGCCATCTACCAGGGCGAGGAAGCAGTTGAGCCTGCCGAAGCAGCTTTCCGTCGAGTTTTTCAAGAGCACGAGGACCCCGAGGAGATGCCGGAGTACAGCACTGGATCTGACCGAACCATTGTTGACGTGATGGTGGATTCTGGGTTGGTGAGCAGCAGGAGCGAAGCCAGGCGTCTGATCAAGCAGAATGGAGTCCGCTTGGATGGAGAAGTGCTTGATGATCCGAACATGGCTCTCGATTTAAAACAAACAGCAATTCTGAAGGTCGGGAAACGCCGTTTCCTGAGGCTCATGCCAGAATAACCGTAGTGGATTGGAAAAAGAGGCCGTCCTAAAATGACCTATGGACTGCCTCTTTCGTTTCTTGCGAAGATTATCGTTTTTTCCTCACCCCTTGATCACCACAACGGGTCGAAGACGAGCGACTTTGGCGGCGATACCAGCACGGACGACTACATCGACTACGGCATCCACATCCTTATAGGCTTTTGGCGCTTCCTCCGCAAGACCGGGCATGGAGCCCGCGTGGATGATGATGCCCTGCGCCTCAAGCTCTTCTCGCAGGTCTTGGCCCCAAACTTCCCGCTTTGCCTGCCTGCGGCTCATCACTCGTCCAGCGCCATGGCATGACGATCCAAATGACTTCGTCATGCTCTCCTCTGTTCCCAGCAGAACCCAGGATGCAGTCCCCATGCTGCCGGGGACCAGGACAGGCTGACCGAACGGTTTATAGACTTCTGGCAGCCCCTCGAATCCGGGACCGAAAGCACGAGTTGCCCCTTTGCGGTGCACACAAACACGCACTTTTTCACCATCGACGACATGGGTCTCGGTCTTCCCCATATTGTGGGCAATGTCGTAAACCTGGTGAAGGTCCCAATCCGGCACTCTCCCCGCAAGCACTTGCTCAAAAGAACGGCGGACGTGATGCGCCAGCACTTGTCGATTGCAAAAGGCGTAGTTTGCTGCGCATGCCATCGCCGCCATGTATCGTTTACCCTCCGGGGAATTCAGAGGCGCGCAGACCAGTTCGCGGTCAGGCAGTTTGATTCCATAGCGCTTCACTGCGCTCTGAAATTCGCGGACATAATCGGAGCAGACCTGGTGTCCAAACCCACGCGAGCCGCAGTGGATCTGGACGGTGAGCAACCCCTTCGCCAACCCCATAGCGTCCGCGGCTGCTTCATGGAAGATCTCGTCAACGACATCGATCTCGATGAAGTGATTGCCTGCCCCTAGTGTCCCGAGTTGGCCCTTGCCGCGCTGTTTAGCGCGAGAGCTAATGCTGGAAGGATCGGCGCCGTGAATCTGACCTTGCTCTTCTGTTCGCTCGAGATCATCCCTGCGGGCGTAATTGTTTTTCAACGCCCAGTTACTACCCTGTCGGCATACTTTATCCAGTTCCTTGGTGGTGAGACGCACGCTTCCACCGACGCCGACCCCGCTTGGACAATTCGCATCGAGCGCTAAAGCGAGATCGGGGAGTTCCCTCTGTACATCGTCAAACGAAATTCCGCTCGCGAGCAGCCTCACACCGCAATTGATGTCGTAGCCGATCGCGCCTGGGGAGATGATGCCATCCGGATATCTGCTCGCGGCAACACCACCGATCGGGAAACCGTAACCTTGGTGAACGTCCGGCATAACGACGACGGGACTCACGAGCCCCGGGAGTGTTGTGGTGTTAACCGCCTGATTGAAGGATTTGTCGCCCAGTGCCGCATCGATCAAAGCTTCATCCGCGAATATCCTCACTGGGACGCGCATATCTTCTCGATAAGAAGTAGGGATTTCCCAGATGACATCCGTGATTTTTATTAGATCTTTTTTCTCTACCATTATTGCCACCTCCTATTTCTAAACATCAAAGACGATAATCGTCTCGTAGCCGGATTCTATGGCACGAATATCCAGTTCGTTAAAAGTGACGGCTTTAATTTCTTTCTTGATCGTTGCGATTTTCTTTAACTCGATCGTTGCCTTTAATCGAGTTTTTTCTAACACATCAACCTCGAAATCGACAACTGCAGCATTTTCAACATCGAGCGGGTAGAGCAGCTCTTCCAGCCAGGAAACCAGCAACGTCTCGGTGTCTTCCGCTACCAGTTCGAAAAAGCGGCTTTCTGCATTTCCCGGGACAGGTTCAATGTCTAGCAATGAAAGCATGCCAAAGGCGGCGTTGCGGAACAAATCGGTGAGATTTTGGCCGCGAACGCGTAATGCCCAATCGGCAGTATGTTCGATCTCTTCGTATCCGGGTTGCATCACATCTCCAGTATATAGTACGAATTGCCCTTTTAACGACGAGCGGCGGCTATGTATAATCATAAGAATGGACGATCGATTATTACAGATTGCAGGAGCGATAGAGGAAGCTCTTAAGAAATCCTTGGGGTATCTCGATCTTGGCGATCTCCCTCTGGAAAACTTTGCCCACCAATTTGCAAAAGAATCGGTTGGGGTTGCGCGTATTGATTCTAATGGGCGAGAGTTTGCCCCTGATCAGTTCACGTTAAGCGTTCACCCAGATGCCATGAAACAAATCGGGCAATTGTCGGACGATCTTCAAATGGAAATATCCCGGGAGTTTAGGCAAGCTCTGCAACAGGCCGGTTTTCTTTTTGCAAGAGATGTTCATTTCACGATTGCCACTGACCCAACCCTCCCTCAAGATGGGGTTCGCATTATCGGTTGGCACAGCAGCAATCCGCTGGGTATACAGGGCGAGCTCACGCCGATCGAGGAGTACGATACCGATAGACCCCCAGCTGGCGCTTTTCTCGTTGTCGAAGGCAAACGGCATTTTCAGCTATCAACCCCACTGGTCAAAATTGGTCGTCGTTTGGATAATGATCTGGTAATCGACGATCCTCGAGTCTCAAGACAACATTTGCAGCTGCTAGCCAACCGCGGTAAATACGTCATCCATGACCTCAATTCTACAGCCGGGACCTTTGTGAATGGACGAAAGGTTAAGGAACATACGCTCCAACCGGGGGACTTGATTAATGTAGCGACTGTCGAATTAATCTATGGAGAAGATACGGGTGGTCCGCCAGAGGTAACACCACCTTACAAGCCAGGACCTGCGCCAGAGCCCGCAGATGATCGCATAACCCCCATGGATTTTAGGATCACAAAGCAATTGAGAAAGCTTGATTCGGATTCCCCTGGCGAGAATAATTAAATCACATCTAATATATGTGCTATGATTGCACGCAGAATGGCTATTTTTACGGTTAAGAGACACAGCAAGCGTGGCTAATCCAATCGACCACATCGAGTCACAAATTGAGAGATTCGTCGAGGGAGCCCTGGGTAAATTGATCGGGGTTCAGTTTTCGCCTGCGCTGGTCGCTGCCCAACTCTCGCGCGCGATGGATGAGGGTATCCGCAGGACGGAAGATGGCAAACCCTTCGTCCCTGATCAATACGCGCTCACGCTGAATCCCGATGATGCGCAGGCGATTCTAGATCAAGCGCCACACCTGCAGGATAGCTTCTCGCAAGGGCTTCTTCAAGTTGCACGGGACTGTGATTATCTGGTCTTTCGAAAACCGATTGTGACAATCGCAGTCGATCCTACATTAAGGCCGAAAGAGGTGAGGGTTGTCGCATGGCACAGCACTAGCCCGCTGGAGTTCACACAGGCTATGCAGACTGAACCCAAGACCAATCCGGGTGTACTTCCCAAGGGTGCGTATTTGATTGTAAATGGGGATCGCCATTTTCCCTTGGATCGACCCGTCGTGAACATCGGCCGCCGTCTGGATAATCAACTTATCATCGATGACCCACGAATATCGAGGACTCATTCTCAAATTCGAGCAAGAGAAGGGCGGTTTGAAGCATTTGATCTAGGATCCTCCGCTGGCACTGTGATCAATGGGCGGGCAATTAAGCATCATGTCCTACAATCGGGAGATGTAATCAACCTGGCGGGAAACCGGCTTGTATACGGAGAGGACCCTGGAGGACCACCCGATGAAACGCCAGCTTATTCGCCTCCATTCCCCCCGCGCCCTTCCGGTGACCAACGAACCCGAGTGATCCCCAAGAAGAAAAAACCTCAGGAATGACTCCAGGATTAGTACTTCTTATGATCAGGGTTGTCATGGGCCTGATCCTCTACGCTTTTCTGGGCATGCTCCTTCTTTTTCTTGGGAAGGAGATACAATCCCATCGAGCATCAGAAGTACATAGCCCTCCCGCAGTTCTTGTCTTAGCTGATGGGTCGGATGTTGAGGTGAGACACTCTCTCATTGCAAATAATAGAATTGGTCGAGCAGCCGATAATACATTGGTGCTTGAGGATGATATGGCTTCCGCGCATCATGCGCGGTTATCCTTTCAGGATGGGCAGTGGTGGTTGGAGGATTCAGGCTCGCGGAACGGAACGGCAGTCAATGGAATACCGCTCGAAGGACCGTTGGTCGTCACCTATGGCGACCAGATTTCCTTCGGTCGAGTTGAATTCCGAATGGAAGCACCCGTTGTTGAAGATGACTTGGAATAATCGAACGAACATCTATGCGTGGTGAACGCCAATTTCGTGATACAAGAATATTCGTATAGCCACATAAGCGGCAGGGCAACCGTTGTCTGAAAGTGGAAATTACGAACTCGAGCCTAGGTTAAGATAGCAAGAAATAAGAGAGAGATTATGGACGAAAAACCTGTTCTCGGCGTAATTGGTGGGTCGGGCTTGTACGACATGCATGATCTGACTGATGTAGAAATGCATGAGGTCTCGACACCCTTTGGTGAACCTAGTTCACCGATTGCTATGGGTATGTTAAATAGTCGAAAAGTCGCTTTTCTTGCACGCCACGGGATCGGGCATATCTATCCACCGACTGACGTAAATTACCGGGCAAATATATATGCGATGAAAATGTTCGGTGTCAAGCGCGTTCTTGCGGTCAGTGCCTGCGGGTCGCTGCGTGAGGACTATGTGCCAGGCGAGATTGTCATCCCTGACCAGATCTTCGACCGCACAGTTTCCAGGTCTCGCTCGTTCTTCGAGAGCGGATTGGTGACACATATAAGTGTCGCCGACCCGTTTTGCCCAGACCTCTCCGAGCTCTTGGCTTCCAGCACCGAGGAAGTAAGCGGGAATGTCCATCGTGGAGGATGCTACATCACGATCGAAGGACCGCGTTTCTCGACCCGTGCAGAATCCAATATCTACCGTGCTTGGGGAATATCTATTATTGGGATGACAACTTCTCCTGAAGCTTTTCTCGCCAGAGAAGCTGAGATGTGCTACGCGGTAATGGCGCATGTCACAGATTACGACGTCTGGCATCAAGCCGAGGAGCCAGTCACGGTGGAGATGGTCTTCCAAACGGTTAAGAAGAATACCAACCTCGCCCAGGAAGTAATCGCTCGCCTTGTTGCAGAACTCCCCGAAAAGGTGGGTTGTGAATGTCACGCCGCATTAGAAGATGCAATTGCTACTAAACCTGACCTCATCTCAGAAGCGGCGCGTAGGAGGTACTCTCTCCTTGTGGATCGATATCTTCGTTGATCAAGAACGAACCAGCGAGGAGCGCGAGCTATTTCTGGGAAGCCTCGCGTTCCTCTTTTTGCTCTTCACTGCCTTTGCATTGTCTTTCGCATCTGCAGCACGCCTAAACCAATGGTCAGCTTTTGGAGATCGCTGGGGGCACTTTCTCGTTCTTCCTGTTTGGGTTTTTGGTTTTTGGCTCACTCGCCAGGCGCTCCATCGCACGAATCCCGAGCGCGATCCCATCTTGCTGCCAACAGCTTTTCTGCTCACTGGCTGGGGTTTGCTGGTTATTTGGCGCCTATTTCCAAGCTTCGGGTTTCGGCAGACGGCTTGGTTCATCGTTGGTATCACCGTCCTCTATGCGGTTCTTCATGGGGATCGGAATCTATCTTGGCTGCGGCGCTACCGGTATGTGTGGATGACCGTGGGTTTGGTGCTGATGATATTGACATTGGTTTTCGGCACCCATCCTACGGGAGGTGAGCCCAGACTCTGGCTCGGATGCTGTGGGGTTTATCTCCAGCCATCTGAACCTCTCCGGTTGCTATTAGTTGCCTTTCTTGCGTCCTTTCTGAGTGACAAACTGCGTTTCACATTCCATCGAGAGGAGGGACTCCCCTCGTTTTCCACACTGCTTCCATTGATTGTCATCTGGTCGCTCTCGGTAGCTCTATTGCTCGTTCAGCGGGATTTGGGGATGGGAATGCTCTTCCTGGCGCTCCTTGCCCTTCTACTTTATGTAGCGACAGGACGATGGGTAATCCTCGTCTTTGCTTCGATTTTTGGGATGCTGGCTGGCACAATGGGTTATTTCCTTTTCGATGTCGTTGGTCAGCGGATTACGGCATGGATTAACCCGTGGCCGGATTCGATCGGAGGGTCGTATCAGCTGGTTCAGTCTCTCATCGCTTTAGCCTCCGGCGGAGTAGTCGGGCGCGGGTTTGGCTTGGGTTCACCAGGATTTGTTCCCGCGGTTCATACCGATTTCATCTTCACTGCAATTACTGAGGAGTTCGGTTTACTTGGAGGATTAGCCGTCATCGCCCTTTTTGCCGTTCTTGTTAGCAGGGGATTACGCGTCGCTTTTCATTCGCGGGATCCTTTCTCTGCCTTGCTCTCCGCAGGCATCAGCATCTCGCTAGGGCTGCAAGCAGTGCTGATTATTGGTGGGAATATCCGTCTGCTTCCGCTGGTTGGGGTGACATTGCCGTTTGTATCCTACGGCGGATCATCGCTTGTCACGAGCTTCATCCTTCTGGGCATTCTGCTTCTGCTCTCAGGGAAAACCGAGTGGAATGAAATCTTCACACGCCCACTTGCGGCGCTGCACTATGGAAGTCTCATCGCATGGGGAGCGCTGGCAGTAACTTTAGGTTGGTGGACGGTTTATCGAGCGCCTATTCTTTTTAGCAGGACTGACAACCCTCGAAGGGCGGTGGAAGATCTGTATACGAAACGAGGGTTAATCATGGATGAAGCCGGGGAGCTACTTGCTAAATCAACGGGCAATCCGGGTTCATATCAACGGTTTTATCCACACCCTGAAAGCGCGACGGTCATAGGATATAACTCCTTTACGTATGGTTTATCCGGCTTGGAAAGCGTCATGGATGGGCTTCTGAGGGGAAGCGAGGGTGATAATCCGATTTCGATAGGGTGGTCACAGCTCACGAGTGGACATCCTCCACCCGGCAGCGATCTTCGGTTGACACTAGACCACCACTTGCAGAAAGCTGCCGCGGATCAACTCAGTGGGTACCAAGGTGGACTTGTCCTGCTGGAAGCACAGTCCGGCGACATCCTGGCCATGGCTTCATCGCCTTCATACGATCCAAATCGGTTTGATCAAGAGTGGCAAGACATAACGACTGATCCTGCATCTCCACTATTAAACCGAGTCACACAGGGAAGATATCAACCCGGAATGGTGATAAGCCCGTATATTCTTGCATGGAGCATTCAAATGGGCATCGCTGAACCTGGCGATTTGGTTCTGAACTTAGAAACCTCTATCGAAGTAAACGGTCAGTCGCTTGAATGTTTGGTAAAGCTTCTCCATGATGGCAAGGCAGACTTCACAAAGGCCTTCTTGAATGGGTGTCCTGCGCCTTTCGTCACGCTCGGCATGGAGTTAGGAGCTGAGGAGTTCAACCAGATGCTCGAGGCCTTTGGTTTCTTTGACCGTCCGGAAGTTCGCTTGCCAACCATAGATCCGTCAGGTCCAGGTGACCTAGCCAGTGAAGGAGCGTTGAGGTTGGCGGCGGTTGGGCAGGGGGATCTAACAATAAGCCCTCTGCAGCTCGCCCGGGCATTTGCGGGATTGATCGCAGACCCGGGTTTACCAGCACTCCGAGTCGTGGATGCCTACCGACCCCAGGGAGGGGATTGGAATGAAATCCCCCCTGCGGGGTCAGGCAACAGGGTGTTGGATCAAAACGTTAGAAAGCGGGTCATCGAGGTGCTCAGTGCTGCAGCAGGTCAACCCTTTGGCCAGCGCTCAGTAGCCCTTACGGGTGAGGTCGGCGAGATGCTTGGCTGGTATCAAGGTGGGCTCTTCATAAACGGTAGCCGCTATGTTGTGGTCGTCGTGATCGAGGGCCAGAATTCGATTGTAGCTGAGCGTATTGGTCGAAATATCCTCGATCTCATGCACAGCGAAGGTATCCCTTGACCAAGGCCATAGAGCAGGCTACAATTCTCACGTTATAGAGTCGAATACGACTTACGACCCGCCGGACGGTCGCTGTTCGTAAAATGACCGAGCGGCGGATTGCGTATTGGGGCGATTTGCAAACGTGTTTGAGTCACTTTCGACCAAACTACAAACTGTCTTTAAAGAGCTCAGTCGGCACGGCAAACTTAAAGCGGGGGATATTGATATTGCCCTGCGTGAGATCCGTCTGGCGCTCTTAGAAGCAGATGTACATTACCAAGTTGTTAAAGACCTGTTGGAGCGGGTTAAGGAACGCGCTTTAGGTGAAGATGTCTCGCGCGCTCTAAATCCGGCGCAGCAGGTAATACGCATTATTCATCAGGAATTGGTCACTGTACTGGGTGAGCCGGAACGTTTACTGCTCCAAGGCGCCAAACCACGCGTCATCTTGTTGGTCGGGTTACAGGGGTCTGGAAAGACAACTACGGCCGCAAAGCTTGCTCGCAAGCTCAAAGGGCAGGGTGAACGAACCATGCTCATCGCCGCTGACCCATACCGGCCCGCAGCAGCCACACAGTTGGAAGTTCTGGGTGCGGAGATCGATGTTCCGGTCTTCACAAGCATGGACCGAAACCCAGCAGAGATCTGCGCAGAGGGCTTTGAGAAGGCGCGCAAGGGTGGGGCGAGTGTCGTCATCATCGACACAGCGGGGCGCCTGCAAATCGATGAGCCGATGATGGACGAGTTGCGTCAGATTAAATCGGTTGTCGATCCTGCTGAGACTTTGCTCATCGTAGACGCGATGACGGGACAGGAAGCTGTCCATATCGCGCAGGGTTTCAATACAACGGTGAACCTAACGGGTTTAATCCTGACGAAGATGGACGGCGATGCCCGTGGTGGTGCTGCGATCTCGATGCGTGCGGTGACAGGCATCCCGATCAAGTTAATCGGAGTTGGTGAAGCACGCGATGCACTGGAGACGTTCGATTCTGAACGGCTTGCCTCACGAATTCTGGGGATGGGTGATGTGCTTTCCATCATCGAGAAAGCTGAAGCTGCGATCGAAAAAGGAGCAGTGGAAGCTCAGGCAGAAAGGCTTTTGCAGGGGGAATTCACGCTCGAGGATTTTGCTCAACAGCTTGCGATGATGCGTCAAATGGGTCCAGTGAGTAAATTGCTTGAGGCTTTACCGCTCGGCGTGGCTGGGAACGAGATCGATAGCCGAGAGGCTGAAAATCAACTGGTCTTTACGCAGGCGATCTTGCAGTCGATGACCGTTATGGAAAAGCGCAAACCGGAAATCCTGAATGCAAGCCGGAAGCGACGCATCGCCAGGGGATCGGGTACGAGCGTCCAACAGATCAATCAGCTTCTGCGTCAATATCGTCAGATGCGGAAGATGATGAAGCAAATAGGGAAACGCGGCCTTCCAAGAATGGGATCTTGGCCGTTATAATCAAAGCCTGTTGGTGGTTGAAAGGTTAACAATTGTCTCCCTTCCGAGGCAGCCCCCTCTCGACCCCGAAACACGAACAGGCAAAAATAAAAAGAGAGGGACGATAAATGGTTCGAATTCGATTACGTCGAGTGGGAGCCCGTAACCAACCGAGCTACCGAATCGTCGCCGCGGACAAGGAAAGCCCACGAGATGGGCGCTTCTTGGAGATCCTCGGCCACTATAATCCTCGCACGGAACCATCCACCGTAGTGGTGGATGAAGCGCGTTTATTCCACTGGCTACAGCATGGAGCACAGCCGAGCGACGCCGTCCGTCAAGCACTTAACGCTCTTGGAACCTGGGAGCGTTGGGAACGCTTTAAGCAAGGAGAATCGCTCGAGAAGCTGTTAGAGGAAGCTGAAAAGGCTCTCCCAGAGATCGATCCGCGGACACGTCGTGATGATCTTATCGGGAAGCGCAAGAAGAAAGCAAAGGCGCGCAAGAAGGAAGAGGCGGAAGAAGCTGTAGAAGAAACGCCTGAAGCCGAAGAAGCTCCAGCGGAGGAAGAGGAAGCACCCGAGGCTGCAGCAGAGACCGAGGCTGAAGCGGAGCCTGAAGAAGCTCCGGCGGAGGAAAAGGAAGCATCCGAGGCTGAAGCGGAGCCTGAAGAAGCTCCAGCGGAGGAAAAGGAAGCTCCTGAGGTTGCAGAGGAAACCGAGGCTGAAGCTGCCGATGGTGAAGAAGAAGCCAAGGAGACCGAAGAGGCTGCTGAATCTGAAGCCGAAACGGAAACTGAAACTGATACTGAGCCTGAAGCCAAAGAAGAACCTGAGGCTGAGGTAGACGAGGAAGAAGCGAACGCTGAAGCTGAATCCGAGAAGGAAGAGGATGCCTAAGTCCTGAAGCTGTTCGCGAACGCGCTCAAACAGGACTTATGGAGGGTTTAATCCAACGTGAAATCCTTAATCGAGTTTATTGCGAAGTCCATTGTTGACGATCCTACAGAAGTCTGGGTGACGGAGGAAAACCGGGGACGAGATGTCCTATTGGAATTATCTGTCGCCGAGGAAGACATGGGAAGGGTGATTGGGCGCAATGGCCGAGTGGCAAACGCTATGCGCGTGCTCTTGAGAGTGGCTGCTGCTCGAAATGGAGTACGCGCAACACTCGATATCCCTTAAACGCGAATGGTTCGACCTTCAGATCCACCCGAGAAGGGAAGCGCCCGTCAACCACCGAATTTTCTGGTTGTCGGGCGTATTGTTCGTCCTCACGGGATTCGAGGCGGGCTAGTTGTTGAGCAGTTCTCTAAATTGATCCAATCTATCCGTCCAGGGACGGAGATCTTCCTTGGTGATACAACAACACCTTCGACCGTCACCTCCATCCGTTTGCATCGCGGACGATACCTTCTCGTCATTGAAGGCTGTGAGGATCGAGACGCGGCTGAGCAGTGGCGGGATGTGGAGATCCGGTTGGAATCTGGTGATGTTGAGTCTTTGCAAGAGGGGGAATACTATCACTGGCAGCTACTCGGATTACGCATTTGCTGCGAGGACGGTGAAGTGCTGGGTGAAATCGCAGAGATCATTGAGACTGGCGCGAATGACGTCTTCGTTGTACGCAACGAAACTGGTGATGAAGTACTTCTTCCGGCAATCGAATCTGTCATTCGCGAGGTCGACTTGGAGCGGAGGAAGGTTATCGTGCATCTGCTCCCGGGGCTGCTCCCCAATAAAAAAGGCGGGTAACATCACGAACACCCTTTTTCCTATTTAAAACCATCAATTTAAACTTATGCAGGTGATAGCCACCCAGCTCAGTCATCCGACTGAAGGGTGTGGGGAGCCTGCTTATTGAAGAAATCGCTGAGATGACACAACTCATCGTTTAAGAAACTAAGGAACGATGGGCTCTTTCTTTTCCACATGTGGAGTCCTCAAGAACAACACCCCAGGGATTTCTCGCTATGCTCGAAATGACAGGATTCTTCACATTGTCTGAGGTGTGGAGCGACGAAGAATCTCGCCCCTGGCAAAAAAACCCCCGAACGTTCGAAGAACGAGATACTCCAGCTCAGTTTACCCTGAGCGGCGCTGGATAGCTCGCAATCACAAAATCTAGAGTTTGCACTGGGAGATCCCCGTCTGCAATTTCATTGGGACAAGCGGTTCAGGAGCAGCTCAACATGACATCTTCGATTTTGCTGTGCGATATTTGACATTTCTATTCGAATTTGTATTATTAGAAGATGTGGTGGATAGTTAAGCACTTCCTGTGACCGGTTTCACTTCGCTAAAAAAAATCAACCACTGGGAACGCCCAGATTCATTTAACGAACAACGAATCGTAAAAACTCGGTGACTCGGCTCCATTCATTCTGATTCTTAGGAATCTATGGCGATGGGATTTCTTCCGCCTGTATGACAACTGAAACGACTTTTCTAAAGGTAGATGACGTCTCATTGCGCTTCGGCGGTACCCAGGCGCTCACGAGTGTTAGCTTCGACGTCCATCCTGGTGAGATTCTGGCAATTATCGGGCCGAACGGCGCTGGTAAGACATCAATACTGAACTGCCTCAACGGCTTCTACCGTCCCTACAAAGGGCATATCCTGTTTGACGGGAAGGACCTGACGATGCTACCACCCCATCGCATCGCTCAAATGGGGGTGGCACGCACCTTTCAGAATATCGCCCTGTATACCGGCCTGAGCACGCTCGATAACTTAATGGCAGCTCGTAATATCCATATGCGCGCTACCTTTTTACAGTGTTTGATCTATTGGGGTCCGGCGCACCGTGAAGACATCGCTCATCGAGTACGGATCGAAGAGATCATCGATTTCCTCGAGATCGAACACATCCGTAAATCGATTGTCGGATCATTACCTTACGGACTACGCAAGCGAGTGGAATTGGGCCGCGCCCTGGCGCTCGAGCCGCGCTTGCTGCTGCTGGATGAACCTATGACTGGCATGAATCAGGAAGAAAAGGAGGATATGGCGCGTTTCATCCTCGATATCCACGAGCGCGAGCATATGACAATCTTGCTGATAGAACATGATATGGGCTTGGTCATGGATATCGCTGACCGCGCCGTGGTGCTTGACTTCGGCGCCAAGATTGCCGAAGGTTCTCCCGAGCAAATCCGCTTGGACCCAACCGTGATCAACGCCTACCTAGGCGAGGCAGTTTGAGGTGGGCGAGATGGATACCCTCCCGAAGAGTTTGCGGGCTACTGCAGCGCGTTATGGGTCGAGCAGAACCGCAATGCGGCAGAAGGATCGCGGAATCTGGCGCTCCCTTACCTGGGAAGAATCGTTTGAGCAGACGCGCGATCTTTGCCTTGGTCTGATGCATCTGGGTTTTTCCCGCGGAGAGAAAGCCTGCATCATTGGCGATAACGATCCGCAATACTTTTGGGCACAATTGGCGGTCCAATCTGTCGGTGGTGTTGCCGTGGGTATCTTCACGGATAGCTCACCGCTTGAAATTGAATATATCGTGGCACACTCGGATTCCACCCTGGTGTTCGCTAAGGATCAGGAACAGTGCGATAAGCTGATCGAGATCAAGGATCGGCTCCCGCAGGTGGAGCGTGTCATCTTCTGGGATGAGAAGGGTCTGTGGAGCTACGATGATGAATGGCTGCTGGATTACGCCGAGGTCCAGGCATTTGGCAGACACCTCCATGGGGAAAAACCAGCGCTGTTTGATCAAGTGGTCGACGCAGGAAAAGCTGATGAGTTTGCCATCTTTTGCTACACATCAGGAACAACTGGTCAGCCGAAAGGGGCGATGATCAGCCACGCAAATTTAATCGACGGTTGTGATCTAACTCTGGAGGTCGACCCGCGCACCGCAGATGATGAATACCTCTCATTCCTACCCCCGGCCTGGATCACCGAGAACGTGCTTGGACTGGCGATTCACCTGCGTACGGGCATGATCGTCAACTTTCCAGAGGCTCCCGAGACGGTCCAGGAAAACCTGCGCGAGATCACACCCTTCGTGCAGTTGTTCAGCGCTCGCCAGTGGGAAAGCCTGGTTGCCTTGGTGCAGGTGAAGATGACCGAAGCCACTTGGGCCAATCGTTTACTCTACCGAATCTTCATGCCGGTCGGCTATAAAGTAGCGAATTTACGCTACGAACAGCATAAACCGGTTCCCTGGATCTGGCGCCTGCTTTATGTGGTAGGGGAGTTCGCTCTATTTCACCCCCTACGGGACAAACTGGGCATGACCCGCATCCGCTCTGCATATTCTTCGGGTGCAGCCCAGAGCCCAGATGTGATCCGTTTCTTCCGTGCCATCGGTGTTAATATCAAGCAGCTATACGGTTCCACGGAAGCCCAGACCCACACGCTCCACATCGGTGATGATGTGCGTTTTGAGACTGTCGGCGTACCACCACCTGGGATGGAAGTCCGCATTGGCGATGACGGCGAAATCCTCATCGCCGGTCCTTCCGTTTTCCAGGGATACTACAAAGATCCGGGTGCCACTCAAGAGGCACTCGAGATCGATGCGGAAGGTAAACGGTGGTTCCGAACCGGGGACGCTGGGCACATCGATGAGAACCAGCACCTGATCTACCTCGATCGCCTTAAGGAGATGATCACGCTGGCAAGCGGGGAGCACTTCTCACCACAGTTCATCGAAGGTCAGCTCAAGTTCAGCCCCTATATCCGTGACGTGATGACGGTAGGCGCGACCGATCTCCCATTTGTCACGGCTTTAATCAACATTGATTTTGAGAACGTGGGCCGCTGGGCTGAACGGCACGGTCTCGCTTACACAACTTACGTGGATTTATCGCAAAAGCCAGAGGTCTATAGTCTAATTCGACAGGATGTGGAGCGCGTCAACGACACATTAGTCGAGGCGGCAGCAGTTCGCCGGTTTGTGCTGATGCACAAAGAATTCGATGCTGATGAGGCTGAGCTTACTCGCACTCGTAAACTGCGCCGAAGGACGTTGCGGGAACATTATCAGGATATTATTGACGCCATGTATAGGGATAGCGTCGAAGTGAACGTCAAGGCTTATGTGCGCTACCGCGATGGTCGTGAAGGGATCGTCGAAACGACGGTGCGTGTAGAAGCGCTCGATAAGGAGGAGAGTCCAGAATGAATTGGCAATTACTGCCCCAGTTCGCCGTAACTGGATTATTAGCCGGTGGTCCAATCGCCTTGATGGCGCTCGGCTTGGTGCTCATCTTCAAGTCCTCCTACATCTTCAACTTCGCGCAAGGCCAACTGCTGCTCATAGGTGCGCTAATCACCTGGTGGTTTTCGGTGGAACTGGGGCTGCCATTGTGGGTCTCGATCGCCCTGGCGTTGATCCTCTCGGCTTTTCTGGGTCTGGTCATCGAACGTTTGGCGCTGCGACCGATGACTGGACAACCACTGCTTTCGATCATACTGATGACGCTAGGTCTCAGCCAGGTGCTGCAAGGATTAGCGCTGTTGTTTTTCGGTGGAAGTCAGCGCAATTTCCCGCATATTTTCTCGGCCGGTGACCCTTATAAGATCACAACCCCATTTATATATGAGGGTAACCCGATTGTGCTGATTCTCAAGCAGAACTTGGTGTGGTCCTTTATCGTGGCCATCCTGGGCGTAATCGTAATCGGTGCCTTCTTTCAATTTACCAAAGCCGGGCTGGCGATGAGGGCCACCTCCGAGGATCACGAGCTGGCGCAGAGCATTGGCCTGCGCGTCCACCGCATCTTTGGCATCTCGTGGATGCTGGCCGCCGTTGTTGCGACAACTGGGGGGGTTCTCCTAGCTACCGCTAGCGGCCTCGATTTGAGCCTTTCCATTGTGGTGCTGGCGGCCTTCCCAGCCGTGCTCCTAGGTGGCTTGGAGTCGATCCCGGGCACGATCGTCGGTGGTCTTTTAATTGGCCTATCGAAGGGGTTGGTCTCAGCCTCGAAGATCCAATTTATTCGTAATTCGGGCGAGATCATGCCGTATATCGTGCTCCTGTTGGTCTTGCTGATTCTGCCAGAAGGATTATTCGGTCAAAAGAGGATCGAGAGGATCTAGAAAATGGCTGTGTTACGACCTGCCGGTGAATTCGATACAAGTTATGCAGAGGACATGGCAACCATCCGTCGCAAGTGGCAGTGGGTGGTTCTGTTCGCTCTCATTATTGCGCTCTACACATTGCCGTTCTATGCAAGTCAAAGCCTTGTCGCCCTGGTGAATCGCATATGCATTACCATCATCGCAATTCAAGGGCTCAATTTACTCACGGGCTATACCGGACAGATCTCACTGGGCCAGGCGGCCTTCATGACCACCGGAGGCTATATTTCTGCGCTGCTGGTAAACCAGCTGGGCTGGCCCTTCTTCTTCTCGATGCCAGCTGCTGCTCTGGGGGCTGGTGTGATCGGGTTGTTATTCGGTCTGCCCTCACTGCGGGTGAAGGGGTTTTACCTAGTAATGGCCACCCTGGCAGCCCAGTTCATCATCCCCTGGTTTACCCGCAACTCCTTCAAAGAGCTGCTGAACGGTGCCCAGGGGTTGAACGTGGCCGTGCCCGTGTTTTTCGGGTTGGAAATCAACACGCCGCAGCGCTACCTGGTGTTGACATTGACTATCCTGATCGTGACTACATTCGTTGCCCACAATGTCTCGCGCTCTCGTCTTGGGCGCGCCTTCATCACGATCCGCGATAATGATTTGGCCGCGGAGGTGCTTGGAGTTAATCTGTTCCGGGTAAAACTTCAGGCTTTCTTCCTGGCGGCTATGTACGCTGGCCTGGCAGGTGCGCTGGCGGCTCACCAACTGCGCCATATCAATTCTGAAACCTTCAATTTGACCGACTCGATCATCTTCATGGGGATGCTGGTCATCGGAGGTCTGGGATCCAATCTGGGTCCTTTCTTCGGCGCGATTGTGGTCGAGATGTTGATCGAAATTGCTACTATCCTTGGACCAGTTTTCTCCGATATTCTTCCAGCTACAGCTTATGGTGCCGTTCAGGCATTGCGTCCATTGTTCTTCGGTACAGCTTTAATGCTGTTCCTGATCTTTGAGCCGCGAGGTTTAGCGTATCGCTGGAATGTCATAAAAGCAGCCTGGCGATTGCGTCCATTCTCTCATTAACCCAAGAGGAGGTGCAGGAACAACTTGTTTCATTTCGAAGCTCAGGGCGTGCCCCGATCCCCGACATTGAATCCGATGGCCTGAGTAGACCCCGTCAAACTTAACGAGGAGATGAGCCATGCGTAGCAAGATCCATATCCTTCTTAGCCTATTTGTCCTGGTAGCGCTGGTATTAGGTGCCTGCGCTCCAGCCCCCACGGAAGAACCACCACCACCACCACCAGAGCCTATAGAGGAGCCCGCTACTCCTGAGCCGGAACCCGAGGAGCCGGCTGGACCGCCCGATCTGACTGGCGAAACCATCACTATCTATCACTTTGGCGATCTTTCCGGCCCTTATGCGGCAATCACCTCACCACTGGTGCACGGAGCGGAAGATGCCGCCGCAGCAGTTAATGAGGCTGGCGGGATTTACGGTGCCATGCTTGATGTGAAATTCGCCGATACTGGCGGCAGCATCGATGAAGCCGTGGCAGCTTTCGATCGCTTCACCGGCCAAGATGACAATCCGCTTGTGATGATCACCTACGGTTCCGGTGAAGTTGAAGCGCTGGCGCAGCGCTTCGCCGAGAATAAGGTCGTCAACATCACCGCCGGTTTGAGTGCCCGTGGCTTCTACATCGATTCGGGTTATTCCTTCGGGCTGGGTCCCATCTACCCCGATCAGTTCGGCTTAGTGATGACCTTTTTGCATGATAACTGGGCAGCGTACAAACCGGCCGATGCAGGGGATGAGATCAAGCTGGCCTATGTCAGCTGGCCCACAGCCTTTGGCCAGGGAGCACTCACACCCGAGACGCGGGCCTTCCTGGATGATTTAGGCATCGAGGTGGTCGCTGAAGAAACCTACGATGTCTCGCCGGCCGCGGATACTACTATCGCCATCCTCAACGCCCAGGCGGCTGGTGCCAATGTCATCTGGACCAACACATTGGCGTTCGGCGTATCGGTTGTCTTGAATGACCTCCATAGCCTTGGGCTACGTGATCAATTTGTCGTCGCGACCGATAACTGGGGCATGGATCTGGCCACTTATGCTTTCCTCGCAGACGGGGCATATGGCGTTGGCTTGATCTCGGCCTTCCCCTATCTCTGGTGGACCGATGCTGATAATTCCGGAGTGCAGTATGCCGAGAGCTTGTTCGCCGCCAACGAACGGCCGTCGAGTGAGCACAATGTCGGCTACCTGCTGTTGGTCGCCGGGATCGATATGGCCGTTCAGGCGATCCAGCACGCCATCGATACGGTGGGCTACGAGAATCTCAACGGCGAAGCAGTGCATGATGCCTTGATAGACTTAAGCCCCTTCGAGGCGCTGGATGGTGTCCTGCGCGTCGACTACTCAGGTACGAGTCGATCGCCACATGTTTCCCAGATCCGCATGATCCAGGGTGGACCGGATGCCTTTAATGTTCTACAAGACTGGACCGACACCCCTGATCTGCGACCTACAGAGTAAAGTATCCACCGTTGTGAATTACCCCCGGGGGCATCTGGAATTGATGTTCCCGGGATCAATAAGGTAACTATGTCGCAGTTAAAACTCAATAACATCGAGGTTGTATATAGCGACGTCATCCAGGTATTGCGAGGGGTATCACTCGAGGTGAAACCTGGCACAATCGTTGCCCTTCTCGGCTCAAATGGCGCTGGGAAAACGACTTCGCTGCGTGCAATCTCGGGCCTATTGGTAAGCCAGGATGGGAGGATTACCCGCGGGACGATCGAATATGATGGTGCACGCATCGACCGTTTACCGCCCGATGAAGTCGTCCGCCGGGGTCTAATCCAAATCCTCGAAGGTCGTCGCTTATTCCAGCACCTCACCGTCGAAGAGAATTTGATCGTCGGTTCGGTCGCTTGTGGTCGCACGCCGGATTCCTCTTTGCGACGGGATCTAGCCGAGGTGTACCACTTCTTCCCTAGGTTGGAGGACTTGCGCAAGCGCGTAAGCGGTTATCTATCTGGCGGCGAGCAGCAGATGCTCGTGATTGGACGGGCGTTAATGAGCAATCCGCGCTTCATTCTGCTAGATGAGCCTTCCCTTGGCTTGGCACCTTTGCTCGTCGCCGAAATTTTCCGAGTCATCCAACAGATGCGCGATCAAAGCGGAATCTCGATCCTTCTGGTGGAACAAAATGCCAATCTGGCGCTTAGTGTGGCGGACTACGCATACGTGATGGATAACGGGCGTATCGTATTGGACGGGTCGGCAGAGCAAATGGTTAACAACGAGGACATCAAGGAGTTTTACCTGGGACTTAATCAGCTGGGAGAGCGTAAGAGCTACCGGGACGTGAAGCACTATAAAAGGCGAAAGCGTTGGTTGGGATGAGATCTAATCACATCAGGAATCATCACGGGGAAGGCAGGTAACATTATGGGACGAACTTTTTACACAACCCTTCAAGATAATGCCCGTGCACGAGGTTCTGAAATAGCACTTATCGGTCCATCTGATTCACTTACTTACAATCAATTGCTAGATCGCGTGGATGTGCTTGCCGAGGGTCTCAACCGGAGGGGGATCGCAACGGGTGAACGCGTCTGCCTCCTTGCCTATAATGCCATCGAGAGCTTCCTGTTGTTTGGCGCTTGCGCAAGAACTGGAGCGATCGTTTTTCCGATTAATTGGCGTCTGTCGGGCGCTGAGGTTCAAGGAGTGTTGGATCTGGCTGAACCGAAGATGTTGATCGTGGATGCAGTCAACTTGGGAACGCTTGAATCCATCGAAGTCGATACTATTCCGTTTCGAGCCCTCATTGGCAGCGAGTCTCAGGAGGGTTGGCTGTCCTTCGATGACTTGTCACAGGAGGGGGATAGTGAAATCCCGGTCGTCAAGGCGGACGATGCCTTCGTGTTGCTGACTACAGCAGCTGTCGAAGGCGTACCACGTGCGGCGACGTTAACACACGCTAATATCCTGACGGCCAGCGATCAACTGATAAATGGTCTTGAGCTAACACCCGACGACCGCCATCTCGCCGCTCTTCCACTCTTCCACGTCACCGGGTTAGGGCTCTCATTAGCGACACTTCAGGCTGGTGGCGCCAATGTCATCCAGGAGCGTTTCGATCCCACCGATGCGGTAGGGCTCATGGATCAACATCAAGTGAGTTTATTGGCCAGTTTCCCGCCGGTATTGGCGACTTTGCTGGAGGCGCGTGAAGCGACCGGCGCCACGTGGGATTCGCTGCGCTATGTCTTGGGGCTTGATGCCCCTGAGATGATCCAGCGCCTGTTGGCGGAAAGCGGGGCAAGTTTCTGGACTGGTTACGGTCAATCCGAGACCTCCGGGGTTGTTACGCTGATCGATGTGCGGGAGAAACCAGGTGCGGTTGGCAAGCCCTTGCCTGCCGCTGAATTGCGTTGCTTCGATGAGCAGGGTAACGAAGTGCCGGTAGGCGCGACGGGGGAGATCGTTGTTCAAGGTCCTCTGGTCTTTAAGGGCTACTGGCGTGACGAAGATGCAAACCTTTACGCTGCCCGTCTCGGGTGGCACCACACCGGTGACCTGGGACGTCTCGACGAGGAAGGCTACCTGTACTATGTGGGTCGCAAACCGGAGAAGGATCTTATCAAGTCGGGTGGGGAGAACGTCTATCCTGCCGAGGTGGAGTTCGCCATCGCTTCCCTGCCGCAGGTCAGCGCCGTGTGTGTCATCGGGGTTCCCGATGAGACCTGGGGTGAAACGGTAAAGGCTGTTGTAGAACTCAAGCCAGGAGAGACGTTGACTGATAAGGAAGTGATCGAAGCGGTAACGAAACGAATTGCTACGTATAAGAAGCCTAGACAAATTCAGTTTATTGAGGCATTGCCACGCACGTCAGAAGGTCAAATCGACCGTGTTGCAGTAAAAGTGACCTACGGAGAGTAGGACCCCTATTGTTTATCGTGAAACCCCGCTTGTTCTAACTCAATCTTAGGATCCGCCGAAACCAAGTTGTTATTAGTTGGAAGCCGACCTGCATAAGTCTCAGCGCTGTCCCCAAAGGCTTAACCACGACGGTGTTTAAGGGGTTAAACGCTGAGATCCAAGCAGGTGTTTTTCGGCGAGAGTGAAGGAAGGGGATTGGTTTTACACGTTCGGCCACCTTGACCACGGCCGCTGCCCAGGAGAGACCGGCGCCAAAGGCTACAAACGCCAGCGTGTCACCTACTTTAGCGCGCCCTTGCTCGAAAGCTTCCACCAATGCAATCGGGATCGACGCGGCGGAGGTGTTTCCGTAGCGATCGATATTGATGAAGATTTTCTCTTCGGGGAAACCCACATAGCGTGCCGCGCTCTCGATAATACGCAAGTTTGCCTGGTGGGGGATGAAGAGATCGATGTCGTCGCTCGTCAGTCCGGCCTGTTGGATCACTTGCCGTAGCGCTTTACCGATAATGCGTGAGGCAAAGCGGAAGACCTGGTTGCCGTTCATCTTTAACGTGTGAAGTCCCTGGTCGATCGTTTCGTGGGTGGGGGGATTGGCTGTTCCCCCGCCCGGCAGGATCAGATGCTCGGCGCCTGATCCATCGGAGCCAAGGACAGATGAAAGCACCCCAGCAGGTTTGTCGCTCACTTGTAGGACGACCGCGCCGGCGCCGTCGCCGAAAAGCACACAAGTTGAACGATCGGTCCAATCGATGAAGCGACTCAGCAGCTCAACACCGATGACGAGTACGTTGTCGCAGACACCATTGGAGATGTATTGCTGGGCAGTGGTTAACGCATAGACGAAGCCAGCACACCCGGCTACAAGCGTGAAAGCGCCCACGTCGCGCGCTCCGAGTGCGTGCTGGACTTGCGAAGAGACCGGAGGGGTGAGGTAATCCGGACTGGAGGTGGCGACGATGATCAAGCCTAGGTCGCGCGCCCGTACCTCGGCTATGGCCAGAGCATCGCGCGCTGCGGCGACAGCCATATCCGAGGTATTCTCGGTCGGGCTGACGATCCGGCGTTCATGGATGCCGGTACGCTTAACGATCCACTCATCGGTTGTATCAATCATACGCTCGAGGTCGGCATTGGTGAGCACCTGTTCGGGGGTGTATTTGCCCCAGCCGACGATATTAGCGTAACGCTTTGACATAACGATCCCCTCCAGGGATGTTGTATCCCAAACATTCAATTTTTCAGGGGTAGGTCTTTGGATGCTACTTTACACAACACCATATCGCTTACAAAGTTTCTTTCTTTTGTCCGGATTTCCTATTCGTTAAAGATCTGGCGTCGGGGAGCTCTCTCGGAGTTGGGTGGCCGGGTGAGTGAAAGATTAGGGGGACAGGGTGGGCAAGCATCCAGCACGATGCTAATCCAGGCAGGATGGATGGTGAGTTACTCGGGGTGGGGGAGGTCGCCGCGGCTCAGCGCTGGCATCCACCCCGTGTTGTGGCGAGCACCAATTGGGCGCCCGCCCCGAAGTGGATCACGGCAGAGCGATTTCTATTCGTATCCACAAGTGGAGCCCTCATGAGCAGCATCGTAAGGATTTCTCGCTGTACTCGAAATAGACAAAAGATGATAAGGCATTGCCGCGCGTGTCATTGCGAGAGGTCCGCCAGGGCGACGTTGCAATCTCTCGATAAGGATGGAGGAAGATAGCTTCGCTCCGCTCGCAATGACATTCAGGGGCGTATTTCGTCTCATAGGGATGCCGCTGGTTTTGTAGAAGGAGTCTTCAAGCGCAACATCCCAGGGATTTCTCGGCCCCCGTTTCGCCAAGTGCCCCCGGTGCGAAGCGGAGAAGGGTTTGGGGGGCAATATCCCCGACCGGAGGCGGGGGGGGGGGAGCGAAGCTAAAGAACGCGCAATGATTTAAATTAACCGGCATAGTAGCCCATTCTTCTTGCTCAGCATCCTCGGCTATGGTAGACTGGCGGGGTTCATCAAATTGATCGGGGAAAACTCGGATGGAAAAAACAGCCCACGAAGCCATGGTCGATCGATTGCAAGATATGCAGGGCAGAACGCCCGACGTAGAAGCATCGGCTGTAGTGAGTGTTGATGGTCTTACGATCGCCGCCGCACTACCTTCTTCCGTGGAAGAGGATCGGGTTGCGGCGATGTCTGCGGCTATGCTCAGCCTGGGCGAGCGGATCGCTGGCGAACTGGGTCGGGGTTCCCTGGATGAGGTGTACATTCATGGTGATGAGGGCTACGTCCTCCTTACCTCGATTGGTAATGGCGCTGTTTTAACCGTCTTGGCACGTAGGCAAGCGAAGCTCGGGCTGGTTTTTCTCGAGATGAGGCGTGCCGCCGCGGATTTGGAGAACCTAGTCTAGTGAGAAGGCAAACAGCTATCCATTCGAGCGGAAGTCTCGAAATCAGGTGGGGAGGGTCACCAACATGACCCTCCCCACTTCTCTTTTAACCAAAGTTGTATGAGGGAGGTGAGCTGAGATGGAAAAATATATCTTCCTGACTGGTGGTGTAGTGAGCTCCGTTGGCAAAGGGGTCACCGCGGCTGCATTAGGTAAGGTGCTGAAAGAACGCGGTTTTGCGGTTTCCATCCAGAAGCTCGATCCTTATATTAACGTTGATCCGGGCACAATGAGCCCTTATCAACATGGCGAGGTTTATGTCTTGGATGATGGCTCTGAGACAGATTTAGACCTAGGACATTACGAGCGTTTCATCGATGCCAGCCTCAGCTCTGTTTGCAACATCACCACGGGACAAATTTATTCTGAGGTTATCGCTCGTGAGCGGAAGGGAGATTTCTTGGGGGGCACAATCCAGGTGATCCCCCACATCACGAACGAAATCAAACGAACGATCAGCCTTGTCCCGGCGGCCACAAATGCAGAGATCGTCCTTGTAGAAGTTGGTGGTACGGTTGGGGACATCGAATCGTTGCCGTTCCTCGAGGCGCTACGTCAGATGCGCGCGAATCTGGGTCGCGAGAATACCGTCTACATCCATGTCACTTGGCTCCCTCATATCGGCGCGACGGGTGAGTTGAAGACCAAACCAACCCAGCATTCGGTTCGTGAGCTGCGCTCGATTGGTATTCAGCCAGACGTGATCATCGCCCGGTCGGATTACCCCATGGGGCAGGAACTGTGCGAGAAGATTGCCTTGTTCTGCGATGTCGAGGTGCGAGCGGTGATTCCCCTTCCCACGACATCAGTTCTGTATGAAATACCGCTCTTGCTGGAAAAGGAAGGGGTTGGAAAGTACGTCCTATCTCGCATGGGTCTCGAAAGCCGCAAGAAACCAGATTGGACTGAGTGGGAATCTTTGATCGCGGAGCAACGCAGACCTCGACCGAAGGTCAAAATTGCCCTTGTGGGGAAATACGTGGAGCTAAAAGATGCTTATATGAGCGTCCGTGAGGCGGTGCGCCACGCGTCGTTGACCGTGGGTGTGGACGCGGAGATCCTTTGGCTGCATTCTGCTGAATTGGAACGCGGGAAAGGCTGGGACGAGCTTGAACAGGCGGATGGGATCATCGTACCTGGCGGATTCGGCGCACGGGGGATTGAGGGAAAAATCTCGGCTGCTCGTTATGCCCGTGAGAAGCGCGTGCCTTACCTGGGGTTATGCCTTGGAATGCAGGTGATGGTTATCGAATTTGGACGCTATGTGTTTGATTCTGAGGATGCTAACTCGACAGAGTTCAACCGGAATACACCGCATCCTGTGATCGATCTACTCCCCGAGCAGCGCGGCATTGGTGAATTAGGTGGGACGATGAGGTTAGGATTGTACCCGTGTCAGCTTCTTGATGGCTCAATCGCGGCGGACGCATACGGTCAAGCTTTAGTGCAAGAGCGTCACCGCCACCGATTTGAGTTCAACAACAGCTACCGAGAGATCTTCAACTCAAAAGGTATGATTTTCTCCGGGGAATCACCGGATGGCAGGCTTGTGGAAATCGCAGAGTTAACGGACCATCCCTTCATGATTGGAAGTCAGTTCCATCCTGAGTTCCTATCACGCCCTAACCGCCCCCATCCACTTTTCAAGCGTTTCATTGAAGTAGCTGCCCGCCTCTCCCGCGAGAAACAGGATGATTCCCAACTTATAGCGGAACAGTCACTGGATGGAGACGAAACTGCTAAAGGTGTTTAAACTGAAGGTGCGAGGTCTCAGATTGGTTTAAAAAAAAAGCCCGCCGAACCTTGAAGAAATATTTGGTGAGAGCGGTCACTGCTTCTCTCTGCGCTTCAACACAAAAGGTGGTTTTCGCGGGCTATTCCTCTGCTTCTTTTTCAGCCTCCTCGACACTATCTTCAAACTCACCGGCGAAACCCTGTCTTTCAGCAGTTAATTTGGCGATTCCATTTCGAGCTTGATTGATTAAATTGGAGAGCTCGTTTTCGAGTGCTCCCAGTGTTTCGATGATGTAATCATCCGCTTCGATGCGGATATTTTCTACTTCGACCCGCGCCTGAGCGATAATTTGATCAGCGCGACCCTGGGCCGCTTCAACAATAGCATCACGAGCGATGATGTCGTCCCCCTTATCTTTCGCCAGTTTAACCGTCCGATGGGCTTCTTCCTGCGCCTGGGCTAAAACACGATCGCGCTGTGCGATAATCTGTTGTGCGTTCTTCACCTCATCAGGGATTGAGATACGCATCTGGTCGATAATCTCCAGCATTCGATCTTCGTTGACGATGACGTTATTGGTCAGTGGAATCGCAAAACAATCATTGAAGAGTTCTTCCAATCGGTCCACTAAGTGCAGGATATCCATAGATCCCTCCGGTCCACCCCGTTGTTCAGATGGACCTGATTCCCAGGATGCAAGGTTTGGGCCGAAGCGTACACCAAACACGTTTTGACGTCAACATTGCTCAATCTCGCAATGAAGTCATCGGGACGACATTGGGCCCATCATCGCCAAGATCTTGGAAACGTTTTGTCAGAGCAGTATGGACAAAATCTGGAACAAGTGTGGTCACATCGCCGTCTAAAGAGGCGATCTCCTTGACCGTACTGCCGGTAAGAAAGCTGTGCTCCTCGCTGGTGATTAATAGAACGACGTCAATATCCGAGTCCAGGCGGTGGTTTGCCAGGGCCATGCGGAATTCGTGTTCAAAATCGGAGAATACGCGCAAACCGCGGACAATCACCTTAGCATCAACGTCACGACAATATTTAACAATCAGTCCACTGAAGATGCTCGCGGTAATCCGCTCATTATCAGCGAAGGCTCTGTTGGCCATTTCCAGGCGTTCGTCTGCTGAGAAGAGTAGGTTTTTCGGCGGGTTGTCGTAAACTGCGATGATGAGCTCATCGAAAATCCGTGCGGCTCGATTTGCGATGTCAATATGACCAAAGTGAACAGGATCGAATGTCCCCGGGAAAACTGCTCGTACCATCAGTTGATTTCTCCCTTCTCGATAGACCAGAAGCGTGCCAGCTCCAGTGCAAGCGCCTCGTGCTCGGGTTTAGTAAGGTCTGGGTCCTCTTCGAAAAGGCGGATCGCCTCTCGACGTGCTTTCTCAATCAAGCGGATATCAGTGAGTTGAGCTGTACGGAGCTGCGCAAAACCAGATTGGCGAGTGCCAAGGAAATCGCCTGGACCGCGTTGTTCGAGATCCAAATCGGCGAGTTCGAAACCGTCATTCGTTGCTTGCATGGCGGTCAAACGGGTATTCTCGACGTCATCATCGCGGTCGGGAATAAGTAGACAAAAGGACTGAGAATCCCCCCGACCAACGCGGCCTCTGAATTGGTGAAGCTGCGCAAGCCCGAAATGATTTGCCCCCTCGATGAGCATCACAGTCGCATTCGGGATATCCATGCCCACTTCAACGACTGAAGTGGACACCAAGACATCGTACTCACCTTTTCGAAAACCATCCATAACCTGCTCTTTTTCTTCTTGCCGCATCCGTCCGTGAAGCAAACCAACCTTGTGGGATGGGAAGACATTCTCTTGTAATATTTGATATTCATCGACCGCAGCCTTCGTCTGGACCTTCTCTGAGCCCTCGACGAGTGGATAGATGATGAAAGCCTGTTTTCCTTTTCCTATTTGGCTGTCAACGAATACATGGGCCCGTGAACGCTCACGCGGCAGTAATACGCGGGTATCCACTGGCTGGCGACCGGGAGGCATTTCATCCAGAAGGGTCAGATCCAGATCGCCGAAGACTGTCAGCGCGAGCGATCGTGGGATCGGTGTCGCGGTCATAACCAACAGATTCGGGTTCTGCCCTTTGTCGCGTAGGGCGGCCCGCTGCTCTACACCGAAGCGATGTTGCTCGTCGATGATCACTAGCCCAAGTCGTTTGAAGTTTACCGGATCTTCGATCAGCGCGTGGGTGCCGATGATGACTTGGACCGCACCATCTTCTAACCCTTGGCGGATCTCGTTTTTCTCGGCTTCGGGAGTGGCGCCGATAAGCAGCCGTATGGAATCTTCAGGAATTTGTGCTGAAACGGGAAGCAGTTCGCGCAGGGTATGAAAGTGCTGATCGGCAAGGATGCTCGTGGGTGCCATAAAAGCGGATTGCGCCTTGTTCGCGGCGCTGATTCCAATAGCGGCCGCGGCAACCACAGTTTTCCCAGATCCAACATCTCCCTGGAGCAAGCGATTCATGGGTTTCGATGAGGCCATATCCTTACGAATATCGTCCAACGCGCCTTTCTGGGCATTGGTGAGGGTGTATGGAAGGTTAGATGTGAAGTGGTCGAGCCATTGATCTTCGACCTGAAGGGGTTCGGAATCGAGTTGTTCCCAATCCTGTTTTTGCCGCAATACGCCCAACTGGAGCAAGAACATCTCGCCAAAGGCCAGCCGGTGCTGCGCTTTAGTCAGTTGATCCTGGTTGTCAGGGAAATGTATTTGTTGTAGGGCAACGCTTAGAGGCACGAGACCTGCGGACTGGCGAATCCCGGAAGGGATTGGATCCGGGACACGGGAAGCCAAGCGCTGAACGATGGAGTGGATCACCCGCCGCAGCCACTTCCCAGACACGCCAGCAGTCAGAGGGTACACCGGCACGATGCGATTTGTATGAAGTTGATGCCGCTCGAGCGGCTCCCACTCGGGACTGTTCATCGTGAGTCGGCCGAGGTACTGGTCGATTTTCCCGGATAACACAATACCCCGCCCGGGTTTTAATTTATTCGCAATCCATGGTTGATTAAACCAGGTAACCCGCAGGGATCCTGTTCCGTCGCTCACCACGGCTTCGGTGAGCTTCATGCGACCGCCACGAACTGCACGCATCTCGATTTTCTCGATCGTTCCGATGACTGTAACATCCTGACCATACCAGAGACGGTTGATCGTTTCGAGTTGGGAGTAATCGTCGTAACGGCGGGGAAGATGCCAGAGTAAGTCGCCGAGATTCTCGAGGTCCAGCTTCGAAAGTGTCTTCGCCGACTTAGGTCCGATCCCTTGCAGGGTGGTTAGGGGCGCGGTGAGCGCGACAGGCGGTGCAGGCGGGGTGGAATCTTTCTCTTCCACATCCACTGCGGTTGGAGGTGCCTTCTCCTCAACGCTTTTCTGTAATGGAGCTGAGGGGAGGTTATCCTGGGTTTCGGTTGTTTCCAGAGTGTCTGATTCGATGACCGTCGGATCTAATGATGGGGGGGATTCCCCGGTGGGCAGTTTAATAAGAAGGTTGTCGTCAAGCTCGGGATGAGCCGTGCGAAGCCGGTTCCATAGACCCTGGAGTGATTCATAGCGGGATTTTGGGGAGAGCCGGCCGTAGTCACGTAGCCGGGAGACGACCAGTTCGATGGACGAATCCGTCAAGCTTGACGCTTTCGCTTCTTCCGCCCAGGGTTCTAGCATCTGCTGGAGGCCGCCGACGACCGCCCGGTTATCATAAGCGCGCTCGGCTTCAAGTCGAAGGAATTTCGAGAGTTTGTCTAGTGATGGGTTCATTATGATAAATATACGCGGGATGGTGTAAAAGTGCCAGAGTTTAATTCTGGGTTAAAACCGCGAGCCCAACGCATCCTGGTCCAACGTGGACACCGATGACTGTGGTTACATTGACGATCATCAAAGGGTTTGGGCACAGATCAGCCACCCGCTCGGTGAGCTCCTTAGCTTTTTCTGATGCTCCTGAGTGGAGCACGGCGAGACGTCTAATATTACTCCAAGTAGAGGCGATAGAGATTAATCGCTCAAATGCTTTCGTGTATGTTCGAGTTCGTGTAAGCGCGTTAACGAGTCCATCCTTTACTTCCACCAATTGCTTGATTTGAAGAAAATCACCAATATTGGCTCGTAGCCAGTTAACTCGCCCGCTTCGGCGCATATATTCGAGTCGATCAATCAACGCAACGACATACGCTTTCTCTCGAAAGTGCCTCGCTGTGCTCACAACTTGATCGAAATCCAACCCTTCCTCGACCACTCGGGCAGCCTCGATGGCCTGGAAGCCAGTACCCAGGCTGAGCTGGCTGCTGTCGAACACTTTCACGCGGTCGCCAAAGCTGTGCGCGGCTTGTAAGGCAGTGTTGATCATGCCGCTTAGCTGGGAAGATAAGTGGATCGAAAGAATACGCTCGACGCCGCTTTCAAGCAGACGTTGATATGTCTCTTCGAAGACGATTGCGGAGGGCACAGCCGTCGTGGGCGGTGTCCGTAGGGTTGGCATTCGCTGGTAGAACTCGGCTCTTGATATATCTTGACCATCCACGTACGTCTTACCATCCAGGGTCAACACCGCTGGGATCACAGAGATGTTCAGCGATTCTGCAGTTTCATCTGGGAGGTCAGCCGTGCTGTCCGTCACGATGGCAATAGAACCAGATTTGCTGGTCATATGGATTCCTCTTTTGATTCCAGCACGATCGCCCCAAGACCGTTGAAGCCAATATATGCTGCCAGCGTAGGACCGTAGCATACCTGTGAAATCGGAGAGCTCGGATATAAAGAGCGAAGTCGTTCAGCGATATAAAGTGCGTCTTGCGTCGGCTTCCCATATCCGTGAAGGATACCCAGGTGGTCTACCCCCGAAAATTCACAAACGAATTCGATTAGCTTCTCGAGGGCCCGCACTCTTGATCGGACCTTCTCCATTGGTTGCAGTTCACCATCTTCGATTGTCAGGAATGGAATAATCCCCAACATATTTCCCAGAATTGCCTGTGATTGACTTACAAGTTGGTTTCGTTCCAGATAGGAAAGATCATCGAGAAACATGACCGTATAGAGACGGGTAATCATTCCGCGAACTGTTTTTACCAACTTCTCCAGCGATTCGCCCCGCTGAATCCCTTGTACGGAGGTTTGTACCAGCAGTCCCAGTCCAATAGACGTGGTTTGGGAATCGACGACGTCGATGTCCACTCTCCCCAGGAATTGCTGACTGGCTTTTTGTGCGTTTATAAATGTATCGGTCAACCCAGAGGTTGTATGAATGGATAAGATGTAATTCGTCTGGCCGCTTAGACGTGCATAAATCTCTGCGATGAGATCGACGGAGGGGCTCTCAATACGTATTTCCTGCTCCCCCCCTTTAAGCGCAGGACGGAGATCACGCAAGTCAGCATCGGGGCCATCGGAGATGTGGACATCTCCATAATGGACAGATGTTGGGGCGATTGTTATCCCGTGTTTCTGGGCGAAGTTCGCCGATGTGAATCTAACCGCAGCGTCGGTGACAATTTTAATCATAGGCGATACTTACTCGATGGAAAGGATGAGTTGATAATGAGGTTGAGTGCCCTCGTGGACTTCGATCTCCTGCTTCGGGTAGAGCTCGCGCGCGATATCTGCGAGCTGGTTAGCCTGCATCGCATTTAAGTCTTCACCGTAATATAGAGTAATCAATTCATATTTCTCTGTTGAAGCATCCTTGAGAATGGCGTTCAGGACATCTTCGATCGATTGTCCTGAGCACGCAAGTTTTCCATTGAGCAAACCGATCACCTGCCCTGTTTCCACCTTAACACCATCAATTTCAACTGAACGAGTGGCGGTTGTGATTGCGGCGGATTGAATTGATTCGAGCGCCGCCTCCATCGCAGTGACCGTGGCTTCGAAATTACCGTCAGGGGTCCAGGCGAACATAGCGGCAATACCCTGTGGAACGGATACGGTGGGAATGAGCGCGACTTTCTTTACGGTAAGCTCGGTCGCTTGTTGTGCGGCGAGGATGATATTCTTATTGTTGGGCAGGATCACGACCTGATCTGTTGGCAGATTTTCAAATGCGCTCATGATTTCCTGCGTGCTGGGATTCATCGTCTGACCGCCCTCGATGAGAGCAGTGACTCCCAGGCTGGCGAAAACTCGGGCGAGACCCATTCCTGGTGCGACGGCAACCACTGCGATCTCTCCGGGTTCAATGGGTTGAAGGCGGATCTCGGACAGAGAGTGATCATCCTCGGGTTTTGCGGTTTGAACCATCAGGTTCTCTATGGCAATATTTGTGATCGTCCCTAAGCCTTTAATGTAGTCAATAGGCTCGTACTCTTTGTTATCCTCCACGTGGATATGCATGCGATACATCCCATCGCCCTCGCCGACCTGGATTGACGTGCCAATCCCATCTAGTTTTGTGTAGAAGGTTTCGAGATCTAGAAGCTCCTCGGGAGAGAAGTCAATGATGACTTCCCAATCCTGGCCAGGCTCGATGGACTCTGCCGCTCTGTCTAAGTCCAGCGAACTCAAAGGTTGGACGCTAAGAAGCGGTTGATCAAGTGGCAGTCGGTAAGCTGCGCGGAGCATGCCTTCCAGGATAAAGAACAAACCTTTGCCGCCGCTATCGACGACACCGGCGTCCTTTAAAACTGGAAGGAGATCGGGTGTTCGTTCGACGGAATCGTCGGCGGCTTCTACTACCCGCTCAAGAAGCTCGAGGGTGGATGTAGTTCCATTCTCCAATGCTTTCTCTGCCTCAGCAGCAACATCCTTCGAGACGGTGAGGATTGTCCCCTCAACGGGGCGTACGACGCCTTTGTACGCCGTCTCACTGGCCTCTTTTAGGGCGGAAGTGAAGGATTCGGCGCTCATCAATTCTTTCCCTTCTAGAACACGGGCGAAGCCGCGCCAGATCTGCGAAAGGATGACACCGGAATTGCCGCGCGCGCCCATGAGTGCGCCTTGCGCTATCGCGGCAGCTACTTCTCCTACTGGATATTCGCTAATGTTGACGATCTCGTCGACTGCCGATTGCATCGTCAGTACCATGTTGGTTCCAGTATCACCGTCTGGAACGGGGAAAACATTCAATGAGTTGACGAGCTGTTGGTTGGTTCGGAGCCAGTCCAGACTGGCGAAGACCATCTGGCTCAGAGTGGCCCCATCGATCTCTAGAGCTTTCTCAAGAAGGCGCGCTCGAAGCTCTGGATTAATATCATTGTGCGACTTGCTCATCGAGCCTCCGTTTGGCGATTAATCTCTGCTGCTGATCCGCAAGCCTTGAACGTGAACGTTCACCGCCTTGACAGGCATGCCAAGCGATCTCTCTACCTGGTAGTGAACGATGTTGGCGACACTCTCTGCGACGGAAGAAACTCGGGTTTGATATTCAACAATGATAAACAGATCAATGGTAATTTGATCGTCAGCCGTGCTGACCTGCACACCATGGCGAGGGTCGCGTACGAGAGCTTGCGCGATGCCGTCGACGATATTCTTCGAGGCCATGCCAACGACACCGTACGACTGCAGAGCGGATTGTGCTACTATTGTGGCGATCGCCTTCGGTGAGACGATGATTCGCCCATGAACATTGCTTTCATCGGTCATTCGATTTCTCTCCCGTCATAGTGCTAGGCATTGATGGACGGTCTAAGCTGTGGTAACATTTGCGCCGGTCCACAAATAAACAATTTCGTTTGAAAGGAAGCATTCCAGATGGCTAAGTGTGAGAATTGCGGCAAAAAAACCAGTTTCGGGCAGAGCCGTAGCTTCTCCATGAAGGCGACGAAACGTAAGTTTCGTCCCAACCTTCAGAAAGTGCAGGTAATGGAAGGTGGGCGCATGGTTCAGAAGACGCTGTGTACGAAGTGTATCAAACGGATGGCCCGCGTCTAGTCTTATACCTTCCTCCTACTACTTCCAATCGAAACCCATGGTCGCCTTCAAGGCGACCTGTTGCGTTTACTTAGATTCCACCTCAATTGAAGATTGTAACGCACGAATTCCAGCCGTGATCCCATTTGGATGCTGGAAGATTGCGCTGGCGGCGACGAAATAATCTGCCCCTGCCTCAGCGCATGCAGGCGCCGTCTTAGAATTGATCCCACCGTCCACTTGAATGTGCGTATTCAGACCAGCTGCGTCGATTATGCTGCGCATGCGGCGGACTTTTTCTGCTGAATTCTCGATGAAGCTTTGGCCAGCAAAGCCTGGCTGAACGGTCATCACCAGAACAAGGTCAACCAGATCGAGGATATCCTTGATCTCATCAACCGCTGTTCCAGGGCTAATCGCGATACCGGCATTTAGCCCCATATTCCGGATCGTTGTGAGCGTATTTCGTACCTGAGAGCAGACCTCATGATGGACGCTGATTGAATTAGCTCCAGCTGTGGCAAAAGCATCTAAATATTGGTCTGGATTTTCAATCATCAGATGAACATCGAGAGGCAGGTCTGTTGCCCGTCGACAAGCACCGACGACGCCTGGACCAAGTGCAATATTGGGAACGAAGTGCCCGTCCATGATATCTAGATGAAACCAATCGGCACCGGCAGCAACGCACTCAGCGATTGCATCACCCAAGTTTAAAAAATCCGCCGATAGGATCGACGGCATGATGATTTTTTTATTGACCATCATGTAATCATACCTTTTGGGCTAAGAATTGACAAGACAAGTGCTTATCCGGCAGAGCATGAATCTTTATCAAGAGACGCTTCTCTGCTTTTCCGCGGCTAACTGACCGCACCCCGCTTGGATATCGACCCCACGGCGGACGCGGACCGTTGTGGCGATTCCAGCCTGCTCTAAGGCATTTTGAAAACGGAGGACTTGATCGCGGTTCGTGGCTTGACCTTCATAACCATGGGTTGGATTTAGAGGGATGATATTTATGTGGCAGTTCATTTTATGTACCCAATCTGCCAAGGCCGCAGCTTGTTCATCCCCGTCATTTACCCCTTGAATGAGCGCCCATTCGAAAGTGATTCTTCGTCCACTCTGCACCGTATAGGATCGGCATGCGGGCATCAACACATCCAGCGGATACCGGCGATTGATCGGCAGCAACTGTTCACGCAAAGCGTTTGTCGCCGCATGCAGCGAGATTGCTAGGTTCGCCTGACGACGTTCTTTTGTAAACCGTTCGATCATCGGGACCAGGCCTACCGTGGAAATTGTGAAACGACGTTTTCCGAAGTTGAAACCTTCGGGGTCGTTAAGGCGGTCGATCGCCTCCATCGATGCGTCGTAATTCTGAAAAGGTTCGCCCATTCCCATGAGTACGACGTTCGAAAGGCGGTCGCCGTTGGCGTCAAGTCGCCGGGAAAGACTGATCACCTGCTCAATGATTTCGCCCGAGCTTAGGTTGCGCTTAAAGCCCATCTGACCCGTAGCGCAAAAAACACAACCCATGCCACATCCGATTTGTGTGGAGATACAGGCTGTATGGCGGTGGTGGTAACGCATCAAGACAACTTCGATTGCCTGTCCATCCTGGGCTTCCAAGAGGTACTTCTCTGTCTCGCCGTCCCGGGAACTGAGCGTTGATTGAACGGTCAACGCAGAGAAGGTGAGCGTTCTTTCCAGCTGTTCGCGTAGATTTTCGGGGAGATTGGAGATTTTCTGCGGAGAGGGGGCTAACTTCTTGTACATTCCCTCCCAGAGCTGTCGGGCACGGTAGCGTTCAGCGCCGAGCGTCTGTAGGTGGGTCTCCACCTGGGGGAGGCTTAGGTCGAAGAAGAATGGCTTCGGTTTCACTCGTGTGACCTCATGAGCTCACGGGTGAGGGATGGCAGGTCATCAAAGATCCAATCGGGTTTGATCGCCGATGCTTCCGCCTGGTCACTCGATGTCACCCCGGTGAGGAGCAAGCCAGTTGTTATTCCAGCACGTTGGGCGCCGAGGATGTCGGTCTCTAGCCGGTCGCCGATGGCGAGGATCTGTTCGGCTTTTAGACCCAGGCGTTCTCTGGCGAGGTCAAAAAGGCGGGGTTCCGGCTTGCCGATGATGATCGGTTCTACGCCTGTTGTGAGCTGAACGGCCGCGATGAAAGCGCCTGCGCCAGGAGCCTGCCCGCGCTCGATTGGAAAGCTCAGATCCGGGTTGGTTGCGATGAAAAGCGCCCCTGATTGAATGGCAATTGCAGCTTCAACCATTTTCACCCAGTTGATCTCTCGATCGAAGCCCATTACGACAGCTTGCACACCATCCGCTGTGTCATGAAGGTTAAATCCTGCAGCAGATAACGTGTCCTTCAGCGCATCTTCACCGATGGCGTAAATCGTGGTTCCAGAGGGGAATCTATGCTGCAAGTAAACTGCGGTTGCCTGTGAGGAGATTAAAACCTCAGCCGGGTTGATCTGCACACCAGCACCTTCCAGGCGATCAGCCACACTCTTTGGTGTGGCGGTGGAGTTGTTTGTGACCAGCAATAGCGGCATGGAGTTGGTCCGCAGGAATGAAAAGAATTCGGGTACGCCCTCCAGAAAAGTCCGGCCGCGCCAAAGCACGCCGTCCAAATCAATGATCAGACCTTTGATGTCCGACAGTTGTTTCATATTTACTGCCTCAGGAAGAGCATTGTGATGGTCCCTGTTTGAAGCGTCGAGCGAAGTCGTAGGTCTTTCCGCAGCGATCTCTTGAAATCAGCCGCGGAATTTCTTTAGCAGGTATTCATATACCGGTTGATCAATGCGCCCCTTTTCAAACGCCGTGCGCTCTTCGAAGTTCTCATTGCCGATGAACCGGCGGAGCGCGGTCTGGGTTTTGTGATCATAGTTCCCTGTGATTTCATCAATCTCATACCCCAGATCCCGCATTATTTGCTGTAGGGCTTCGCAGACTGCGCCGTCGATATCAAGCTCCTCTTCAGCTGGGCTCTTCCCGAAGTACAGGCTATGAAGTCCGAGGATCTCCATCAGCCGCGGGACTGGATCTTCGTGATCGTCGACACGATAATCGATCCAGCGGTCGTTGAAGCCCCCATATCCACCCTCGGGTTTTACGACGTAAATCGCCGCGCTCTGTTTCCCGCGGCGGTCACCCCCTGCCTGATCAGCGGCAAGCAACGCTTTGAGCAAGCGTTCGGGAAGGTCTTTCTTTGAGTCCTCAAACGCGGAAGCCATCTGATCGATCACTTCTGGACCGGTGAGTATATTTCCCTGAACGCAGTAATTCGCACCGGTTTTTCCACCGGCCCATTCGAAGCAATCTGCGCCTGTGAATGTGGCTGTGCGACCTTGTGCATCGACGATCCCTACCTGTCGAAGCTCTCGCTCTTCGTCATTCGCAAGTAAATCCTTCAAAACATTCTGGGCAGAGCGGCCCTTCGTCATGAGTTCCAAGCCTCTTGGGCCGAAGGTTGTGTTGGCATGCGATTGAGTTGCGACAGCACCTGCACCTACTTGAGCCCAAGGTACGACTGCACCGACGGCCGGGAATTTTGAGGCGACGGCGATTCCCAAAGCATCCATAGTTGCATCGTAAGCAACGATTGAGAAAGTGGCTAGTCTATTCACGTTGTATTACCTGAGAGAGCGAATTGGATCAAGCGGCGTCGGGCAGGCTCTTATCGCTGATCGAGAGTTCCTCCCCGTTTGTATCGTACAGATGAGGTTTTCCCGTTCGGTGAATCGCCTGTTCGTCAACCAGAACTCTGCTGATATCTGGGCAGGAAGGGATGTCGTACATCACGTCGAGCAGAGCACCTTCGATGATTGCACGTAGACCGCGCGCCCCTGTCTCTCGTTCGAGAGCGAGCTGGGCGGCTGCAGTGAGCGCTTCTTCGGTGAATTCGAGCTCCACCTTGTCCATCTCGAGCAGGCGTTTGTACTGCAAGACGAGTGCATTGCGCGGTTCGGTCAGGATGGCGCGCAGCGCTTCTGCATCGAGGGGATCAACATTTGTTACAACTGGTAGACGACCGACGATTTCTGGGATCATCCCGAACCGCATCAGATCATCTGGTATGACCAGGCGTAGAAGGGCGCTTTCCTCGAGTTTTTGCGCCAGCGAGTCCGTGACTGCACCGGCGAAACCCATTCTGCCGCGGTGCCCCACGCGCTCGGCGACGATATCCGCCAGCCCGTCGAAAGTGCCGCCACAGATAAAAAGAACATCGGAGGTATCGACCTGTATGAACTCCTGCTGTGGATGCTTCCGCCCCCCTTGCGGTGGGACGTTCACAACCGCACCCTCGATGATCTTCAGGAGCGCCTGCTGGACGCCCTCGCCAGAAACGTCGCGGGTGATGCTCGGATTATCGCCGCTTTTGCGGGCGGTTTTATCGATTTCATCGATATAAACGATGCCGCGTTCGGCGCGTCGAACGTTGAACTCGGAAGCCTGCAGCAGTCGCAGGAGGATATTCTCTACATCTTCGCCGACATAGCCAGCCTCTGTGAGCGCCGTCGCGTCCGCGATGCAGAAGGGGACATCTAGACTGCGGGCTAAGGTCTGTCCGAGAAGCGTTTTCCCGCTTCCTGTGGGGCCAACGAGCAGAATATTCGCCTTATCCAATTCTACATCGTGGTGGCCGCGGTTGGCGATACGTTTGTAATGGTTGTATACAGCCACGGAAAGCACGCGCTTTGCGTGCTCCTGGCTAACGACGTATTCCTCAAGATTGTCGAAGATTTCTCGAGGGGATCGGGATGGCTTACCGGAAGAAGTAAGACCACTAGATGGCCGAGCTCCTTCGCCCTCTAAGATATCCTGGCAGAGGTCGACACATTCATTGCAGATGAAGACGCCTTCAGGACCGGCAATAAGGCGATGGATTGTCTCCTCATCTCGGCTGCAGAAGGAGCATCGCCGTGTCTCAGGTACTTGTGGTTCCTGTTTCTTTGGCATAACTTAGACTTCTACTTCTCTTTTTTCTCTTTTTCCTCGTCTTCATAGGGCTCGAGGATATGGTCGATGAGGCCGTATTCTTGCGCCTCCTTTCCAGTCATATAGAAATCGCGCTCTGTATCACGCTCGATATCTTCCAGAGATTG
The DNA here is from genome assembly GCA_034430795.1 of Anaerolineales bacterium. GTDB lineage: Bacteria > Chloroflexota > Anaerolineae > Anaerolineales > E44-bin32 > E44-bin32. Next base: position 17,046 of record DAOUDJ010000209.1, on the reverse strand, counting down.
ACCGGTATGGTACACGATTATGTTATTCAATTCTGCGCGTAAACGCAAGATCTCTTTCGCCTGGATCTCGATATCCGTCGCCTGGCCTTGCGCGCTGCTCAAGGGTTGGTGTAGGTGGATCGTTGCGTGGGGCAGGGCGTAGCGTTTCCCTTTCGTGCCTGCGGCTAACAGAACCGTACCAAAGGAAGCAGTCACGCCTACCGCGACTGTAGAAATCGGCGCACGGACCTGCAGCATGGTGTCATAGATCGCTAGACCGGAATAAATCTGACCACCAGGGCAATTAATATACATGTTAATCTGTCGATCGGGATCCTCTCGATCGAGGAACAACAGTTGTGCGACCATCAGGTTGGACACCTGATCACTGATCGGTGTGCCAAGAAAAATGATGCGTTCGCGCAAGAGCAGCGAGTAAATATCATAGGCGCGCTCGCCACGCCCGCTCGATTCGATTACCATCGGAATTATTGAACGCGGATCTTTTCCGTCCATGATTGGGTACTTACTCCTTTTTCATGTCATCTGCGCCTGAGACCTCAGGTGCAGAATCCATACCATTATTCTCTTCTTTGCTAATAACTTCTATAGTAGATACATCCTGTTCTTCTGGTTCATCTCTGGCGATTGCGACTATTCGGCGTATTGCTTTATCGGTGAGAATATCCATTGCAATACGCTGGCGGCCTGCGGGTGATTCGAAAGCTTCAAGAAGTCGTTTATCCGCATCCGCTCCCAAGGGTTCGATAAGGCGCTTGATCCCGGCTTCAATTTCTTCATCTTCTACCTTCAGTTCTTCAACGTCGACAAGCTTGCTTAACACAAGGCCGCGCTTAATACGCTCCGTTGCTTCAGGCTCCAGCTCAGTGCGGAGATCTTCTTCTGTCTTTCCTTCGATTGTTAAATAATCCTCGAGCGCTAAGTTTTGGTTGCTCAGACGCATACGGAGATCTTGTATGAGATGCCCGGTCTCTTCCTGAAGGACGATGGGGGGATAATCCACAGAAGCTCCTTCAACGAGTTTCTGCATGATTTCGTCCCGGTGTTGTTTTTCCGCCTCAGTTTCTGCCTGTTCCTGAAGATTCTCGCGAAGTTTCACTCGCAGATCCAGCAAACTTTCAAAATCGCCCAGATTTTGCGCCAGGTCATCTGACCAATCCGGGATAAGGCGGGATTTCACTTCCAGGCACTTGATGTCAAACCTGGCTGCGCGATTTCGCAGATCTTCAGTAGGATGGTCGTCGGCAAAGGTATACTCGTAAAATTTTTCATCCCCGGCAGCTAATCCTAAAAGATGCTCCATAACGCCAGGGGTGGGGACATCAGTTTCCGGGTCGACCAGGACGGAGATGTCCTTCATGTCGATTAATTTTGCGTCTTCCTCATCCTCTGGATCAAGAAGTTCGCCGGATAAATCTATGATCACTAAATCCGTTTCTTCGGCAGGGCGATCGACAGGTTCAATCAATGCCTGTCGCTGGCGAATTCCTTCCAGTGCCTCTTCAAAAGCTTCATCTGTGACTTCCGCGCCTTCAAAGGGGATTCTAATATCCCGATATGCGCCTAGATCGACCTCAGGCGCGAGGGGCACCGTATAGCGAAGTTTGAGCGGGTCTTCACGGATGACTTCCTCAAGCGCGCCGGGAGCGTAGGGTTCGATCTCGGATTCTTCGAGCGCGTCACGATAGATTTCCTGGCCGAGGCTGTCCAGCGCTTCTTCGAAGACAACATCTTCGCCGAATTTGCCCACGACAACCTCGTAGGGCGCCTTCCCAGGACGAAACCCGGGAATCTTGGTCCCTTGGCTGAGACGTCGTGCGGCGGAGCGCATTGCTGTGTGAAGCTGGTCCGAAGCGACTTCAATTTGAAGTTCAACTTGGCGGTTTTCCAGGTCCTGTCTTTCGATTTTCAATATACGTTCCTTCCTGGCAGTTTTGAATATTTTCGGGGGAAAATTGATGGCTCGATCTTCCACGTGAGACCGAAGCAATCGAACGATCCACAGTGGGGAAGGTGGGATTTGAACCCACACGCCCGAGGGCACGTGATCCTAAGTCACGCCTGTCTGCCAATTCCAGCACTTCCCCCACTTGAAGGATTATAACTTTCGCCCGAAGGAGTGTAAAGGTGGGGTGAGAGAGGGTGAAATGATTCTCCAGTCGGGGGCAAACCTGCCCAGAAACACACGTGGTCAGTCATGTGCCCCTACTGAGGGATTCGCCGCCTAACCCTTGGTTTAACCGCCAATTAATCGACCCGTGTATCGATCCATCGCGATTTGTTCTTCTAGAAAGCCCGTTGTTCTATCCGTTGATCCATACAAACGGGCGGCGTACAATCCGCCCCAACACGATGTTTGACCTCAACATTTCCTCAGCGGAGAGCTCTTCACCGAATTAAGGCAAGGCGCCGCCGTGTGCGGGCTTGCGGATGTATTAATGGGTGCACCAGGCCACGAATGGAGCGCTGATTCAGTGGGTATTAGGGAGCGTAGCGCGCATCTGTGCCAGATGCAGGAGATCATGGTCCGTTGCGATGCCCATCACCTCTATCAAAGAGGTAGGACCAAGCAGGGAGTGCAGGGCCGGCCGGTTCCATTCATTCTCGTTGAGAATCTCCAATTCCTGCAGAAGGGCCACTCGCGCTTCGAGAAAATCACTTAACGCCTCTGGTCCAGATTGGCTGATGTAATCTCGCTCATCCGCCCAGATATCGGTGTCTTGTGCCGTTAGATGAGGCGGTTCGGCAGCGGAGAAAGCGGCAAGCCGTGGTCGATTGACCTCCATCTCAACGTCGCGTAGATGGCAAACGATCTCAACCGGCGCCCATTCACCCGGCGCTGGTGAGCGTTTCCACTCGTCATTCGTGAACTCGCGAACAAGCGTTGCGAGAGCGCCAGCATGGCCGCGGAATCGGGCGGAGACCGCCCGCGCGGTGCGGATTTCCTCGGGATCGGGGATGTTAAGTTGCTGCCCTATCCACACAAGCAACTCGTCTAGATTCCCTCCTGGGTACCCGTCACCGGGATCGTCTGAAAGATGATAGACGCGCATGGATAAAGCCTTCGCCGGGTCGAGGTCGAGTCCGGGGTCGTTTCCCACCATCACAACCTCATGCGGTTTGCGGCCTAATTGGCCGAGGATCTCGGCGTAATAGGCTGGCTGGGGTTTTGTAAAGTGGCAGATTTCGTAGCTTGTGATCAATGTGAAAGGGAGTTCTTCAGGTGCCAGATTCGCCCATCGAAGCCGCTCCTCAATCGCAACCTTCGGAAAGAGAGGGTTGGTTGCAACGACGACCTCGAAACCCTGGTCTAGAAGACTCTCCACAACGGGCCTTGCAGAAGGGCGTATGCCAGTCACGGCTTTTAAAGATGGGAAGACTCGTTTGTAGAAGCTGTATATCTGCGCTTCAACTTCGTTCGCGTTGAGATCTAGGGCTGGATAAAAGTAATCCGCGAAAGTTTTTTCAAGAGTTACTCGGGGATCGGTGTTTTCAAGCATTTTCTGGCTGCCGACGATGAGCTCGCGAATGAAACCATCTGGAGCGTGTGTGTCCGACATGTAGTGTGCCAACCGCTGAAAATAGGCTGGGAGGAAACTCTCCATCTGGTTATCCAGGAGCGTATCGTCCAGGTCAAGAAGGATGGTTTTGAGCATTATTCCTCCGTGGAGGTTCTGAAAATCGGAAATTCGAGGTGACACTCCCCGCAGCCGATCTCTGGTTCGGGCACATCCCGGAGTGTTTTCGTGCAGAAAGCTGCTGCTTCGATCCGTCGTCGAAGACCGAAGAAGCTGCGTTCAACCTTCGCTTCCAATACCATATTCGGACAGGCGTTGGCCATCTTAATCCCGGGAACTTTACACTTTTGGCAAAGATCAGGCGTGTATTCCCCGCCGCCGGGGGTATTCTCGAGTAGACGGCATTCCTGAATGGATCGACCTCGATTGAAGTCCTCGTAATAGTAGGGGCATTCCCGACCGGCAGGGGTAATCATATTGATAGGTAGACGGTTTAGATGATCTAAACCCGGGTTAGGTATTCGCCTGTGCGGGTATCGACACGAATTTTGTTGCCCATCTCGACGAAAAGAGGGACCTGGACTTTAAGGCCAGTCTCCACCGTAACGGTTTTATTTGCGCCTGTGGCAGTGTCGCCTTTCACCGCCATCTCCGCCTCTTTGACTTCGAGATCCACCGCCGTTGGGAGTTCGATTTCGATCGGTTCTTGATCGTAGAAGGTGAGCTTCACCTCCAGGTTTTCAGTAAGGTAATTCACTGCATCTCCAAGCGCATCGCTGTCAAGTGCAGGCTGCTCGAACGAAACCACGTCCATGAAATGGTATAAGTCTCCGTCGAAATACAGGAATTGGGCGGTGCGGTAGTCGAGCCGAACGTCCTGTACCCGATCACTTGATGTGAATGATTTCTCAAGCACGGCGCCACTGCGCAAGTTGCGCACTTTTGTGCGGATCGTGGCCTTGCCCCGGCCGGGTTTATGATGGGTGTACTCGATTACTCTATAAAGGTTTCCATCCAACTCAAAGGTTACGCCATTTCGCAGTTCGTTGACATCAATCACGTTTTTTATCCTTCGACTTATGTGTTGAGATTTGGTGTGCTGATTATAGTCGGACGCGGCGAGGAGCGTCAATGTGTGGTTACAGACCAAGCCAGCGAGAAGCTGCTTCCGGAAGTTCTGCCAGGCTCCCGAGCTTGACGCTGCAGCGGGGGAGTGAATCGACGAACATGCGGCCGTAGAATTTCGAGATGATCCTGCGATCGAAGACCACTACGACGCCCCGATCTGAGCGAGTGCGGATCAAACGGCCAAACCCCTGCCGGAAACGCAGGATGGCCTCGGGAAGCATATATTCATCAAAGGGAGATTCATACGTGTCTGCACGAGCGGCGATTATTGGATCGTTGGGGACTGCAAAGGGCAGGCGCACGATCCCAAGCACTGAGAGCGCCGGTCCGGGGATGTCAACCCCTTCCCAAAAAGAGCGTGTGCCGAGCAGGACGGCTTGCTCTGTCGACCGGAAGCTCTCCAACAAGGCGTGGCGGGAGGCTCCCCGGCTCTGCTCGAAGAGATGAATGCCCTCACTTGTCAAAGGTTCAGCCAAGGCGCGGGCGGTTGTCTGGAGTTGGGCATTCGAGGTGAAGAGGACCATTGTTTTTCCTCCGATCTCCTTCACCAGGCGGATCAATCCGCTTTCGAGAGCGCGCTGATAGGCTTGTCGTTGGACGGGTTCCGGTATGTCGTTCACGAGATAGAGCAACGTGGATGTTTCGTGATCAAAGGGTGATCCCAACGCCAGCTCGTCCGCATCCTGCGCGTACAACCGCCGACGGATATAGTCGAAGTCGCCGGCTGTTGTGAGCGTAGCCGAGGTCATAATTACGGCTTCCTTTTCGTGCCAAAGATAGCGCTCCACGAGCGGTCCGACTTCGAGTGGTGCAGCGTGCAGCGAAAGGCGCTCGCCAGGGGGCCGGACATTAGCCCAATATATATCCGCCGGGTCCGGCTCGAAGATCATCCGTTCGAGGTGTTTGTAGACCTCACCGAGGCTGCGCCGGGCGATGCGTGCAGCGACCGACAGGTTTTCCGCAGCATCGACGCCCGTCTCTGCCAGACTTTCAAGATCATCTGCCATTTCTACGAGTTTCTCAACGATCTTGGCGAGCGGGCCGCGCAGATTTTCCCAGGAGATCTCCACCTTTTCCCAATCCGGGAGTGTTCTCGTGGCGGGTACGATGCGCATCTGCTGCCCGTAGAATCCCAGCTCCCGCCCTTCACGCTGATTCTCAAGTACTTCAGAGATGTGTCCGAAAAGTGTCTTGGACATCTCGATGCATTCGACGGTACGGTCGGAGACTGCGTTGATGATACGATCGACTTGTGTGGCACCCTCGGGAGGGAGCGAGGCGCGGGCGACTTCTAAAATCTGGCGCAGGAGCCCCCTTGTATGGCTTCCCAGGTCGCGCAGCACGCGTTGAACCTCCATCTCCGTTACGCTATAGCTCAGACCGTTGGTCGTCGCTGACTCTAGGTGATGCGCCTCATCGATGATAAGGTATTGATACTCGGGGATCACGCGGTTCCCGATGGCGATGTCAGCTAACAAGAGAGCGTGATTAACGATAATGATATGGGCGTGCTCGGCTGCAAGTCGAGAGCGGAAATAGGGGCAAGTCCCACCCGTATGTTGAACGCAATTCTCGATTGAGCAGTCCTCGTTATCTGCAGACAATCTCGACCAGGCTAAAGACTCCTCCCGAGGCAGGTTGAGCTCGCTGCGATCGCCGCTGCCGCCGTTGGTCAGCCAGAGAAGGAGTTTGGTGAGGACACGTGTCTCTTCCGGTGATCTCGGTCCCAGGCTTCGTAAGGTGTTGAAGCGGCGGGGGCAGAGGTAATTGCCGCGTCCTTTAAGCACAGCCGCACGGTATTCCGTATCCAGAGCCTGGTTCAGGTCCGGGATGTCTTTGTGGATCAATTGATCCTGGAGGTTGAGCGTATTGGTTGAGATGACCACTGGCCGCCCATTTTGTGCTGCCCATGCGAAGGCAGGCGCCAGGTAAGCCATCGATTTCCCCGTCCCCGTTCCCGCCTCGACCATTAAGTGCTTGCTCTCGGAGAGCGCTTCCGTCACCGCTCTCACCATGCTGATCTGCTGTGGACGATCTTCGTATTCTGGGAATGCTTTTGCCATCTGTCCACCCGGCTCGAAAATGGAGGCGATCTCCTCCACATCAAGTGGTCCAGGCTCAGCCGATGGGGTTAGCTTTTCTTCCGGAATGAGGGCTTTTGGGAACAGGGTCGGGAATTCACCCTTCGTTGGTTCTTCTTTCTCACGTCTCTCGCCGTAGGCCAGATCGAATACCCAGCCGGCTCCCCATTCAATCTCCTCTCCGTAGCGCGTAATCTCCTCCAGGATGGGGAATGGGATTGCCCGCGCTTCCTCGTATAGCTGAAGAAAAACCTGGCGAGTTGTGTGGGCGTCATCTATCGCCCGGTGGGCAGCTCGCACGGGCACGCCGAGTGACTGAGCCAATGCTTGGAGACCATACCGTCCAGCCGAGGGAAGCATGACAGAAGCCAGATCGAAAGTGTCTAGGTAGGGATTTAGTTCGAATAAGCCGCGGCGCTTCATGAATGCCAGGTCGAATTGGATGTTATGCCCCAGGATGGGCAGGTCGCCGACGAAAGCATCCAGATCGGCGAGAACATTAGTGATCCGCGGTGCACTTGAGAGCATGGCGTCCGTGATGCCGGTGAGTTGAACGATGGCGGGGGGAATCGGGCGGCCGGGGAAGATGAGTTCTGACCATTCATCTTCGACCCGGTCGCCGCGAAATCGAACCGCACCGATTTCAATAATGGCATCGCGAGCGGGATCCAGACCAGTGGTTTCGAGGTCGAAGGAGATTAGTGATTGCATAGGATTGAGGGGGGCATTATAGCATCCCTGATAGTGCCCTATGCTATACTGCGAAGGCATTTTGAGGGAGAAGTGTGAGCGCGGACTCATTTCGAAATCACGATCATGGCAACGGTAACGAATGATGAATATTGGTGTTCTCCATTATAGAAGTTCAGGATTCAGGACCGGTGCGCAATGAAAGAACCGGCGATGGATGATATGGCGCTGGCGCGGCAAGCGGGTTCAGATCCCGAGGCTTTCGGCGAGCTATACGAGCGACATATCCGGAAGATTTACAACTACATCTATTATCGGACGGGGAACTATCACGATGCCGAAGATTTGACAGAGATGGTCTTCCAGCGAGCTCTGCGGCATGTGGCAACGTTCGAGGATAAAGGAGTTCCCTTTACCGCCTGGTTGTATCGCATCGCACACAACCTGGTTGCGAATTGGCACCGCGATCGCAGTCGTCGCCCTGTCGTCCCGCTCGATCAACATGTAGCGGTGAGCGAAGTGGCTGAGCACCCAGAATCGGAGGCGATGGCGCATGAGGAGACCGAGCTGCTGATGGCGATTGTGCGGCAACTCCCTCCCGACCGGCAACAGTTATTGATCCTTAAATTTGTCGAGCGCATGTCGAACGCGGAGGTCGGAGAAGTGATGGGTAGAAGTGAGGGGGCGGTAAAAAGCCTATATCACCGGACGTTGAATACCATGCGTGCAGAAGCAAGGCGTATTGAAGAAGAGAGCTCCGAAGCCAGATCTGTAAAAGATGAAAAAGCGGGATGAGAAAAAGATGGATGCAAGCCTAAGTAAAAAGCGGTTGGAAGAATTACTTTCGGACACCCTTGTCCCGGTCGAGCCCAGTGTGCAGTTTATCCGGCGATTGCGCGCTCGATTGGTCACCTATCACGGCAGAGGTCCGCTCTCGAGCTGGATGGTCATCGTTGTGATCGCCACGGTGTTTTTATTGGCGGTTACCTCGATCGGGTTGATCATTCGTATTCTCCTCGGTTGGGTCAGCCTGATTGGGCTCATCTCCAATCGGCGGCGGGTGGAATCTGAAACGAGAGTGGCGATGTAGGACTGCGTTCTCCCTGCTATATTCAATATTGAGAGTGCTTGGACCTCTGGGAAAGAGGTCTTTTTCATTCAAGGTGAATTTCTAAGTGTCGTAATAGGGATTTCTCGCTTCGCTTGAAATGACAAAGGGGGACGAAGTGTTTCCGTGCTTGTCATTGCGAGGAGCCCGCAAGGGCGACGTGGCAATCTCAGCGCAAGAGAAGAGGAGAATGCTTCGTTGAGCATATAGATTCTCGGTTGAGTTAATGCTGATCTGGGTTCAGCTCGATCTGTATGGTGCTCATTTTTTCTGCCCCCCAAACCCCCAGCGGGGGCTCCGGGTGGAACAGTTTTCCCCCGGACCCCCTACAATTACAACAGACCATGAGAAATCCGGATACCGCCCTAGTCAGGAGCCCGCCTGGGCGAGGCCTGTCCTCTGATCCCCGGTTTTGTCGGGGGCGGTGTCGAAGGATCTCAATCTCCGCGCAAGAAAGGAGGAGATTGCTTCGTTGAGCATATCGATTCTCGGTTGAGTTAACGCTGATCCGGTTTCTGCTCAGTGTGGGGCGTGCTCATTTTTTTCTGCCCCCCAAACCCCCTACAATAAAAAGAGGCCGTGAGAAATGCGACTACCGTCCCTATCATTGAGATCTTGTCAGGGAGACGCGGCAATCTCCACACAAGAAAGGTTGAGATTGTTTCGCGGAGTTAACCGATTCTCGGTTGAGTTAATGCTAACCTGGTTTCTGCCCGGCCGGTGGTGTGCTCTGTTATTTTCCCCCCAACCCCCCAGCGGGAATTCCGGGGGGAACAGTTTTTCCCCGGACCCCCTACAATTACAACAGACCATGAGAAATCCCTGAGGCGACTCAATAGGGTGTTCGGGTCTTTGGGAAAGATGGGTTTCATTCTTAATAGAAGGGGATCTCTACAGGATCGTAATAGGGATTTCTCGTTGGACTCGAGATGACAGCGGGAGGCGATATTATCCCGCCCTTACCTTCAGAACAGCCCCCACTCGCCGCCGGTCCCAGCCTCCATCATCGATGGTTCCCACATCTCCATGCCGAGCTCGACCATCGTCTCAATCCCCGTTGCTTCGATGGCTTTGCTGCGTGTCATTTCGATCAACGCCGCTGCGTAAGGGCAGAAGGGCGTCGTCAAGATCATTTTCAGTTGGACGCTCTCCTCATCGAACGTCACATCTCGTATTAAGCCCAATTCGATAATGTTGAGCCCGAGCTCAGGGTCCATCACTTCGCGCAGTCGAATCCGAAGCGTTTTGGCTGCTTCTGGATGGGTTGAATCCGCTTCCCATATTGTCGTTGGGGTTGTTTCTTCACTCATGTTCTTTTTCACTCATTAACTGGACAGAGAAGGCACAATGTGCATCACCATCCAGCATGCTTTGCACCTGCTCGACCGGTAAGGATAGCGCCTTGGCGATGAAGGTTTGATCGATCATGCAGACCTCAGGGTGTTTCTGTCCAATTGCAAAATATGGGCAGCTAAATGCACGGATCACGATGATGTCCTCGCGCCGCTCAAACTCCGCGGTGAAACCCTCTTCGTTAAGCAGTTCAATAAGACGAACCAGGCGCGCTGTCAATGGAAGCCCCTCGAGCTGGCTGGCATATCCCTCGGCCATCGCATCGGCGATGTTTGTAAGCACACCTTCATAGTAGATGAGGGGCAGCGATTCCTTCATCTGGTCAAGAAGCCGATTGGTTAGGCGGAGATAGCGGGTGGGGAAAAGCTCGTGAGCCTCTTCCGTCAAGGAAAACAATTGATGTGGCCGACCAACGCCGTGCTTCACTTCCTCTATGCACAGCAGGCCATCAATCTGCAATTTCCCCAGGTGGTGGCGCACGGAAACGGGGGATATGCCCGCCGCTTCAGCCAATTCCTTCACTGTGCAACTGCTGCGGGCATGTAGAGTATGTAGTATCGTTTCGCGGGTTTTGGAGGCCATTTTCCGCAGTATAGCACGTCCTGCCAGCGGATGTCAATATTTCAGATATTTATGATTATAATTCGGGCGGAAACCCTTATACCCTGTGATTAACGGGTGGAATATATTAGATATTTATCACAAATATTGACATCTGGAAACGGTGCGTGCTATAATCCCTTGGTGTCCACGCTCCATTAAGGTCGTGGAAAAGAGGGCGGAGGAATTTTTATGACGGATATATTGGAAGTAAAAGACTTGCATACTTCCATCGAAGGACAGGAGATTCTTAAGGGCGTGAACCTTATCGTCCGCGAGGGGGAGATCCATGCTTTGATGGGTCCAAATGGAACGGGCAAGTCGACGCTGGCGAACGTGTTAATGGGTCACCCGTCATATAAGGTGACGAAGGGTCAGATTCTTTTCAAGGGGGAGGATCTGACAGAGATGGCTACGGATGAGCGGGCGCGGATGGGGCTGTTCCTCGCTTTCCAATATCCCGTCGCTATACCTGGGGTTTCCGTCGCCAATTTCTTGCGTCAGGCGATTAACGCTCACCGTAAAGCCCGGGACCTAGAGTATAAAGGTATCCCGATCCCTGAATTCCGGAAGCTCCTGAAGGAGAAAATGGACTTGCTCCAGATGGCGCATGAGTTCGCGGGTCGCTACCTGAACGATGGCTTCTCCGGCGGCGAGAAGAAGCGCGCCGAGATTCTACAATTAGCAACGCTGGAACCCTCCATTGCAATTCTCGATGAGACGGATTCTGGCCTGGACATCGACGCTCTGCGGATTGTGGCGAATGGTGTAAACACACTCGCCGGCCCCGATCTGGGCGTCCTGATTATCACCCACTATCAACGTATTCTGAATTACATCAAACCCGACAAAGTGCACATTATGCTCGATGGTCGGATCGTTGAGTCTGGCGGAGCAGATCTAGCGCAGCACCTGGAAGAGCAAGGCTACGATTGGGTTCGTGAAAAGCACAATGGGAAGGTACAGGGGTAGGGAGGCTTCGGCGGTATGGCTGCTTCAGGGGATCTCAAGAATCTCCAAGATATTGATCAATATAAGTACGGATTTAGCGATCCCGACGTCTCGGTATTCAAAACCCGTAAAGGTTTGGACCGAGAAGTAGTGGAGCAGATCTCGGCAATCAAAGGCGAACCGAAGTGGATGCTCGAATACCGCTTGAAGGCATACGAACACTTCTTAGAACGGCCGATGCCAACCTGGGGTGGCGATGTCAGCGGTCTTGACCTGGATAATATTTACTACTACGTCAAACCGGCGGAGAAGGAAGGGCAATCCTGGGATGATGTTCCTGATTCGATCAAGGAGACCTTCGATAAGCTGGGCATCCCCGAGGCCGAGCAAAAGTTTCTCTCTGGCGTTGGTGCGCAGTACGAATCGGAAATGGTGTACCACAGCATCCTGGAGCATCTCGAAGAACAAGGCGTAATATTCCTCAGCATAGAAGAAGGCCTTCGGCAGCACCCAGATTTATTCCGTGAATATTTCGGAACGGTCATCCCCTATACCGACAATAAGTTCGCCGCATTGAACGGTGCGGTGTGGTCGGGCGGGTCTTTTGTCTACGTCCCGCCCGGGGTGAAAGTGGAGCTCCCGCTTCAAGCTTATTTCCGCCTGAATGTTGCCAACATCGGTCAATTTGAACGCACGATAATCATCGTCGACGAAGGTGCGGATGTTCACTACGTGGAGGGCTGTACGGCGCCGACTTACTCGACGGATTCTTTGCACAGCGGTGTGATCGAGATCATCGTCAAACGCGGCGCACGCAGCCGCTACACAACGATTCAGAATTGGTCGAACAACGTTTACAACCTGGTCACCCAGCGGGCGATGGTTTTTCAAGATGCCTCCCATGACTGGGTGGATGCCAACATCGGCAGCAAACTTACGATGAAATACCCATCCTGCTACTTGATGGGAAAGGGCGCACGCGGCGGGATCCTTTCCATGGCTTTTGCCACTGACGGGCAGCATCAGGATACAGGCGGGAAAATGATCCATGTCGCACCACATACGACCAGTAAGATTACCGCTAAATCGATAAGCCAGGGCAGCGGCCGGTCATCCTATCGTGGATTGCTGAAAGTTCATGACGGTGCGGTCGGATCGAAGTCGAATGTTGTTTGCGATGCGCTGCTTCTGGATCCGCAATCGCGCTCGGACACTTACCCCTATATTGAAATCGACGAGGATGATGTCAGCATCGGGCATGAAGCCTCGGTGAGCAAGGTTGGCGAGGAACAGCTTTACTACTTAATGAGCCGTGGATTAAGCGAGGAAGAAGCGATCACGATGGTCGTCTCCGGTTTCATCGAACCACTGGTTAAAGAGCTTCCGATGGAGTACGCCGTAGAGATGAACCGTCTGATCCAGCTTCAGATGGAAGGCTCGATCGGGTAAGAGCGGTAACCGGTCCATGTCATCCTAATGATAGATTTCAAGATGAGGTTGTTGAGAGCATGAGTTCCCGAACTGTTAGCCGGCGTAAACGCGTAGTACGAAAGCAGGAAGCGCCGGAATTCAGCTTCACACGTGAAGATGTCGAGGGTATCTCTCAAGCTCTTGGCGAGTCAGAAGCGTTTAAAGCAAAGCGGATGGCAGCATGGGAGAAGTTTAAGGATTTCCCGATGCCGTCGACGAGCGATGATGCATGGCGGCGGACGGACATTCGCGGTCTCGATGTTGACCGGGTCAGATTACAGGCGAGTGCGAAAACGCCAGTTGCATCAGAGTTGCGCCAACCACTTGTTGCCGAGTCTCATGGCGCGCTGTTAGTCCTACAACCGGGACATGCTCCAGAACTTCAAACGGAAGACGACCTCCAGGAACAGGGAGTGGTGTTCACGGATTGGGCTACTGCTGTGCGGGAACACACAGAGATCCTCGATCGTTATATGGATACAGTCGTTGCGGCTGAAGACGGCAAGTTCGCCGCGCTCGCTGCGGCGATGAGTCAGGAAGGCGTGCTGCTCTACGTCCCCGCTGGTGTTCAGCTCCAACAGCCGCTGCACTCGATTTTCTGGGCGCCGGGCACTGGAGCGGCGTTTTTCCACCGGGTGCTCATCGTTCTTGAGCGTGGTGCGTCGGCAACTTTCTTCCACGAAACCGCTTCGCCGACGGAAAATGAAGGCCAGGCGGTTCACGCCGGAATTGTCGAAATCTCCGTCGCGGAGGAGGCCTCGCTGAAGTTCGTGGAAGTGCAAAATCTTGGCGGGCATGTTTGGAACTTCACGCATGAACGAGCGAAGGTCGCACGTGAAGGCCGGTTGGACTGGATTTTCGGTGCGGTTGGGAGTCAGCTGACGAAGACTTTTTCCGATTTGGACCTGACGGGGCAGGGAGCGGAGGGGCGTATTTCCGGATTCTACTTCGCCAGCGAACGGCAACATTTCGATCATGATACGCAGCAGAATCATCTGGCGCCGAACACGACGAGCGATCTGCTTTACAAGGGCGCGCTGGTCGATCAGAGCCGTTCTGTTTGGCAGGGGATGATCTATGTAGCACCTGAGGCGCAAAAGACGGATGGTTTTCAGGCAAATCGAAACCTGATTTTAAGCAAGAAAGCGCGCGCTGATTCTATTCCCGGTTTGGAAATCCTGGCGGATGATGTCCGCTGCACCCACGGCGCCACGGTTGGCCAATTAGAAGAAATGCCGATTTATTATTTGATGACGCGTGGTTTTCCACGTGAGGAGGCTGAGCGAATGATGATTGACGGCTTCTTCGCACCCATTATGGAGCGCATCCCCTTCGACGGCGTGCGGGAGCGTTTTCGGGGGATGATCGAAGCGAAACTTGGCAATTAAAGGCGGACTGTCATACAATAATAAGCTAGTCCGTCTGAGATAAAAAGCGAGAGATAGTATATGGCAAGAAAGATGAATGGCAGTACGACAATTAACAGGATAGATAAACATCTTCACTCGGTTGGAGAGGTCGTTGAAGTTTACTGCGATCATAATAGGGATGGCCGCCGAGTGCGTGACTGGCTGCAAGGTGTCGTCGTGCAAGTGGACGAGAAAATGGTTGCAATCCAGTTCACTGAAGACGTGTACCTGACCGATGGCTGGATGGTCCCCGATCGAGTCCTCTGGACGCAGCACAGCAGTGAATCCATCCGTCAGGCAAAACGAAAACGCAAACGGGCTAAGCGCAAATCCTGACAGGCATTCCAAAATCTAGGTGAGGGTTTAATGGGATTATCCTTTGAATCAACCACGCTTGACATCCCGGCGATACGTCGGGATTTTCCAATTCTTGAACGCGAGACGGACCCGGGAGTAAAGCTTGTTTATCTGGACAACGCGGCGACATCTCAGAAGCCCGTGCAGGTAATCGAGTCAATGGATTTCTATTATCGGCAGATGAATTCAAATATCCACCGCGGCATCCACTGTCTGGCGGAGGAAGCTACGGTCGCCTACGAAGGCGCTCGCAAGAAGATCGCCTCCTTTATCGGTGCGGAGAGCTGGCGGGAGATTGTCTTTACACGCAATACGACAGAGTCTCTCAACTTGCTGGCATACAGTTGGGGCAGGGCAAACCTGAAAGCGGGCGATCGTATCCTGCTGACGGAGATGGAACATCACTCAAACATCGTGCCCTGGCAGATGCTGGCGGGCGAGGTGGGTGTGAAGCTCGATTTCGTCACATTAACCGACCAGGGGATGCTGAACCTGGATTCGTATACAACCCTGCTCGAACGCGAACCGAGATTAGTCTCTTTCACTCAGATGTCCAATATGCTGGGAACGATCAACCCGGTCGCCGAGATGACCGAGCAGGCGCATCGTGCGGGTGCAGTTGTGATCGTCGATGCGGCGCAATCTGTGCCGCACATGCCCGTCGACGTACAGAAGCTAGGCGTGGATTTCATGGTGTTCTCGGCGCATAAGATGTTGGGCCCGACCGGGATCGGCATCCTGTATGGGCGCAAAGAACTGCTGCAGGAGATGCCGCCGTTCCTCGGCGGCGGAGATATGATCAAGCGAGTGCAGCTTGGGGGCTTCACGATGAATGACCTGCCCTACAAATTCGAAGCCGGTACACCCGCTATCGCCCAGGGGATCGGTTTTGGAGAGGCTGTAGACTATCTGGCGAACTTGGGAATGGAGGCAGTCCATCAATACGAGCAGTCGTTGACTGCTTATGCGCTCGAACGTCTGGAAGAAGTTCCGGGTATTCAAGTTTACGGTCCTGGGGCGGGAGACAAGGGCGGCGTGCTCTCCTTCATCTACGATGGCATCCACACGCATGACGTGGCGCATATCCTGGATTCCTTCGGGATCGCGGTACGCGCCGGTCATCACTGTGCCCAACCGGCTCATCAACATTTCGACATCGATGCTACAACGCGCGCCTCTTTCTATATCTACAATGTGAAAGAAGAAGTTGACCAATTGATCGAGGGTCTTTACAAGGTGAAAGAAATCTTCGGCTAGTGGAAAAGGGGATCGAGGCCATTTCTGCTGTTCACGGATCCAGGGTTTCACCAAAATCAATCTGGAGCGGGTATGACGAATAATGGATGATTTCTATCGAGAACTGATCATAGACCGTTATAAAAACCCACAAATGCGGGGCGAACTGGACCCGCATGATTATTCGTACGAGGACGACAATCCTCTATGCGGGGATGAAATTCGCATCGACCTGCGGGTGGATAGGGATAACCGCATTACCGAAGCGGTGTTTACGGGTAAGGGGTGTGCGATTTCTCTGGCATCTGCTGATTTACTCGTCGAATCAATCGTAGGCAAGACTCTCGATGAGATAAAAACGCTCTCGAAAGATGACATCATCGAGATGCTGGGTATTGAGTTAGGACCCGTGCGATTGAAGTGTGCGTTGCTCTCCTTGAAGGTTCTCAAAGCCGGGATTTATGGTTTGGATGAACTTGAAGAGGAGCTATTTCTATAAGGATTATCGGTTTTCTTGAAGGCTGGATTTTCTCCGAGGGGCGGATGTACAACTACAAGACCTATAAAGAAGAGGATGTAGAATTCGTTGCAGTAGCCTCGGAAAATGAGGTCGGGAATGGAGAGCGGATCCTGCTTGAGATCGATGGGCAGGGGATCGCCCTGTTCAATATCGCCGGGAAATTCTTCGCTATCGCCGATGTATGCTCGCATGATGATGGTCCCGTGGCGGAGGGGGAGCTGGAGGCGTATGAAATTATCTGCCCGCGGCATGGAGCCCGTTTTGATTTGCGAACGGGGAAGGCGCTGACGCTTCCCGCGGTCGTTGATATCCCCGCATACTCGGTGAGGGTCGAGGGTGGTGAGATTTTAATCGGGCTGCCGGTGGGAGGGTAAAGGTGGCCGCGATTGCTCTTTAGAGAGCTTTTTTCAGATAGGCACACGGGGAGGTTGCACCGTGTTCGGAGATGGGTTGTCGGTTATTGTGGTGTCAGGTAGCTCTGCTTCCGGTCGCAGGTGCAGCCTGCGCTTTGAGGTTTGCGCGTATGAACGAATGGAGAGATCACTGCAGAGGTGATGATTTATTTCTTCCCCCCTATTGTCCCCCAAAGGGGGACTGTGGGGGACTCCACTCCCCCACCCTGGTA
>DAOUDJ010000208.1:0-5741 GCA_034430795.1 Anaerolineales bacterium | reverse complement strand
ATCGCTTGATACTCCCTTCAGTAATTACAACCCAAATAAGCTGACGACTTTAGTCATGACCGGGGTTACGGCGCTTACCCGTGCCACGGCCTGGAGGATGGAGACTCGGGGCATTGGATATCCAGGGGAGTTAATCGGTGAATGGTTGCAGGAGGCTGATTTCGCTCACGTCAGCAACGAGATACCGTTCGTCTCCGATTGCCCAGCCCCGGATCCTGTGCAGGAGAAGCTGAAATTTTGCAGCGACCCAAGCTATATTCAATTACTCGTCGAACTTGGCATCGACTTGGTTGAACTGACCGGTAATCATGTTTGGGATTATGAATCAGATGAACTGTTTTTCACCCTCGATCTGTACCGGCAATTCGGGATGGAATATTTTGGCGGCGGCAAAAATCTGGATGACGCATTCCAAGCTGTGCGTGTGGAGCACAATGGAAACCGGCTGGCCTTCCTCGGGTGCAACCAAATTGGACCGAAGTACGCCTGGGCTGGGGACGAGAAACCCGGTGCGGCTCCCTGCGATTGGGAGCGTATCCGTGAAGAACTTCGGATTCTAACGGAGGAAGGGTACCTTCCGATTTTCACGTTCCAATGGGCGGAATTGGCTGCTCCGAGCTCTGCCCAGGAAGAGGCTTTTCGCGATGCAGTTGAGGCAGGCGCCGTCATAATCAGTGGAAGCCAGGCCCATCAACCTCAAGGATTTGCTTTTCACCAGGGAGGATTCATCCACTTCGGACTTGGAAACCTCTTCTTTGACCAGATGCAAACGAATGAACTGCGGCAGGAATTTATCGACCGGCACGTGTTCTACGACGGCCGGCATATTAGCACGGAACTCCTGACGGCCTTCCTTGAGAACTACGCTCAGCCACGGCCGATGTCTCTGGCTGAGCGCGGCGCATTGCTCGAGCGGATCTTCGCGGACAGCGGTTGGTAGGGTGATCCGGGGATATCTCCGCGAAAAATCTGCACCCTCGAGGTCCATTTGAATAGGTCCTGAGGGTGCGATTTTGTTTGATTTTGAATGAGGTTAGCGGTCTAGCGAAAAGCTAGAGCGATCGTGTTAATCTAGAATTGCGTTGAGAGCTTTTGTGGCTTGAGCGGCCTGTGTCTCCAAACGGGCCAGTTCCTCTAGCCAGCTTTGGGCAGCTTCACGATCTTCGACGCTGCCGGCGTTGATCTTGACGTTGAGCGCAGCAGCTTGCAGGCAGGCATTTACCATAGCGCCGGCAGACCCTGCATCGCTAAGAGCGTTTTGGTTCCCTTTCTCCGCGACTTCTGCTGCAAGGGCGAGCACTTCGACGGCATCACGACATACCTGCAGCGGCACTTCCGTGGCCACATGAGTGGCCCGTTCGATCGCTTCTTTCCGAGCGGCTTTCTCCTGCGCAGTTTTCTTCGGCATCCGATAGGCATCCATGACGGAATCGAACGCCTGGGCGTCGAGAGTTACAGCTTTGTGGAGTGCGTCACGCAGGATGTCAGCACGCGATGTGATTTCCTGCATCCGTTCTTCAACGCCGGAAAACTTCTTCTTTCCAACCGTAAGACGGGCGACCATGGCAACAAGGGCGGCGCCCATTGCACCCGCGAAAGCGGCGGCGGAACCACCGCCGGGTGTTGCTGAACCTGCACCGAGATTGTGCAGGAACACGCTTTCATCGTGTTCCTCACTATCCATCGCTGCGAATAGGCGATTCTCAAGTACCTGGTCGGGTGAGAATTGGTCGAGCTGCAGATACCACTGTGCAGCATCGACGAGCGCGGCTTGTGGGATTAAACCCACCAATTCTGAATTCACAATCGAGACACCGTAGCGATCCGCTTCTCGACGGATGAGTTCTACAACGCGGGCTACTGGCGTGCGGGTGAAATCGGTGAGGTTCATTGAGACCTGCGCCCGACCTTCGACAAGCATTCCCAATGCTTTTACACAGCGTAATCCGCCAGAGGAGTGCCTCACCGCGCGCCCGATGTTTTGTGCGATCGACACATCGTCCGTTGATAGATATACATTGAAGGCAACCAGGGGGGCTCGAGCGCCAATGACGGTCGCCCCAGCAGGTCCTAACTTCTGGGGACCGAAGTCAGGCTTTTTATTGGGATCGCTTTCGATTCTCTCTTTTAAGCCCTCGTATTCGCCGCGGCGGATGTTCTCTAAATTCTTTCGCTCGGGACGGGTTGCGGCTTTCTCATACAAATATGTGGGGATGCCAAGCTCATCTCCGACGCGCTGAGCAAGCGTTCGTGCAAGCTCAACGCACTCATCCATTGTGACCCCTGATATCGGCACGAAAGGGATGACATCGGTTGCGCCGATGCGCGGGTGTTCGCCCTTATGTTTATCCAGGTCAATTATCCCTGCAGCTGTCTTGATCGCTTCGAAAGCGGCGTCAGCTACTTCGGCAGGGGAACCAGCGAACGTAATCACAGAGCGGTTGTGATCTGAGTCGATGTGGCGATCAAGGATGTAAACCCCGCGCACACTGCGGATGGCGTTCTCGATCTCCTCGACGACCTCGACGCGTCGTCCTTCGGAAAAGTTTGGAATACACTCAACAATTGGCTGCTTCATGGCACCTCGCATGCTTGTCTTACGAAGATTATAGCCCAGTTATCTCACTGGAATGTTTACCTTAAAAACAACTGACATTTCTTAAATTCGTGAGATCAACTGTGATTGAAGACGCAATCATATGAAGTTTTATTGGATGCTGTTTGAACTCAATAAAGATTTGAAGTCCTCCATGGTTAAATACCCAAATACATCGTGTCTTGAAAGATAATAGATTGTGCTTGCGGTATGCGAGTTATTCTTCCCTAAACCCATTCCAGTGCGATACCCATAATTCCGAATTTTCCCGATTATTGCTTCATTGAAGCTTCCGGATGGATAAGCGAAGCTCCGGACTTCGATACCAAGATGATTTTCCAATAAAAGCCGGGAATCTAGGATCTCTACACGCAATTCTTCGGGCTGCAATGTCGTCAGATCGGTGTGGGTCATACCATGTGACCCAACCTCCCAACCGGCTTTAATCAGATCTTTCAGTTGTTCGACCGATATAAAACCATCTGAATCAAGCCGATTTGCGACGATGTAAATAGTCCCAGTCAGGCCGTAGGTTTGCATGATGGGAAAGGCATTGACGTAGTTGTCGACATGACCATCGTCGAATGTGATCAAAATTGGCTTGGGTGGCAGAAGCGCGCCTTCGTAGATTGCTTGACGTAATTGCATGTGTGTGATTGTACGGTATCCCAGTTGAGAGAGGAGCTCCATCTGACCTTCGAATAATGGAATATCGATCGAATATTTTGTGGATTCTGGTGAGTGCTCTACATGATGGTAGAGAAGGATTGGGATTTCAACCAGACCCGGACCAAATATGTTCCAAGTGTCGGTTGGGGTTTGCGAAGGTGTTGGAGTCAATGTTGCAGTCGGTGAGTTTGTCGGCGTTGGAGTAGTGGACGCGGTTGGAGGGATAGATGTCTCAGTTGGAATCGAAGTTGGATTGTACTCCGCTATTTGTATTTGGGATTGATCCTGGGCTTCTGCACACCCTGTTAGTAGAAGAGCGATTGCGGGTAATACCTACCCAGACCATAGAACGGCGATGAGGCTTTGGGTTAGGATTACCATTATTGATTTCAGTTGGATCAGGTTGGAATTGTTGACAGGTCATGAGTGCTCGATTGTTGAAAAACCAAATTCAATGAAATTTAATCTCATTTCGGCGAATGGTTGATCAGTACCAAGAAAATGGGATTGGATAATTCTACACCGGATTGAAAGGTATTTTTGTTGTATGATTCCGACTTGTACTTAGGCGAATGACTTATTCAAGAGCGACCATATCCAGTCCTCTGGTTTCGCGTATTTTGATCTGCTTCCGACCGATCTCGATCCAGCCATCCCCTTTGAAACCATTCAGGACCTGGGTTATCGTCTTACGGAAGGTGCCAAGCATCTCGGCCAAGTTCTGATGGGTATAGCCATCCTCCGAATCCTGGGATAATTGGATAAGCAGGTCGGCAAGCCGGGCGGGAATGCCTTTGAAAGCGAGATTCTCTAGCTTCGTCGCGGCTGTTTGCAGCCGCAGCGCCATGGCCTCTTTAAACCGCAGGGCGACCTGTGGTTTATGATGGATCAGGCGTTCGACGTCGAGCCGGCTCATCCCGTAGAGCGTGCAATCCCCAATCGACTCGGCGAAATTGTTATGCATGACCTGTCCCACAAGAAACATCTCGCCGAAGATCGCCCCTTCGCCGAGCACGGTGACTACGAGCTTCTTCCCCTACAGAGGAAAGACGATAGAACTGTACCTGGTCCTTCTTGAGTAAAAACAGCACATCCTCCATCACGTTGGGGGCGTAGAACACCCGCCCAGGAGGGCAAGTGCTCATTGTTACAGAGCGATCGATGCCCTCCACATCCTGTGCGGACATGTCCTTTAATATGTCGATGTTTGAGATGTATTGCCGCTTGTGTTCGTTTATCTCCCCAGCCTATGGTCGGTAATTCGATCTTCACCGGCTCAGTGCCAGCGTGATGCGAGGATGCAATTCCTGCCTGCTGGGATTCCGAGGAAAAGGATCCTGCCCTCGGGCAGATAGGTTGGCACAGCAAAAACCGATGGTGGCGTTTCAATCTCCACCTCGCTCAGATCGATCATCTCTGCAGACGCCTCTGGGACGTTCTCTCTCACCCAATCAGCGAGTTCTCGATCCTGGCTGCAATTCCGGCAACTCTGCTCGATGTACATTTACTAGGCCGGGGTTATCCATCTCCTCCTCATGGCGAGGTACTTTCTTGCCGGAAGTTGCGTGGTCTGGTCCACATCACTAAATTGCCCCATTTATATCCTTGTATTAGAGTCTGCTGTCCCGTTGGTATTCAAGAGGAGAATATGCGTTCAAGATATGGTTGTGGTCTACGGATCTTCCTTCTAATCTCACTCCTTGCGGGCTGCCAACTTGGCGGTCAGGAAGACGCTCCCTATCCACTCGATGCATCCCCGGCCATATCGCCTTCTGGGGACAAGCCGGATTCCACACCTTTTTCGGCGCAATCAGCGGTCGAAATGGATCCCTGGGACCTGTGGTCATCCGGGACACAGCTACGGGGTGCGAACATCTACCAAAGAAAAGTGTATCCCGAACTGGATGGTGGTGATTTCATGGGAGCTGATTTTGTAGGTCCACGATACACTCAAGTGGATTTCGAGAAGCTTGCCGAACTCGGCGCGAACTACGTCAATATCTCTCATCCCGGCTTGTTTTCAGAGGCGCCACCCTACACAGTGGATGAAGGTGCTCAGGCGAATCTTGACCGCCTGCTTGATATGATCGCGCAGGCGGATATGTTCGCCGTGATTGCCTTCCGTACCGGCCCTGGTCGGAGCGAGTTCACCTTTCATTTAGAAGATGTCGGCGATTGGTTTGATGCCAGCTACCTAAACGATGAGATCTGGATCGCCAGTGAGGCCCAGGAAGCCTGGGCAGAAATGTGGCGTTACACAGCTGAGCGGTATAAGGATAACCCGATCGTGGTTGGCTACGATTTGATGGTCGAGCCGAATGCCAACGAAGTTTTCTTTGACGAATGGGATGCACAGGTCTTCCAGGATGAGTATGGCGGAACAACCTACGATTGGAACCAGCTTTTCCCACGCATTACAGAGGCGATTCGGGAGGTTGACGCGGAGACTCCTATCCTCGTGGGTGGGATGGGCTAC
>DAOUDJ010000207.1:0-7067 GCA_034430795.1 Anaerolineales bacterium | reverse complement strand
GCCGCAGAGATCATCACTCGGATCCGGGCTTTCCCGCGCGGTACAGTCGGAAAACCGAGGGCCATTGCGAAGATGCCCTCCTCGAAGAGTCGCCGGCTGAAATCCTGAGCCAGGGCTGCCTCGCCTAACATGATGGGCGTGATAGGCGTTGTGCTTACGCCGGTATCGAATCCCATCTCCCGCATTTCGCGCTTGAAGAAGTCCGTATTTTCCCAGAGTTTGTCGACCAGATCGGTAGACTCTTCAAGTAGATTCAGGGAGGCCAGGCAAGCTGCCACATCTGGAATGGTCATAGCCGAGGAGAACAGGAAAGGGCGCCCGCGCTGCTGCAGCCAATCTACGATTATCTGGCTGCCGGCGATAACGCCGCCGACGACGCCAAAAGCTTTTGAAAGCGTGCCCATCTCGACGTCTACTTTGCCATGCAGGTTGTAGTGATCGACGATGCCGCGCCCGCCTTTGCCGAGGACGCCCTCTCCATGGGCATCATCGACCATCAGCAGAGCATCGAATTCTTGAGCTACCTCATATAATTTATCGAGCGGAGCGACATCCCCATCCATGCTGAATACACCATCGGTGATGATCAATGAACGACGGTAGCCATCGTCTTTGCTTTTTTCTATTTGCACCCGCAGGTCATCTGGATCGCAGTGCGCGTAGCGGATAACTTTGGCGCGCGAAAGCCTGCAGCCGTCGATAATACTGGCGTGGTTGAGTTCGTCCGAATAAATCACATCTTCCTTGGAGACAAGAGCGGGGATCGCGGCTAAGTTGGCATTGAAGCCGGACTGGAAGGTGATCGCCGCCTCTACGCCCTTGAATGCCGCCAGGCGGAGTTCAAGCTCGAGGTGGAGGGCCATCGTGCCGGCGATGGGTCGCACGGCTCCCGGGCCAACCCCGAATTCGTCGATTGCCGCCTTGGCGCTCTCGACGAGATGGGGGTGGTTGGCGAGACCGAGGTAGTTGTTCGAACAGAAGTTAAGCACTTTCTTGCCATCCACAACAAGCCACGCGCCTTGAGGGGAACTCAAGGTGCGGATTTTGGTAAAGAGACCTGATTTCTTCAAGTTCGAGAGTTCATCAGCGATCCACTGGGTTCTTGATTCTGTTGACATTGATCTCCTCGCGTTAATTAATCGGCGCTTTTACCACCGCGGAAGTGATGATCAGCGCTTCCTTGCGGGCATGCGAGAGGCGCTTAATCCTTAATTCGCGGCGTTGTGCTGCCGACCTATCGGGTTGGCTCTCGGTATAAACGAGCCGTAGGGGGCGCCGTGCGCGCGTGTAGCGTGCGCCTCGGCCAGCGCTGTGTTCCTTCAGGCGGCGGACGGGATTCGTCGACCAGCCCGTGTAGAAAGATCCGTCGGCGCATTCGATGATGTAACAAAAATATTCGGACACTGGAGCATTATACGTCTGCCCATACAAGTGACCAAATCAAGGGGGAACCCTTTGAAGGATATGTTTGTATGACCAAAGTCGAGGGGACGATTTCGAGATTGCCATCGTGCAACCACTGCGTGTGAGAATGAGGTCTCAAGGGCATAAGCGGCGAGGCCCGGCTATTTTAGCTCGGGCGCCTACTTGCTTTCACCCGGCTTTGTCCGGCGAAAGCCAAGCAAATTTGCAAGGATCCCGGCCGATTTAATTCTCTCCGCCGGGCGCAGCTCAGCGCTGGCCCAATCGTTCTGTTCACGCGCTCGGATCCAGGATTGGTGCGCGCGATCGGCTTCCTTTAGATAGTCAGATATTCCCTGTCCATCTTCTTCCACCAGCACTTGGCGCAGGTCATGAAGTTCTTCGATGAATTGGTCGAGTTTATCGAGAACCTTCTGTCTATTCAAAAGCAGACGCTTCTCAAAGACATTATGCGGGATAGTGGTGCACAAGCTCGTTGCATGCGCGAAGTTGCGACCGGCTACACGCTGGAGTTCCTTCCAGGATACGGAGTGCGCGGATGCCTGAAGAAATGCAGCGCTTAGCAAGACCGGGAGTTCCTCTGTGGATGTCAACGTGGCATCGTGCTCGTGCAAGTCGATGAAGAAAGGAGTAGCGTCGAGGAGTGACGCCAGGTTAACCGCCACTGCCAAGGCGCTTTCCGAGGCGTTGGGCGGCGCGATGATAGCGAGCATTCCACCCGCGTAGAGATCCGCGCGCGGCTCATCTGATGGCGCCCCCCCGGCCGTCAGCCTTGATGGGCCGACGATGGGCGTAGCGCCGATGTACGATCTCCCCTCAGGAAGATATTCCTCCGCCCATTTAAAGAAAGGCGCCTTCACTTGAGCAGTGTCTATGATAATGGCGCCCTCTTTGGTTTTTGCCCCGAGATGTTCAAGATAAACCTCAACTTCGTCTATAGGAAGGGAGAAGATCACGAGGTCTGCGCTCGTGATCGATTTTCGGGGATGAGACACAAGCCGATCGACAGCGCCAGCTTTTTCAGCGCGCTTTGAAAGATGCCGGTCGGGATCGTATCCGATTCGAATGATATCCCCATCTACGTCATTGAGAGCCATGCCGATCGAGGCACCAACCTGATCCAAACCGATGAGCAATATTTCGTATGCCATTTTGAACCCTCAATTCATCCCGTCGGCAGCTTGCAGCCGTTTGATGAGCTCCTGCACATCCTTCTTTATGGATGATGGTACATGCTCTTGATGATAGCGAATAAGGGTGACCAGCGTTTCTGAGCCGCCCTCTTGTTGGACCAATGCTGCCCCCCACTCAGGGTGTTGAAGAGCGACGACGAACGGTTTTCGCCAGCCGCGCGGCTCATCCTGCCCCCACTTTAATACCTGATTTGGGAGTATCCGGTTCGTTACCACAACGAGAGACCGCTCCCAAGCGCGCAGCGGATTCAGAGATTTTCCCACATCATGCAACAGGGCAGCCATCACGAGGTCCGAATTCTCCTCCTCTTGGTCAACCAGCGTCTGCAACACCCGGATACAGTGAGATTGATCAGGGTTACTCATCTGGAAAAAGAGCGCGGCCAAAGACGGCTCAAGTATCTCATAAACGAACCTTCTTTGATCTCGCTTTCGTTTGGCGGTGAGCAGGTGCAGGAATTGACCCGCTCGATAGGATATTCCCATGTGCTAGAGGACGAGTAGCCTCATGATGCTCATTGCGGGCCTCATCACGATGAGGCCGAGGATGTCAAAACTTCCAAAACTCCCGAGGATGATTAAACCCATCAGGATATACATGCCATAGGGTCGTATCTGGCTCAGGATCTCCTGACCGCGCGGTGGCAGGAAATAGTCAATGATTTTCTCGCCATCGAGCGGGAAAATAGGAAGGAGGTTGAAAAAAAGCAGGATTAGATTGATCCAGATGAATTCCACAAAGAATTGGGAGAGGAAAGATGAGGATGTAACCGAGATCAACCCAGCCCGAACCGGAATAGTGGCGATGAGAGCGAGAAAGAGATTTGAGAATGGGCCCGCGGCGGCGACGATCATGGGTCCGGCTGGAGATCTGCGTTGAATGACGTAAGGATTGATTTGTACTGGGCGAGCCCAACCGAAGCCGGCGATTATGAGCATTAACGAACCTACCGGATCGAGATGAACGAGGGGATTAAGTGTAAGACGGCCTTGTAGACGGGGCGTGTCGTCTCCGAATTGGTCTGCAACCAGGGCATGGGAAAACTCATGCACAGTAAAGGCAATTACCAGCGTTATAACACGCGAAATTAAAGTAGTAAGAGATAAACCCAACATGACGGGCGGATTATACCATTTAGGCGGGTGTTATAATCCGGCTCCTTGGGGGATAATCAGTGTGTGTATTGGGCGACTTGTCATCTCGATGATGAGTCAGCAATAGACTTCGTGGGTGGTCAACCGTAACAATCTTGATTGGACGCTCAAAACCAAATATCAGCGAGTTATTATGCTCCCAGAAATCCAATTGGACGATGTGATCCGCCTGCGCAAGCCACATCCATGCGGCAACACGGAATGGATTGTGGTGCGTATCGGTGCGGATCTCGGTCTGAAGTGCCTGGGCTGCGGTCGCAGGATTCTTCTTCCGCGGCGAGAGGTCGCGCGTAGAATGAAAAAGCGCCTCCCCAGAGATGAGGAGAACGCTTAGTTGAGAGCGATGCATGGACCTTCCGAGTAGCGGTTACCTGCCCTTAGCTGGGACAGGCGGACTCAGAATGCGGCGACCACGGTGCTGAACATATTTCCCACAGCAGAGCCAAAAAGGGCCACAATGATGACGACGATAATCGCAACGAGCACGAGTATCATGGCATACTCAACCAACCCCTGCCCCTTTTGAAAAATATGATTCATAGATATCTCCGAACAACAAGATAAGCAATAATATGTCCAAGTATAGGGCAGATTATATGAAACCAACAATAGCCCCGCGGTCCAGAGAGGGTAAAACTCATATTTCTAATGTGTGAAACTTACCGAAAGGTGCCCCATGCACAAACTCATGATCCTTTTTAGGCGATCTGCGGACTCTCTTGATATGGAGACACGGT
The DNA here is from genome assembly GCA_034430795.1 of Anaerolineales bacterium. Lineage (GTDB taxonomy): Bacteria > Chloroflexota > Anaerolineae > Anaerolineales > E44-bin32 > E44-bin32. The sequence continues at coordinate 2,560 of DAOUDJ010000207.1, read as the reverse complement.
GGAGCAATGAGTTTGTGAAACGGGCCGAGGCAATGCCGGGTCTGCGCCGAGTAAGCGTGAGCCGTGTCGTCGGAGGACTCTCGGAGGATGTGGATTTGCACATGGTGCACGAGTTCTATTTCGACGATTTACAGGCGCTAAAACAAGCGCTCGCCTCGCCTGAAGGCCGGATCGCGGGTAAGTCGCTGATGTCTTTCGCGGGGGAAAACGTGACCTTATGCTTTGCCGAACACATGGAGGAGGCTCGCGGAGAAGGTTGATCTGCCACGGAATTGCAATGGCCACTCGCCTTTTCGTGGATCATCACTTATATGTACGCAGCTTATCCACCCCCGGAAAAGGAATTTTAGAGTGCTTTCGCCTTCAGATTTAGCGCTTTTTCTCCGTGAACGGGAATTGCGCGCCGAACTTCTAGTTTTACCGGTGGAGACGCCTACTGTCGAGGCCGCGGCAGAGGCCGTTGGGACGTCGGCAGAAAAGATCGTCAAATCGGTGCTCTTTATGGTTGACAGCCGACCGGTGCTGGCTATCGCCTCGGGCTCAAGACGGATCGACCGCAGACGGATAGCCAAAAGATTTGGTGTGGGTCGTAAACGGGTACGGCTTGCCGATGAGAAGCAGGTCCAGACCGCAACCGGCTATCCCGTAGGCGCAGTGCCTCCATTTGGTCATCCTCAGCCGCTGCTGACAATCATCGATCCAGGAGTCTTGGAGCACGACGTGGTTTACGCTGGAGGAGGAGCGAGCGATCATTTGATCAAGGTGGAGGCGGCGGAAATCCTGCGCGTTACGCAAGGCGAGGTGCTGGAATTGATAGATCGATCGGAATCGTGAGCCGGCCGATAAAGTTAGGTGCAAGTGAAAATGTGAATAGGATGGGGTTAGGCGACAGGAAAAAGCGCATCGGTTTGGGCTTGTCGGTTTTGGCAGTCATCGCCATAGTTGCCGGCTATTCGATCTTCCAGCGCATCCGCCCCTCAGCGGCTCGTCTTCAGCGATTACGTCAATTTTGGATTGATCCAGCCGCCCATACTGGTTGGATGATTTTTTCTGGCGAGCGATGCGGAGATGCCCCTTTTATCGTCCCGACGGATGGTTTGATCGGGTTCCTCTGGGGGGATTCATTCGCGCCCGGTCATACCCACCAGGGGATCGACATCTTCGGCCCCAGCGGTCCTGAGGGACTGGGCCAGACAGCAGTAGTCGCTGCCTATAACGGCTATCTCACTCGGCTTCCCGGGTGGCGCTCCTCTGTAATCATCCGCATCCCATCAGATCCTCTTCGACCGGAAAAGCAGATCTGGATATATTACACACACCTGGCGGATGCCGAGGGCAGCTCGTTTATCGTGGAGGATTTTCCTCCGGGAACAACGGATGTTTTTGTGAAGGCCGGGACCCTCCTGGGGTATCAGGGGAATTACTCCGCAGATCCAAATAACCCCACTGGCATACATCTACACTTTTCAATTGTAAAAGATGATGGTCACGGACAGTTCTTAAACGAACTTGAGATCGACAATACGCTCGATCCCAGCCTCTACTTGGGCATCGAAGTGAACGTTAACCGGGCGGGGGATCAGCCCGCAGTGTGTGATCATTAGTTCACGGGATCCGTGACTACGAAAAAGAGAAAGTTGCTGGGAGGCGGATAAGTAGATGATCGTGGAGAGACCTCTCGCCCGTCCAAACCGCCACGTACAAGCGAGACGCTCAAATCGATCATAGGAATTAAGTTAATGGGTTTCATTTCAGACCAATATCGAGATTCCTCGCGTTTGAATGCACGGTTTCGTTTACACAGAGATTTCAGCACAAGTCAGCGCCCATTTCCTCGTTGGGTTTTTGACCAATTTGATTTTAATGCGACAACATCGATCCTGGACATAGGCTGTGGTCCAGGCTATCTGTGGGCGGAGAATCGAGAGAGGGTTCACCATGAGTGGGAGATCTTGCTGGTAGACCGGTCGTTTGGAATGCTGGCCGAAGCGAAAAAGAATCTCCAGCATAGGGGGTTGAATGTTCGGTGTTTAAATAGCGACGCGTGGGTGCTGCCGTTTGATGAGCGTGTCTTTGATGTTGTCGTGGCGAATCATATGCTCTATCACGTTGAGGATAGACCAGGCGCGCTCGGGGAGATATGCCGTGTAATGAAACCTGAAGGGTGCATGTACGCGGCGACCAATGGTCGAGAGCATCTACGTGAAATTCGAGAACTTATTGAGGGGTTTGACCTCGACAGTTCAATCTGGGCACATCATAACGCTTTCAGCTTGGAGAACGGCGAAGAACAGCTCCGCGGTTCGTTTGATCGAGTCTCGTGTGTGAGGTTCGATGATTCGCTTGAGGTGACCGAAATAGAGCCGCTCATGGCTTATATTCAATCCGGTTTTTCATCGGACGAGCTGGCCACTAACGCTAAAGGACTGCAGGCCATACAGGCATTTATGAAGCTCCTGGCAAGAAAACCCCACTGCTTGCGGTGGGGATGAATTGCCCCTTATGTCACTTTTTGATATAGTCATGTTATGCATAAAAGGACCTACAGATATAGGATCTA
>DAOUDJ010000206.1:0-5117 GCA_034430795.1 Anaerolineales bacterium | reverse complement strand
GAACTGAAGGCTTATGGAGACGTCAATATCGAGGCGTGCTTCAACTGTGGAAACTGCACGGCCATATGTCCCTTAACGGATGATGGCCATCCCTTCCCGCGCAATATGATCCGGCTCGTTCAGATGGGCTTAAAGGATCGTATGCTGCAAAGCGTAGACCCCTGGCTTTGCTACTATTGCGGCGATTGCAGCCAAACATGCCCCAAGAAAGCAGAACCAGCGGAAGCGATGATGTCCATCCGCCGCTGGATGACTGCCGAGTATGATCAATCTGGTCACGCAGCGAAGCTCTACAAGTCCGAAAGCGCCGTCGTGAAGGCGAGTCTTCTTTACGCCCTCATTCCACTTGTGCTTCTGCTGGTCTACCATGCCGTGACGGGATTCAGAAACATCGTAACCGACCGGGTTGCGGTGAACTCTTTCGCCCCTGTCCTTTGGGTCTGGGCTATTGTCTTAATCGACTTCGCCCTACTTGGAAAACGCTTGTTAACGAATGTTCTCCACATGTTTCGTCTCGTCATGAGTCCAAACGAGTCGGCGGATAAAATCCCACTGACGGTTTACCTGCAAGAACTAAAGACTCTCGTAATCCACACTCTTACCCAAAAACGTTGGCTGGATTGCGGCGAAGACCACAAACGCTGGCTTAAGCATCTGCTGTTGATCTCGGGCTACGGCATCATGCTCGTACTGGTCGTGGGCTTACTCTTCTGGTTCCAAACCGACAACATATACCCGCTCTACCATCCGCTGCGGTTGCTGGGCTACTATGCAACGATTGTGTTGCTGATCTTCTCGGGAGAGGCGATCGTTGACCGCATTCGAAAGAGCGAGGAGATCCACCGCTTCTCCCACCCGAGCGATTGGCTCTTCCCGGCATTCCTGTTCGTAGGGACCCTGACGGGGATCCTGGTGCACATCTTCCGCTACACAGGATGGCCCTGGTCAACCTACATCATGTACACCATCCACGTCATGGTCATGATCGCCATGCTCGATACCGAGGTTGGGATCGGCAAATGGACACACTTTATCTATCGACCCTTTGCAGTCTACCTCGACGCGGTAAAGGCCAGAGCACTGGCGCAGCAACCCGTCCCGGATCTCGCTTCCGCAGGAGCGGACTGAAATCCTGCTTATAGGCAATGCTTTAAGGAGAGAAAATCGTGAGCGAAGAAGCAATGGGAAAGACAATCATCATGTGCAACCACGACGATGCCAACAGCATACTGGCGGCGCTCGTCATGGGGGCTGCCTCCGCAGCAACCGGCGAGCAGGTCCTGATGTTCTTTCAACCGGGAGCCGCAAAAGTTCTCGTCAAAGGCGAATTGGAGAAATTTCAGGGCTTGAAGGGCCAACCCGATCCCATCATGCTCTACGAATCCATCGAAATTCTCGACGGCCGCATCATCCTCTGTGAGCTCGGTCTGCCGATTCACGACATCAAAGAAGAAGACCTGCGCGAGGGAGTAGAAATCATGATGGCCTCGAGCTTCCTGTTTGACGCGGAAGGGGCGGGCTTAGTTTTCTCGTACTAGATAGCGAGCTCCTGCTGAAGGCCTGCGTCCATTCTTAGTCGAGATGCTTCATAAAGAAGCCTCTTCTAGGAACTGGATCTCACCAGCGGCGGCAATTGGAAATGAAGCATACATTAACACTAAGGAGCAAATCTAATGACTGAAGAAATCAAGGCGACAAAAACACTCGACGTCTGCGGCGAGATCTGCCCGTATCCCGATGTCAAATCCATGGCGACATTAAAAAAGATGGAGAAAGGAGAAGTGCTTGAGATACTGCTCGATTATCCGCTTTCCGTAGAGCGACTTCCCCGCAACGCGGCGAAGTGGGGGCATAAAGTGCTCGCCGTCGAGCAACTGGAAGGTCCAAATCACCGCATCATGATCGAGGCATTCGGCCTGAAATAACTTGGGGTCTATAACCATAGAGCAGATCCCAGAACCTATCGAAATTATCCTATCGAGGAGAGAAAACCATGACATTTCCAATCTTAACCGGGTTGCTTGTAGGACTGGCCTTTGGTTTTGCACTGCAGCGAGGCCGCTTCTGCATGAACTCAGCCTTTCGAGATATCGTCACCATGAAAGATTACACCCTGCTAAAAACTGTAGCCTTGGCCCTGCTGGTCAGCCTGCTCGGTTTCGGCATTATGGCCATGACGAACATCATCACCCCCAATCCAAAACCGATTCTCTGGGGCGGGAACATCATCGGCAGTTTCATCTTCGGCATTGGCATGGTGCTCGCCGGCAGCTGCGCCAGCGGTATCACTTACCGTGTCGGTGAAGGAATGGTCGGGGCGATAACCGCCGTTCTCGGACTCATCCTGGCTGCCATTGCGACCGCGATGGGCTTTCTCAAACCTGTTAAAGCTGCACTGCAGGCTGTAAAGGTCCCTGCGGAAGGCTCCAGCCTCACGGTTGCCAGCATCCTTAATCTGCCCTATGCAACTGTCGCCATCGGCCTGGCGATTATCCTGGGACTCATCTGGTGGTTTTTCGCCCGAAAGAACAAGGGTGGCGAGGTCTTCGATGCCCATAAAGATGCTTCGCTATCAGATCGCATCTTCAAGCATGGCTGGTCATGGATTCCGACGGGGGTCGTCATCGGCCTGGTCGGGATCGTCGCTTTCCCGCTTTCCGCTGCCGCTGGTCGCAACTACCCGCTCGGGATCACCTCCGGCTGGCTCAAAATCGGGCAGATGTTCATGCCCTCCGTACCGTTTGAGAACTCCCTGAAATGGGATATGTGGCTGATCGTGGGCATCGTTGTGGGCGCTGCTGTCGCCGCGCTCATCGCCAAGGAATTCAAACTGCGCGTACCGGCAGGGCGTATGCTTGTCCAGACCTTTGTCGGCGGCGCCCTGATGGGCTTCGGCGCGGTCTGCTCGACGGGCTGCAACATCGGTCATATCTTGAGCGGTGTCCCCCAGCTTTCCATCGGATCGATGATCGCCGGCACTTCCATCGTGCTCGGCGCGTGGCTGGCAGCTTATCTGATGTTCGTCCGGCCTATGGCCAAGGAATAGAGAAGAAGGCTAGTAAACATCTAGAAAGTTGTTGGGCAAGGAGGATTAGAAATGAGTAATCAGAATGGACCTATGGTCATCGTCTGCAATAGCGATTCGACAGGCGTCATGCCGACCTTCATCTTCGGTGCTTCAGGTGTGGGGATTGGCGAAGACGTCATAATCTTCTTCTGCCCTGCTGCTGCGAATGTTCTCCTGAAGGGTGAGTTGGAGAAGTTCCAGGGCAAGAAAGGCCTCCCGGATCCCGTCGAGCTCTTCAACACGATCTTGGACGAGGGCGGCAGGATTATCCTTTGCGAATTGGCTCTTGAGGCGAAAGACATAAAGGCAGAGGATATTCGCGATGAGAGAATCGAGATCTTGAAGGCGCCGCCTTTCCTGCTCGATGCCCAGGGAGCGGGTTTAACCTTCACCTTCTAGAGCTGTAGGTATCTTGCTCGATCGAATCTGTGATCGATGAGAGCACACCGAAACAAACGTCGGTCGATATAGTGCGGTTTCACCTTAGCGAGACCGTCTATGTCGACCGATGTTCTATTTTAACCCTTCATTGTGGGGCAAACCGATGATAACCCCTTGGTGGGTCCAGGCAAGAACGCTGGTTTTGCGGGGTTATTCCTTGGCCATCGCCAGCAGGTCAGTGTTCGCGGGATCATGCACGAAGCCCCAGAAGGCGTCCACCGCTCGGTTCGCCGGACGGAGCTTCTTGCGAATCATATAGATCTTCCGTCGTAGATCGAACCCAGCAACGGGCACTTCGGCAATAATCCCCATTGCCAGAGGGCAAGATGCTGCGATGCGCGAGACGAAAGATACGCCAAACCCCGCTTCGACCGTCATAACGATCGCCTCTGAATTTCCAAGCTCAAGAAAGGCGTTCAGGTCCTCCAAAGTGATATCATGTTTGCCGAGCTCGACCGAGAGAACCCTGCTTGTTCCCGAGGTTGGCTCGCGAAGGATCATATTTTCTCCAAGCAAATCGGAAGGTTCAACGGACTCCTGTTTTGCCCAGGGATGTTCGGCGGGGACGATGAGGACAATGCGGTCTTCGAAGAACACCTGGCACTCCACTTCACCCTCGCACGCTTCAAAGCTGACCGCGCCCAGATCGGCATCCTCTTCCAATAAATTAGGGATGACGCCCGCGGCAGTGCATCTTGAAATCGAAACTCCGACGCCGGGGTGGCGCTCGTGAAAACGTGCGGCGAACTGCGGCAGGATGTACTTGCCAGCCGTCGTGCTGCAGGCGATACGCAGATGCCCCACAACTTGTTCCTGAAGAGAGTTCATGATCTGTTGAATTTCGAAGGTATCCCCCAGCAATTTGCGGGCGCGCGGGTACAACAAGCGCGCTGCCCCGGTCATTTTCACCCTGTGACTGGAGCGATCGAACAGCTCTACACCGAGGGCTTGCTCAAGCGCCTTGATGTGATGGCTGACCGTCGGCTGCGAGATATGTAAATTCTGTGCGGCTTCTGAAAAACTTAGATTCTCGGCGACTGCCAGGAAGATCTGCAATCGGGTCAAGTCGATCATTCAATTATTCACTCCTCAGGATTGGAAAGTGCGCCACGAATTATACACCCCCGCTCAACCCCTAGAATGTATATCATATTTGTGACAGCACCAAATCTTTTGAGTATCTTTGCGGTACAGCATGTGTGTCGATGCTGGAGAAAGGCTAAGATATGTGAGGTTCATTCTCCAGCGTTTTAAAGCCATGGATTAGGTGAGTGTCATCTCGATTTATAAGGAGATACAATCTCCTAATTGGTGATCGATGATTGCTTCCCTTCAACTTCTCCTTCGACCTTAATCAAGATGCGGCCGGTGTCCTGATCACCATTTATCGGACTGTTTTTTGAGATAGTCCCTTGCATATATATAACGTAGGGTTCACTCGATCCTGAGCGCATGGTGATGTCTGAATCGGAAATTTGCGGTGTTTAGCTGGTCTACATCAACCCGTTTCTCAGGAATCGGCGTAATTATTCAAGCCCCTCCTGGCATTTTTCATTCTGAGGAGCGGAGCTGTGAAGAATCTCGCCCAACCATTGTGGTCTAATAGGCA
>DAOUDJ010000205.1:0-2762 GCA_034430795.1 Anaerolineales bacterium | reverse complement strand
CGAACCTCATGATTATGACGGCTTCGCGGAGAAGATATGCGCATTGCTTGAAGATAAAAGCCGGGCACAGGAATTAGGACGACAGGCGAAGGAGCACGTACGCGGTCATTTCCTGATTACGGGACATTTGCTGGATTACATTGATTTGATCCTAAGTTTATAAACTTCAATATATTGCTCCAGCATAAGCAAAGAGGTGCGAACACCCCTGACTACGCGCGCCATAAGGGCTTCTTTCGCTGTGGGATGGACCTGGATTGAGGCGTAGATTTGGGTAATCTGGTCTTGGCCCCGTTTCGGTCGAGACAGGCGCTATTTTTTACAGCAAGATGAAGTTCGGCGCCGGTTAGGGGATTGTTTCCCATTGAAGTTTGTGCGTTTCCGCTATAAGGTAATGGGGACTTATTGGGGAAGCGGGGAAAATCCGTGCCTGAAATTCCACATAGCCACCCAACAGGGGTGCATAGGTGACTGAATATCCACATATCCACCCGCCAGAATGGGATCCAATTCTTCTCTCTGGATAGTACTGCATGGGCGAGACCGGAAGCACATACCTTGCCTGACCGACAGTATGTGTATCAGCCAAGTAGAACCAATCAGGGATCTGTAGTGGTGATTGGACATGCATACTCCCTTTTGGATTGGGTGCCTGAGCCAAACAGCAGTTGGTCGCTGTCGCTAGATGTAGAACGCGTTTCCAGCGAGCAGACTGACCTGGAAGTCGGAGTTGAGCAGGTCAAGCGGTTGTGTCAAGCCCGTGGGGAACGTGAGCATGGATTGGACATTGTGTCTGCCGACGCCAAATATGGCAATCACCACTTCATGGATGCGCTCAAAAACCAGCCCTGCGGAAAAGTGGCGCGGATGAGGAAAGATCGGGTGCTCTTTCGCCCAGTGCAAGAACGAAAGACGAGAAAGCGGGGGCGACCCCGAAAGCATGGAACGCGCTTCGCATTCAAGGAATCTGAGACCTGGGGTGAGCCCTGTGAATTCGCAACCCTTGAACATCCACGCTGGGGCTCTGTTGAGATCCGCCGGTGGAACGACCTGCATGCCTGGCAATCGGTGGACACCTGGTTTGATGTTCTTCAAGTGCAAACCCATCTGGAGAAAGAGGAACCGCCTGCGCCATTATGGCTTGCATGGCAAGCGCCGGCGATCATGCCCGAGGGTATCCATGTGAATGCAGAAACCATATGGCATGCTTACCAACATCGTTGGCCGATTGAGCCCAGTATCCGCTTTCGTAAGCAAAGATTGTGGTGGACTTTACCCCAATTTCAACTACTGGAAGCTGCTGATCATTGGAGCACCTTGGTAAGCTTGGCGATGTGGATGCTCTATCTGGCAAGGCCGATCGTGCAGGATCAGCCCCTTCCCTGGCAGCGACCGCAGAGCGATCTTACGCCGGGGAGAGTGAAAAGAGGCATCGGATCGGTTTTTCGCGCGATTGGCAACCCAGCATCATCACCTAAACCGCGCGGAATTCCTCCGGGATGGCCAAAAGGCAAGCCAAGGAAGCCGCGGGAGCGATTTCCGGTGATCCGAAAGGGTTTGACACAGCCAATTCCCGCTGTGTCTCCTGCCTGAAACTCGATTGTTAAAGTGCATTTGCCAGTATCATTGTTTTTGACGTTAACGAGATTAGTCAAAACTCAAGTTAAGAAAGGAGTAATAATGAACACTGTCGAATTGACCCAATACTCGTTAGATTTTGCGTTTGATATCTTGGGCCTGGTTACTGCCGACCTAACCCAGGAGCAAGCCGATTGGAAGCCCCCCGGCGTTGCCAGTACCATCGGCGCCATTTACTCGCATACTATTACTTTTGTGGACTATTTTGTGCAGAATTTTTTGATAGAGGGGAAGCCCGGCCCCGAAAGTATCGAAAGTAGACCGGAAGCTTTAAAAATGCAGGATGTTCAAGTAGACCTGTCCGAGTTGCACGAATTAGCCGGCAATGTCAAGAAGAAAACTCAGGGCTGGTTGTCCTCTCTCACACCAGAGGATCTATCCCGCAAAATAGACACTACCATTGGTGAGCTTACCGTGGGTCAGATGCTGGAAGCCTATCTCGTCTGGCACATCAACGCGCACTGCGGTGAGATCTCGGCGCTGAAGGGTTGCCAGGGAGCCAAGGGTTATCCATGGTAGTCGTAGCAATCTAGGGGGAAAGCGGGGCAGCTGAGCTCAAAGCCGTTATGGCGGCGATAACGTCCACGCGGAAGTCGAAAAAAATCGCCATTCGTTGATCTAGCGACCAGCCTTGGAAGGAGAGCTAACCGGCGCAACACCAAGGCTGCGCTGCTTTGAAACCTGGCTTTTGATGATCGGCGTTTCCCTGTTGAGCGAGCTGCGTTATATCCCTCACTGAGGTGTTCAATTATCTGCCAGAGGAAACAGTCGTACCTCAGTAAGGAAAGAGAGTTATCACAGTGAGGAACGAGGTGTATCTCACGCGGAGAAATCCGACCTCACTGAGGAAAGACACAAACGCGGTTTTTCGCAGTCCGTTTCCGCAATCTCATCCAACAGGTCTTCATCCACCCACCCATCGACCAGGCTCAGGATGTGGTGGATTATTCTTCTAACCTCCCGCAGGGTATAAAAACCTGCGGGAGGTTTTACTTACACACCTCAAAGCGCAGGCGCAGCCTGCGACCGGAAGCAGAGCTTCCTGACTCGTGCGCCTGCAAGCGTGCATGGACAGAGAGGTGAAAGTCCTCTTCAGGCATGCGCTCTCCGGCTTGTAACCGACT
>DAOUDJ010000204.1:0-18641 GCA_034430795.1 Anaerolineales bacterium | reverse complement strand
TTTATGAAATACCAAGCAACAGGGATCAACAGATACCCTATGTAAACCATCACGTTTTGGTTTTCAAACAAGATAGGGCCAACGAACGGTATGCTCACCAGACCTGGAATGCTAAACGAGGGTAAAAGGGCAACCGCCCCAGCCTTGCTCAACCCCTCGCCGAAAACCAGGCTTAGGCCTGTTCCGAGGAAAGTCAGAGCCAGGCCGCTTACAACCTGGTCAGCCTGAAACTGGATCGTGATTAGTGCATGGACCTGGCTCAGCAAGCCGGCGAAGAGCATTCCGACGATCATTCCGAGCCAGGGATTACCTGTCGCCAAGGCTGTTTTATAGGCACTCATGGCGCCGATGAGCATCATCCCCTCAAGACCAAGATTCAATACCCCAGACCTCTCGGTGAAGATCTCCCCAATGGTGGCGAATAGAAGAACTGTTCCGGAGGCGACGCCTGCCTGCAGGATGATGATTGGATCCATGTTTACGCCTCCTGCCCTACTCGTACGAACCGAATCCGATTACGGAATAAGAAATCACTTCCAATCAGACAGACCAAGATGATCCCCTGGATGAGCATCGGAATACCTGATGGTTGGATCTCCCGTCCAGCCAGGATCAGCCCTCCGAATAGAATCGAGATCGGAACGACCAGGATAGGGTTGAGCTTCGCCAGCCAAGCGATGATAATCCCGGTGAAGCCGTAGCCGGATGAGATCGAACCCTGAAGGCGGTGTACAACTCCAGAGATCTCAAGCATTCCACCCAACGCCGCCAAAGCGCCGGAAAGCATCATTACCAAGATCGTGTTCCTCACGATGTTGATCCCTGCGTAACGCGCGGCGCGCGGGTTGTCTCCGATCAACCGAATCTCATACCCCCACTGGCTGCGGTACAGAATCCACCACACCACACCGGCGGAAATGATGCCAATGACCAATCCAAGGTGGATGGTAAGTCCTCGAAACGCTGGAACCTGGGTTGAGTAGTCCGTCAATCGCGGCAGCCAGGCTGTTTTGGGAAACTGACGGCTCATCTGGAATCCGCCTTCTGACCATACACCAAAAATGAAGTAGTTATTCCACGCCACAGCGATGTAATTCATCATCAGCGTAGATATGATTTCATTGACGTTGTATTTCGCTCTCAAGTAGCCAGGGATGAATCCCCATAAAGCACCCGCGAGCATACCTATGGCCATCATCGCCGGGATCATCAGCCACGGCGAAGTCTCTGGCGGAAGAATAGGTGTGAGTACGACTGCACTTGCCCCGAAGGCACCCAAGAAGAATTGACCTTCAGCGCCAATATTCCACAAGCGCATCCTGAACGCGACAACTGCCGCCAAACTGACGAGAATGAGCGGTGTAGCTTTTACCAAAGTGTCGGAGAACACGCCGATATTGCCAAAAGCTGCCTTGACCATGAAAGCATAGGCTCGGATGGGATCCCCTCCCACGAGCTTTAATACGATTGCGCCAAGCGCCAATGCAAAGATTACCGCCCCAAGCGAAACGATAACTGCCAGCCACCCCGGCTGCTCCATGCGGGGCTCAATCCTAATTCGGAACCGTTTTCTGGTTCGATCTTCTGGTATGGATGAAGGACTTGTCGTCATTGACTCACCTTCCTCGTCTCGACAAGATCCCCCTGCCGAGTCCCGGTCATCATAAGACCGATCGTTTCAGGGGTGGCTTCTGAAACTTCCCCCATGATTTCACCCTCATAGATCACGTAGATGCGGTCGGATAGTGAGATGAGTTCTTCCAGTTCCTCTGAGATCAGAAGGATCGCAGCCCCGTTCTCACGCTGCTGGAGCAGCAAGTGTTGGACGGATTCGATCGCCCCAACATCCAACCCGCGCGTTGGCTGCATTGCAATCATTAACTTCGGCTCGCAGGAGATCTCGCGCGCTAGAATCAAGCGTTGCAGATTTCCTCCCGAGAGCAGGCGTGCGGGTGTATCCACTGTCGGCACGATGATGTCATAGGCTTCACGCAACGTTTCTGCTCGTGTGTTTGCAGAGATGTGGTCTATGGACCACCCTCTCGCGATCGGCGGTTCTCGATAACCCTTCATGATCAGGTTGTCCGTGATGCTGAGGTTCGGGGCTGTGCCGACATGGGTTCGATCTTCAGGAATATGTGAAACGCCCGCATCGATTACCTGTCTTACGTATCTCGATCTGCGTTGCCGTGACACGCTTCCTTCAATGATGGTCTGCCCATGCACAACCACTTTACCTTTTGTGATCGAGCGAAGACCTGTAATCGCTTCAGCCAACTCCGATTGCCCATTTCCAGCCACGCCGGCTAAGCCGACGATCTCACCAGCCGCGACATGTAAGGAAACGCCTCGCAAAGCCTGAAGACCTTTATCATTCAACGCCTCGAGCCCTTCTACAGACAGGACAGTTTCTCCAGGAGCCTTCTCGATCTTATTTAATCGAAAGAGCACGTCGCGACCGACCATCTCACGCGCCAGGTCCTGCTTCGTTACCTCTTTTGTGAGCAAACCCTCGACGCTAAGTTTCCCTTTGCGCAGGATCGTAATCCGATCTGCAATAGCCATGACTTCATCGAGCTTGTGGCTGATAAAAATGATTGATTTCCCCTCGGCAATCATGGCCCGAAGTGTAGTGAACAGTTCTTTAATCTCCTGCGGGGCCAAGACCGCCGTTGGCTCGTCCATGATGAGTACATTCGCCCCGCGGTAGAGCATCTTTAAAATCTCCACCCGCTGCTGTTCTCCGACGGACAATTGCCAGATCCTTGCTCGCGGATCGACCTGGAGACCATACTGCTCCCCGAGATCGGAGATAATTTCATCATAATGAGATAAGTTCATGGTGAAGCGCGGCTCATCGAGACCCAGGAGGATATTTTCAGTTACAGTTTGAGTGGGCACCAACATAAAGTGCTGGTGGACCATGCCAATCCCATAGTTGATGGCATCTCGAGGGGAGCGCAGGTCGACATACGCACCATCAACCCGGATCGTACCTTCATCGGGTCTATACAATCCTGTGAGGATATTCACCAGGGTGCTCTTGCCTGCGCCGTTTTCGCCCAACAAGGCATGGATCTCACCAGAGCGCAAGGTGAAATCAACCCGGTCATTCGCTATGACACCGGGAAACCGCTTGGAAATTCCTCTTAACTCAACGACATTGAGATGGTCATCCATACTCAGCTCCGATTTCCATTCCAGACGGGGTTCTCGAAGATGATGAGTCGACGCCTGATATAGGCGTCGACCCATTCTTTTCACATTTGTGTGAACTACTCAGGCAGTTCCCCAGTAATGCCCTCAGCCCACCACTTCATGCAGTACTCGCAGCCTAGCCCGAACTCGGGGAAAGCATCCAGGTCAACTTGCTCAAGCGCTTTACCCTCGGGAACAATCAGGTTGCCTTGATTGTCATTGATCGGACCCGAGAACACATCAAAGCGGGTGAATTCTCCCACCAGGGTGCCGGCCACCAGGTCGCGAACAGCCTGGATCACATCTTCCGGAAGCTCAGCTACGCCGGGTTGCAACTCCTCACCCTCCATGAAGCCGTATAGACCGAGCGCTCCGGTATCACCATCAAAGTAATCCCAACCGGGGGAATAGGTACCAGCGATCACACCCTCGGCGATATCTTTGTATACCGGTCCCCAAACCCAGTAGGGAGCGGTCAGGCAGGCGTCAATCTTGCATGAGCCGTACCAGTCATAGGTGACGCCCCACTTGCCCTTTTCCTGAGCTACATCGGCGACTGCAGGGGTATCGGCACCCGTGAAGACTACCTGCGCACCTGCATCGAACAACGAGGCTGCGGCCTCTTTCTCGATGATGGGATCATGCCAGGTGTTGATCCAGCGCACATCCAGCGTGCACTCCGGGCAGGTCACCTTCATCCCTAACGCTATCGCGTTGCCCAGGCGGATCTCCTCGGGGATTGGGAAAGTTGCCATATAACCCAACTTCGGGTTTCCATCCATCTTGGCCCGTGCACCGGCGAGCATCCCTGCCGCATACTTCATGTTTTCCATAGCACCGAACAGGTTGCCGAAGTTGGTCATGTTGGACTTGATGCCCGAGATGTGGATGTACATGATATCCGGGAACTCTTCGGCGAGGACTTCCATGGGATCCATGTAACCGAAGGAAGTGCCGAAGATAAGATCAAAGCCTTTCCGCGAGAGGCTGCGGAAAATCTGCTCCGAGTCGGCTCCCTCGGGCACGTTCTCGATATAGGCTATGTGGACATTCGGCACATTCTCTTCGACAAATTGTAGACCTTCGAAGTGCGCCTGGGACCAGCCACCATCGTCGTGAGGACCAATCAGGACCATGGCAATATTGAATTTACCTTCCTCTACCGCGGGGATCTCGAAACCACCCACGACTTCTGGTGCCTCCCCGCCGCAAGCTGCAAGGCTCAAAGCCAGCAGGGTAAGGAGAACAGCTAGGCGTAACGCCATACTTCTTGACATCTCAAACTCCTCCTAATTAGAGTTTCCTTGAATGCGTTTCGGCTGACGACTTTCTCGCTTTTTACGATGAACCACCTCCTTTATAATGTCTTTTCCGCCTTATGCGCTTTATGAAACGACAATTCGAGTGCCCGTTTTCCCCGCTAACGCAAGCTCAATATTCACAGGATCTGTTATCAGGGCTTCCTTACCACCACGCTCTAGAAAACCAACGATAGCCCGGATCTTGGGTTCCATGCTGCCCTTGCCAAATTGGCCATCGGCTAGATGCTTTTTCGCCTCATCCAAAGTCATTCGATCGATCCATTGCTGATCCGGTTTATTGAAATTCAGCGCTACTTTTTCCACTGCTGTCGAGATTAGAAGCAGATCCGCCTTGATGCTATTGGCCAGCAATGCCGAGGCGAAGTCCTTATCGATCACTGCTTCAATCCCGACGAGTTCGCCATTTTCATCTTCAACTACAGGAATGCCACCCCCGCCCACACCGATGACCACAAAACCATTTTCGATCAACGACTGGATCACATCCTGCTCGATGATGCGGACCGGCAGCGGCGAAGGTACCACGCGCCGCCAACCTCGTCCGGCATCCTCCACGACCGCCCAGCCCTCTTGCTTACTCCGTTCCGATGCCGTCCCCTCATCCATAAAGGAGCCAATCGGCTTGGCGGGATTCTGGAAGGCGGGATCGTTTTGGTCGACTAAGACCTGCGTAACAACTGTCGCAGGTTTCTTATCAATCCCTCGCTGAAGGAATTCGTTGTAGAGGGCTCTCTGAAACATATAACCGATTGCCCCTTGTGTATCAGCGCCGCACGAATCCAAGGGTACAGGGTGTAGCTCATGCAGCGCAAGTTCAGCTCTGCGCAGGATGAAGCCCACCTGCGGGCCATTGCCATGCGTGATTACTACATCCCAACCCGCTTCGATCATGCCGGCGATGTGGTTCATAGATTCACCCGCCGCAGCATACTGATCAGGAACTGTCCGGTGGGCTTTGTCCTTGATTAGTGAATTCCCGCCGACAGCGACTACGGCAATTTTTCTTCTATCTGATTTGCTCATTCGCATTACTCCAAATTAACGCATCGTTAACGCCATGACGGCTTTTTGCACATGCAGACGATTCTCTGCCTCGTCAAACACGACGCTGTGCGGTCCGTCGATAACGCCATCTGTGACTTCGATGTTACGATCGGCTGGGAGCGGGTGCATATAAATGGAATCGGCTTTGGCCAGCCCCATTTTCTTCTCATCCGCGATCCAATCTTTATACTTATCCTGGATTTTCTTCCCTTCCTCTGGATCCGTCGTCGTCAATAAAGGTCCCCAGGACTTGGCATAGACGATGTCAGCATCTTTAACCGCCTCATTCATATCGTCGACGACCTCAAACCCTGTGCCGAATTTCTTCGCCTGCGCCATAGCTTGATCCATGATCTCCGGCATCAACTTGAATTCCGGAGGATGGGCTAAAACAACATCAAGACCAAAGCGGGGCATCTGCAAGATGAGCGATTGCGGCACTGAGACAGGTTTCAAGTAGGAGGATGCATACGCCCAGGAGACGACCATCTTCTTTCTCCGCAGATCCCGGCCTTTTTTCTCGATGATCGTCATGAGATCGGCCAGGATTTGGAATGGGTGGTAAAACTCGCATTGCATGTTGAGGACAGGCTCGCGCGAGGCCTCAGCGACCAGGTTTAAATACCGATTTCCAATTCCCCAATCGACGTGCCGGATCGCGATCCCATCGAAATAGCGGCCAAAGATCTCCCCCATCTCCTTCTCGGTGTCTCCGTGAGAGATCTGGGTTGTCCGTGATTCGATAAATGCAGCGTGCCCTCCCAGCTGAGCCATCCCCGCCTCAAACGAACCACGGGTGCGGGTGCTCGAGAAGAAGAACAGCATCGCCAGGACTTTGTCTCGTAAGTAAGGATGGGGTTCTCCAAGCGCGCGCTTGCGCTTAAGATCAAAAGCCACATCCAGGACGGTTTCGACCTCCTCGCGGGTAAAATCGAGATCGCCGATGATGTCTCTTCCACGTAAATCTGTTTGCATGGATATTTCATCTCCTATCATTTAGTTGTGGGTCAATTATGGCCCAAGCTCAGACGTGATGTGAGCTTTGTGTAGGTTCGAGCCTCCTGATTTAACAAGGGTGTTTGAACTCACCTCTCACACTATTATCTTCACCAGCTATTCGACTCAATTTTATGTTCCTCATGCCTTTGATAATCGGTACGCTCACTCCATCTTGCCAAGGACGAGGGCAAGCAGCCCCATGCGCATGACCACACCGTTAAACGCTTCCAGCCAGTAACGAGACCAACGTGTGCCGTCAACATCGGGAGGAATCTCATCCATCCGCGGCAGTGAGTGCAATAAGATTGCGTCCGACTTGGCTTTACTGGACAGCAATTCACGCGTGATCTTGTAATTCGCGGGTGTCAAGCCGACGTCACCGTCTCGTTCGTCACGCGATTTGGTGTAATCAGGCTGAACGACCGGCTCAACCAGGATCACATCTGCTTCACTTATCGCTTGCTCCACATGCTCTGCCTCAGTGAAATCGAGACTGAGTTGATTAAGCTCTTCTTTAAATTCATCCGTAAGAGACATCTCAGGCGGGGATACGAAAGTGATCGGACAATCAAATTGGGTCAGGCCATAGGCTAATGAGTGCATCGTTCGCATGCGCATATCGCCAACAGCCAGCCAGCGGAGTCCATCGAGACGGCCTTTCTCCTGATGAACAGTATAAAGGTCGGTGAGAATCTGAGTCGGGTGTTCCCCCCAGCCATCACCGCCGTTGATGATCGGAATGGAAGCCCATCTCGCGGCTTCATGCGGCGCACCCTGTTCAAAATGCCGCATCACGATCACATCACCGTAGAACTCCAGCATTTTCACGGTGTCCTTGATGGATTCTCGATAAAAATCCCCGGCACGGGTCATCTTTGCATCGGCAAAACCCGTCACTTGCCCGCCCAGGCGGATCATCGCTGCTTCATGAGCCAGACGGGTGCGGGTGCTGGGTTGATAGAACGCGGTAACAAGCGTTTTCTCTGAGAGCAAGTCGGTATTGCGCCTATCGCGTGCAAACGGCGCCAAACGGTCACACACTTCGAAAATTCGGAAATACTCTTCCCGCTCAAACCCTTTTAGGGAAAGTATATCTCGTCCTGAAAAGCTGCGCATGAATCTACTCCTCCTTCATTTTGATGATCGAATATTCGTGGTTTAATAAACCCATTATTTTAAAAACCCTTCCTGCTTCACGCTCAAGGCACCCGACGATTAATATGAAAGCGAAAGGTGCCAGGCAAGAAATAACTGTATGTGTGGTCGATAACTTCTCCTTCTCTTGAATAAAGCCAGGCTTCGAAGAACAGTAAAGCCTCCCCACGCTGAATCTTCAGGTGACGGGCGACTTCCGGGGAGGCCGAGACTGCGGTGATATCTGTTAGACATTGCCACAGTTCAGGTTCATCTTGCTGAAGCAGGACATCGAGGACCGAACCCCGGAATTCACCCGATTTGATATCCTCCGGCAGATGTTCTTCCGGAAGAATGTCAATAAGGAAGGCGACAGGTCTGCCTTCAGCAAGAATCACTCGCGAGATTTCGACCAACGGAAGGCCATTTTCCCATCTAAATCGCTTCAGTTCTTCCTCTGTAGCGGTCCTTTTGCGGATTTCCAGGTCCCCTGTCTCGACAGCAAGGCCGATCCGATCGGCGAGCCGCTCGATACTCTCCAGAGTTTCGATCCCGGTGTCGATCACATGAGGCAGCTGAGTCACATACGTGCCCACACCCTGGCGGCGTACGATCCTCCCTCTCCGCTCGAAGATTCGCATCGCCTCGCGCAGCGTGGCGCGCGAAACCCCAAGGCTGCGGGCTAACTTGGGTTCAGACGGAAGGTACGTCCCTGGTTCGACGCTCTCAAGGATCTCAGAAAGAGCTTCTGCGGTTCTTTGGTAAAGAGGGCGGCGTTTCGTTTCTTCCTGTATTTCCATTCGACTCATTTCTTCACTCGCGTAGTCAGCCCCGTGGGGCCGATCTTCGGAGAGCTTACTCCCCGTCTTCAACCACAGGAATAACCTCAAACCGGTTGACGTCGATGAGACCTTTATCGGAGATGCGCAGGTCGGGAATAACAACGAGTGCTAGAAAGCTGAGTGGCATATTGGCATTATTCAAGTTGCAGCCACATTCTTTATATGCATCGAGAATGCGTTCTGCCTTCTCAGCGACGATCTCTGCCTGTTCTTCCGACATCAAGCCCGCGATCGGCAGCTCCACCAAGGCGACAGTTTTCCCCTCACGGATTACGATCTGCCCACCGCCTACTTCCGCGAGCCGATTGGCAGCCAGGGCCATATCCGCCTCATCCGTCCCGACGACGATCATATGGTGTGAATCATGGGCTACGGTTGAGGCGATTGCGCAGGGGCGGTCGAATCCAAAACCGTGGACAAACCCTACTTGAACTTCACCCGTAGCCTGGTGACGCTCAACAAGTGCGACCTTGGCGAGATCCTGCTTGATATCAACCGCGATCGCTCCGTCTACCGCTTTCATTTCCATTTTAAGATGTTGCGTCGGAGCCTGGTTCTCAATGACGCCAATAACATTGACGGTAAACACACCATCTTTGGACACATCCACAGAAAAATCTTCTGCGCTGAGTTCTTTTCCAAGGCGGACGGAGGCTTTCACCTCAGGTGGATATACAAAATCGGGGATATCCACCAGGAGTTCGCCATCCTCGGCGATGAGCTTGCCACGTGCGAAGACCATATCTACATCAAATGATTCCAGCTCGCCTATGAGCAGTATGTCTGCATACCGCCCGGGAGCGATCTGTCCCATATCGCCAGCGAGGCCAAAATGCTCCGCTGTATTGAGCGTCGCCATCTGTATAGCGGTAATCGGCTCCAGCCCCTGCCCGATTGCATGTCGCACGACACGATCCATGTGCCCATCATGCACTAAGGTCCCGGAGTGAATGTCATCGGTCACCAGGAGGAAATGTCGAGGGTCGAGACCCTCTTCCGTGACAGCTCGCACCTGACTCGCCACATCATGCCACGCTGACCCGAGCCTCATCATTACCTTCATACCCTGGCGGACGCGAGCGAGCGCATCCTCCAGACGGGTGCCCTCGTGGTCATCTTCCGGTCCCCCGGCAACGTAGCCGTGGAACGGCGTTCCCAGATCGAGAGAGGCATAGTGCCCTCCGGTGACCTTTCCTGCAGCGCGGGTTTCCGCCATCTCCAGGTGCATCTTCTCGTCGCTGTTGAAGACCCCTGGGAAGTTCATCATTTCGCCTAACCCAATGATCCCCGGCCAGGATAACGCCTCAGCAATCTCCTCGGGGCCGATCGCAGCGCCGGGGGTCTCCAAGCCAGGGGCGGATGGCACGCAAGATGGGACCTGGACCCACACATGAATAGGTTGCACAGCCGCCTCATCCGCCATCAGACGCACACCCTCAAGCCCGAAGACATTTGCGATCTCATGCGGATCGATGAACATCCCTGTCGTGCCGCGCGGAGCCACCGCGCGGACAAATTCTCCAACAGTAATCATGCCCGACTCAACATGCACATGACCATCCAACAGGCCGGGGACAATATGGCGATCTTCAGCCTCGATCACCCGTGTCTCTGGTCCAATGGTGTGACTCGCGTCCTGGCCTATAAAGGCAATGCGTTCTCCCAAAATCGCAACAGAGAACCCGGGGAGAATCTCCCCGGATTGAACGCATACCCAGCGGCCGCCGCGGATGACGATATCCGCCGGTTTTCTGCCCATGGCGACGTCGACGAGTGATCGGCTCAATTCGCTCAAACTTTTGGGGTCCATTTTCATCTCTTTCACCATGCAAGATATGGATTCAAAATCTCAATCCCTATTCGCCAGATCTAATGCCACACGATTATGGGTCTCTATCAGCGATGGAAGTTCGACTGTCTGAAGCTTCCCGTCAGAAACTACCGGTCGGCCATGGACATAGTTGTAATCGACCTGCACAGGGTTGCAGAAGAGCATCGCAGCTACAGGATCATGAAGCGCGCCCGAAAAGTCAACCCGGTCTAATTTCATGGCGATGAAATCCGCGCACATACCTTCTTGAAGCGCTCCGATATCATCCCTCCCCAGGACCTCCGCCCCTCCGACGGTAGCTAGGGCGAGAGCCTGCCGGGCAGTAAGCAATGGCTGCTCACCATCGATCTCTGGAGCTACAGCGGCTCCAACCCGTGAGAGCAGCAACGCCTGACGCGCTTCTGCGATAAGATGAGAACTATCATTGCTTGCGGAACCATCAACGCCAATACCGACCTTCACCCCTCGAGATAAATAACGGCGAATGGGCGCGATTCCTGAGGCGAGGCGCATGTTGGATGATGGGCAATGCGCCACACCCATACCGCCATCCGCCATCCGATCGACCTCTTCGGGGTTGATATGGATGGCATGCGCAAACCAGACATCCTCCCCGGCCCAATCCAGCATCTCAACATATGCCAGGGGGCGATGCCCGAACTTGTCTATACAAAATGATTCCTCATCTACTGTTTCCGCCAGGTGCGTATGGAGTTGAACGCCGCTAGATCTAGCAAGAGCCGCGCTCTCCCGCATGAGATCCGGCGTAACGGAGAACGGCGAGCAGGGGGCAACGACGATCCTGACCATCGCTCCAGGATCGGGGTCATGATAGGTCTCGATCACCCGCTGTGTATCCCTGAGAATAAACTCCTCCGTCTCCACTACACTATCGGGTGGTAACCCGCCCTGGCTTTCACCCAGACTCATGGAACCCCTGCTGGCGTGCAGGCGTAACCCGATGGTTTGAGCCGCTTCGATCTGATCATCGAGTCGACAGTCGTTCGGGAATATATAGTGGTGATCAGACGCCGTCGTACAACCAGATAATGCCAGTTCCGCCAGACCTAACTGGGTGGATACATGGATGGCTTCCGGGGTAAGCCCAGCCCAGATGGGATATAAAGTTTTTAACCAACTGAAAAGATCAGCGTCCTGCGCTTGAGGAATAACACGGGTGAGTGTTTGGTACAGATGATGATGTGTATTGACCAAACCAGGGAGAACGATATGTCCATCGAGATTCAGGATTTCATCGGCTTTCTTAGGAAGCTCACCCGTAGGACCAACCTGCTTGATCCAGCCGTTTTCGGCGTAAAAACCTCCATTTGGGATCTCACGCCGTTGACCATCCATCGTGACTAGAAGCGTGGCATTGCGGATTAATAACGTCGCCATCAGCCCTCCCGGGAGTGACATGGCGAGTCTATCATTACCGCTTAAATGCGTCAATTGTCAGACAACATAGCCGGGGCAGATAATTGTCATACTTAAAGCAAACTCGCCGCCCTTTATCAGGACGGCGAGTATTCCTATGTGCGATTTGTGCTCAGGGCAAAGTGCGTTGAGCAGAACGGAGTGTGTTTGCGAGCAAACCGGCGATAGTCATTGGGCCAACACCGCCAGGAACAGGGGTTATTGCCGCTGCGACTTCTTTGGCCTCGTCGAAGGCTACATCACCCGTCAGACGATACCCCCTTTCGCGGCTGGGATCATCCACGCGATTCATCCCGACGTCAATAACGTATGCACCGGGCTTGATCCAATCACCACGGATCATCTCTGCCCTACCAATGGCAGCGATGAGAATATCCGCCTCTCGGCAGACAGCGGGTAGATCTCTCGTGCGGGAATGGCAGATGGTGGTTGTAGCGTTGGCTTTCACCAACAGCAGGGCGGCTGGCATACCGACGATGTTCGATCGGCCTACAACAACCGCATTTGCTCCCTCTATCTGCGCTCCCGCTTTCTCCAGCAGGATCAAGCATCCAGCCGGTGTGCAGGGGACGAAGAGCGGTTCGCGGCCCTTCTGTGCCAGACGTCCTATGTTCACCGGGTGAAAACCATCAACATCCTTTTCGATGCTGATTGTTCGCAGAATCTGCTCCTCATCCAGACCTGCCGGAAGCGGAAGCTGGACAAGGATCCCGTGCACCTTGGGATCTGCATTCAGCGTTTGAATCAGTTTCTCGACTTCTTCCTGGGAAGCGTCGTCGGGCAGTTCATGGTGAAAAGATTCAATACCTGCCTTTGCGCTAGCTTTACGTTTCATGCGCACGTAGGTATGGGACGCCGGATTATCACCAACAAGCACTGTCGCCAGCCCCGGTTTAGTTCCCCCTGCAGCGATTAATTCCTTCACACCCTTGGCGACATCTTCGCGAAGTTCAGCCGCGATTGCTTTTCCATCAATGATCTTTGCCGTCATGTTCCACTCCTTTTGATTCCTGTACTTAAGTGAATTGGTGAAGACGCACGATCCACTCTTCTACGAGCTGGTCGAGTAGGGTTCTTTGCCATCTTCGCACATTGATTATGGTCCAATAAACAGACAACCTTCAAGTGCGGACGTGCCATGGACTACCTGACACTTGTCCTAATTTAGAAAAAACCAGACGATGGTTGGTTTCAAGAATTCAAGCGAAAATTCAAGGGGAAGGACGCCAAGCGGCGTCGAAATCCCAAAGCGGGTGAGATGTAATTTCCCCATAATTTGTACAGGTCACGCTGATGATCGCGATATCGTGATTTTCACCATCTGGCCAAGCTTCAAACACAATCCACTGCCCGTCCGGAGACCAGCTTGGCTCCGCCATAGGCTGTGACGCAAGTGGTCCTTCGGGGCAAACCCTGATCACTCGATACCCCGCTTCTTCGAACGGCGCCACGACCAGTCTAGAGAGCCCGCCCACAACACGCTGGTACAGGACCAAACTGCCATCCGGTGACCATGCCGCGTATGTGTCTCGTTGTGTGTCGCCGGCAGAGAACTTCTCGGCCCCACCACCTTGCGCGGGCATGATCCAGAGTTCAGTTATCCCACTTGCTGAGCTCGCGAAGATTATTTGAGCCCCCGTAGGCGACCACTCAGGCAGGCGGTTGTAGGCCAGGTCGTCATTGAGATTCTTGATATTCTCGCCGTCAAGATCCATGGTGAAGATTTGTGGGCGATTGGTCCGGAGTGATGTGAAAGCAATGCGATTGCCGTTTGGATCCCAGGCAGGATCGTAGTCGCCCCCAGGGGCCGTGTGCAATTGTCTAGGATCCGATGCATTGCCGAAGGGGTCGACCTCGATCAGCCACAAACTCGATCCCGGATATTGCTCCTGATTAGCGCGGCAAGGTGAAGTGAAGACAAGCTTATCACCCGCTGGTGACCAGGCCGGCTGGCAAGCACCCTCTCCGGTATGCGTAAGTTGTTTAATGTCAGCTCCGTCCATATTAATAAGATAGATTTGCGCTCGACCATCCCGGTTGGAAGCGAGTGCAATTTGGCCGAGCCCGCCGCCTGTAGACGTCGCCGTGGGAAGTGAAAATGGTGTCGCTGTCGCCTCGCCTGCAACCACAGACGGTGTATCCGTCCCGGCTAATATAGGTGTTGAAGATGGAGCAAGGATAGCAAGAATTTGAGTTGGTGAAGCGCCCGGATCAATCGTTTCGACACCATCAGAAGTGGCGGAAGCAGGTTGCGTGGGAGATTGAGAGAAGATCCCGAGTAGCTTCGAACCAAGATCAGGGACCGTTATGAACACTCCTGTCAGAATAATGATCGCAGTTAAGCTAACCACTAATAATTTGGGGGTGCTGCGTTTTCGAATTCGACGAGAGATTACGGGCTCTGTACCATCCGTATCATCAACGGCTATCGGAACCACCGTTTGCTGCAGATTATGATAATCACGAACGATTGTCGGGTGCCTGGATCGAGAGGCCGATTGCAGTGCTGAAGCGAATTCGGCGATGGATTGATACCGTTCGGATGGATCCACAGCAAGCGCCTTAGTTATCACATCCGCAAGCGCGATGCTAACCTTAGGGTTCCGTTTCCGAATGGGGGTTAATTTATCACGCCCCATTGCCCTTTCTAGCGAGTCCTCAGGTATCGTCGCGGTTAGAACAGCATAGCAAGTGGCACCCAGCGAATACACGTCAGTTCGCGAATCAGTTTTCCCTGTTCCATACTGCTCGGGCGGCGAAAATCCCGGTGTCATCGCCTTCGCCCCGGTCGTCGTCGCACTCCCTTTTTCTACAATCTTCGCCAAACCAAAATCAACGAGCATCGCCTGATTATCGGGCGTGATCTTGATATTGCCGGGTTTCAGATCCCTATGCAGAATCGCCGGATTCCGACTATGCAGATAAGCAAGCGCATCGCAGGTCTCGAGGAACCACGGCAGCGCCTCCTCCTCAGAGATGGATCCTTGCTTCTCAAGCCGCTCACGTAAGTCCACCCCCTTAATGAAATCCATTACCAGATACTGGCCTTCACCTTCTATTACAAAGTGATCCGTGACGCGCGGCATATTGGAATGACGCAGACTGGCAAGGATGGTTGCCTCACGGCGAAATTGGCGTGCATAGTCTTCCGTCGTGAATAGGTTTTCCTTCACCGCAACAGCGACGCCGAGGTTGATATCGAAGGCTTTATAAACAGCTCCCATACCACCTTGGCCCAAGATACCTTCTATGCGATAACGATGGCGGAGTAAGCTTCCAGTCTTTAGGGGCATTAATATCTCAGTTAAAGAGAACGGTCAGACTAACCTCGTCAATTGTAGCAAACGGCCGATGATTTGACTACCATTAACCCGGATCGAAGGGTTTTTGTAAGAACATTAGAAATCTAAGATGGAAAGAGACAATAGATCGCGATTGTTGGAATCTATTTTCCTCACAGCGGGAAGACATCTCGCAGCTTCTGTGCTAAAAAGAGAGTATATGACGATATCGACTTCTACTCAAATTGACTCACCTGGTTGCATTCCATGCCAACCAATCCAAAATGCGGCTCATGATTTCCTGGCCATGGTGATCATGCCCTCCATCCTTCTGATCAGCGGGTGCTCGAGCATACAATCGGCTCCTCCCCCAACCTCCACCTTTGTGTCTGCACAACTCGAACAGAACTCCTTTTCAACAATCCCCCAGGAATCGACAGCGCTCCCTCAGCCCGTCGCCACCCCCACCCCGGCTTCTTCCCCAACAGTAGCACCGACACCAAGCCCCTTCCTTCACGGCCCAATCGCCATTGGCACCTCCGTTGCTGGTCGGGATTTGGAAGTCTTCGAATTCGGTTCCGGAGATTCTCGGAGGTTGATCATCGCCGGCATTCATGGCGGTTATGAAGGGAACACGATACGACTTGCAGACGAGTTGATCCAGGTCCTCACAGCAAAACCGGATTTGATCCCAGCCACAGTCACGCTGTACATCCT
Organism: Anaerolineales bacterium; assembly: GCA_034430795.1. Lineage (GTDB taxonomy): Bacteria > Chloroflexota > Anaerolineae > Anaerolineales > E44-bin32 > E44-bin32. The sequence continues at coordinate 2,836 of DAOUDJ010000204.1, read as the reverse complement.
GCGCTCGCTTAACCCCGATGGAGAAACCAGATCGGATAGTTATAAGGGAAGGACCAACGAGAACCTCGTTGACCTGAATCGAAATTGGCCAGCATATTGGCAGTCAACTTGGCCCCTAGAAGGATGCTGGACCTACACCTACGTTTCAGGTGGGAGCCATCCAGCTTCCGAACCTGAGACGCGCGCCTTGATGAATTTCTTATTGACGTACCAGATCGAAGCGTTGATCTCCTACCACAGCGCAGTATTGGGCATCTTCCCCGGTGGTCAGCCGCCGGATCCCGCTTCTATCAGCCTTGCAGAAACCATCTCAAAAGTGAGTGATTACGCCTACCCACCGATTGAGACTGGCTGCCAGTACACCGGTCAACTCATCGACTGGGCTTCACTGCAAGGCATCGCAGCAGTGGATATTGAATTGACCAACCATGAGGATACCGATTTGTGGCAGAACTTGAAGATACTTGAAGTATTCCTCGCCTGGAATCAAGACCAAACCAAGCCGTAGATGGATTTGCCACCAGCGCCGCTCCGTTGCCTTGCTCCATCAGAACAGCAAATTTAGCTGAAGAAATAAAACCGCCTCGGGGACATGCGCTCATGTCGTTCGAGGCGGTCTTCGTTTATCTCGATCTCTTGAATCTTTAGAATCAAGCACTCACTTCTTCCGGTCTTGCAAACTCAAATCAGGCTAGTGACGCCTCCTGCTTCTTCATACGATTCGCACGGTAGCGCTCCATGAGATGAAGGATGAAAGCTCCAAATCCACGGAAAGCGAGATAGGGAAAAAGACCGAACCAGCCAATAAAGGGTAGTAAGCAAGCCAGGATTAACACCCCGGCCCCTGATGCTTGCGACTTCAATCCCTCTTTCCCTGGGAACGCCAGCCCGGCGAATAAGCGCACCATCCCCGTGAGGCCAAAAACTATACCCGCGGCGACGAAAATACCGATGGCGAATCCTGGTACACCGAGCACGAGGCCAAGTACAGAGTTTTCACCCAGGCTTATCAAGCCCATCGCAATCGCAATCAGGAAGACCGTGTTGACCAATCCGACCCAAAACGCTTTGCCTGGTTTTTCCTCTGCTGATCGCGTGATACCCCCGACAAACCCTCCGAAAAGTGCTTCGAGGGTGATAAAGAACGCAACCAGGCAGAAGCCTAGCAAAACCACCAGTAGAAGAAGAGTTGGTTCATTCATAGCGTACGCCTCCTTAATATTTCAATATAGGATTGTGTTACCAGGTAACATCAAAGCGAATTCCTGCCCTTCCAAAGAGCACTTGGGCTGAGAATAACGAGAGTTTCTCACTGCTGAATACGTCCATTCGCTGGCTGCCGGAGCAGGAATCCATTGCCCAACAGCCAGAGCAAAATCATCGCACCAACCGCCAGGGCGAGCGGAAGTCCCGTGATCGGCCAATCTGTCGCCGGCATGGAAAACGTGGCGATCCACTGAGCCTGAATCCAGTTGAGGAACTCTCTCACGAGAAGGATTCCTAGTGCGGATAGGTCCGCGAATTTTCGCAGTGGTTCGAGGAGCTGCACGAGAGAATACATGCTTCCAATTTCAAGGGAGATTCTTGGCCAGCTGGCGAGGAGCACGATGATGGCGGCGGCGAGCTGAGCCGCCAATACCTGCTGCAATGTCGGCTTTCTATCCTCCTTCTGCGAAAGGGAGCGGACAACTCTCGCTGAGAGATCGTGCGCCAACAGCTCATCCGGCAGGCGTTCCATCTCTGAATAAAGGTATTTCAAGCTCGCGAACTTTACGGCGCAGTCATCACATTCCGCCAGATGTACTTCCAGCCTCTCACGACCGTCATCTGCGAGCACATCATCCAAATACTCTTGCAAGAACCAGTCATCAAGATGATGCTTATGATCTTCAGACATCCTTTGTTAACCTTTGTGCTAAGTATTTTCGGGCCCGAAAAAGATGACTCTTCACATCGCTGAGGGGGATGTTCAATGCTTTTGATATCTCCAAATAACTCAGTTCCTGGAAGTGCCGCAATTCGATCACGGCCCGATAATGCGCTGGCAGCAAACATATTGCCTGCCGCAATAAAGCCTTCCGCTCACGATCTTCCTGAGCGCGCTCAGGGCTTCGTTCCTTAGAAACTGGTGGTTCAAACTCATCATCCAGCGGTAGTACATATCGCCGATTTCGGTTGATATAGTTCAGGCATAGATTCACCGCAATCCTCCGCGCCCAGGGGATAAAGGGGCGGTCAAAATCGAAGGAGTCAAGACGAGAATGCACACGAATAAAAGTCTCCTGGGTTAAATCCTCCGCATCATGTGGATCTCCCAACATGCGATAGCATACATTGAAGACTGAGCCCTGATACCGTCGGACCAAGTCGCCATATGCCTCCAGTTCACCACGCTTCGTACGGAGTACAAGGCTCCGGTAGGAGGGATTTTCCATGTCTATACATTACTACACGATTACGGGAGGATATGTTGCAGTTCGTTAACAAAAACGCAGCCCACGATCGGAAGCAGAGCTTCCTGACTCCACATAAATCCAAGCCCTATTCATTGGCGTGGGACGAATTCCCATGTACATCCTGTGAGCGCTGCTAAATGTCCCTTAAGAGACGTCCCTTTGAAACATAAAGCCGAATCAACATCCGGGCTCTGCCCAATCTGCTCCGGATTGCGTTTCGGTGGGAAAAATAGTCCGAGATAACGATATTTCCAAATATTCGGTCATGGTTAGTTTGAGCTGAGAGCTTGCTGTTTGATCCGGGGGGTGTGCTCCACGCTGCGCTCTGAGTGCTTCGCGAGGGGAGAGGAGTCCTCCACAGTCCCCCTTTGGGGGACAAT
>DAOUDJ010000203.1:0-3462 GCA_034430795.1 Anaerolineales bacterium | reverse complement strand
GGAGCCAAAAGGGTGGAAGTCCTTGATTGCGAGCGCAGTGGAGCATATCCAATTTGCCGCAGGCGATAAGAGATTGATAGCGATTGTTGGACCTGCGAACGCTGGCAAATCGACGCTCTATAACCAGTTAATTCGATCTCAAGAGGACCGCGCAAAGGTGAGCGCTGTTCCTGGAACAACGCGCGATCCACAGGAGTCAGACACCGGCCTTTTTCTCATCATTGACACGCCGGGGGCGGATGCAGCTGGAAATGTAGGAATAGTTGAAAAAGAAAAAGCCCTTGCCGTGGCCACTGATGCAGATGTAATTGTCGCCATGTTTGATGCAACTCATGGCATACGGGAACCGGAGGAGAAGTTGTTCCGGGACCTTCGTGATCTCGACAAGCCCATCATCGTCACATTGAACAAGATGGACTTGATCGGCAGGGAGAGGCCGGAAGTTCTGGGAAGAGCTGCGGCCGGCTTGGGAATTGGAGTCGAGCAAATCATTCCCCTGAGTGCGAAGAAGGGGAATGGGTTGGTCTCCATTCTCCTGTCGATTGCAAAGAGCGAACCCGGGATCGTCGCGGCATTGGGCAAGGCTCTTCCAGCCTACCGATGGGATTTGGCACAGACAGCGATTGGGCGTGCGGCTTCAACGGCAGCAGCGATTGCGATTACTCCATTGCCGTTCATTGATTTCATACCCTTATTAGGCGTGCAAGCGGCTCTCGTGCTGGGGATCGCCCGAATCTATGGAAAGAAGATCACGCTGAAGAGCGCAAGCGAATTAATCGTGACCTTCGGCGCAGGCTTGCTCGGGAGGACACTGTTCTATGAACTGAGCAAACTTGGAGGTCCCCCAGGCTGGATTCTATCTGCTGCCGTCGCCGCGGGGACTACCGTGGCCGTAGGCTACGGAGCGATGGTCTGGTGCGAGAGAGGGGTGAAGATCTCTGGCGAAACGCTTAAACGAATCTCTGGAGCCGTTGGAGAGACCCTTTTAGAGAGATTGAAAACGTTAGGCAGGCGCCGGCCTCATAAAAAAACGCTGAAAGAGAGAGTTAGTGAAGCGCTGGAAGACATTGTCCCCCCAGGAGATATTGATGAAAGGATCGATTGAAAAGCGAAAAGCGCAAGATTGAAAGAAGAGATCAAGGTCATTGGACAAAACCATCCGGCTTTCTTCTTGTTAGTTACCCGCGTGTAGAAGCTATTCAATTGCTCTTGTATTCCGCTGTCCGATCTTTTCTCCGCTTAAGTTCGCTCGTATAGGTTCTTCCAAGCGACCCGGCGTGCTCTCTCGCCCAATGGGTCAGTTTTGTTTCTCCTGTTGGAGGGGAATCAACGTACAGCAGATCAGCCATGAGACCCTCAATCTCCTCGCGAGTGATCAAGACATCGCCTACCAGCCGTCCGATTAGCTTGCTGGCAAGGTAGCCTATTCTTGGATGAACAGAGACGATGGGCTTTGTCATCCCAATAATCTCTCCAACGGTCTCAACTAGAGATTTATAAGTAAACGTTTCGGGGCCAATGGCGTTGACGATGTTATTTTCGTTGTTTTCTCCTTCATCAACTGCCATCCGCGCAAGATCGTCTACGTAAATCGGCTGGAGACGATACTCTCCGTCACCAAACACGCCAAAAAAGGGGAGTTTTCGCAGCAGCCAGGCAATATTATTGATAAGGATGTCCTCTTTGCCGAACAGGACAGTGGGGCGAAGTATGGAATATGAAAGCCCTGAGTCCATAAGCGCCTTCTCGAGTCTTGCTTTCCCGCGGAAGTACTCTAGAGGAGAGTTCTCCGATGGGTTGGTTATGCTTATGTGAACAATCCGATTGACCCCTGCCGCCTTGGCGGCAGCAAACAGAACCAAAGTATTCTTAACAGCATCTTCATGGCGGAACAGTTTGTGATTGAAGCGAACCCAGTAGGTGTTGTAAAGAACAGACACCCCCATCAATGAATCAACCAGTTTCGTGGTGTTAGCAAAACTGAAAGGGTAGGCTCGAATCTGCTTTCCGAAGGGGTTTGAGCGGTGAAGAGAGTTGGTCAACGTGATTACAGAATGACCTTTTTCCAATAATTTCCAGGCAATATATTTTCCTGAGTATCCATAGGCCCCTGTAACTGCATGGGTTTGTGATTCGCTCACGTTTTACTCCAGGTAACTAGCGCTAAGCCTAACAAGCCATGATGGGAGGTCTTTCTGAGCCTGGTGTAGAATCTCGTTCCTAGAACCGAAGGGCGCTCTTGGCCAGGAGGGAGATTCACCGGCACTGCGCGCCTCAGAACGATGTCCTCGATGAGCCAATACAGAGTCCATCAGGCATCGATTTTCTCATCAAGAAGGAGATCGGCGAGGTCCAGGGCTCTTTCTAGAATGACATCCGCGCCGGCTTCTTCGAGTTCCTGCCTTTCGCCAAAACCACTGAGAACACCAACCGTCTGTGCGCCAGCGGCGCGCCCGGCGCGGATGTCGACGGTTGTGTCACCAACCATGAGCAGGGAGTTTGGAGGAACGCCTAGCTGATTAGCAGTCCAAAGGATTGGCTGAGGGTGTGGTTTCGCGCGGAGCGTCGTTCGGGCAGCCGCCACGCTCTGGAAGAAGCGACTCAGGTGCTCTGTTTCCAGGATAGCTGCCGCACTCCAGCGGTCGCGGGATGTCGCAATGCCGAGAGGAAAATGAGGGACAAGGCGCTCCAGCGTGGCAAGAGCGCCGGGGATCAAGCGTATTTCCTCCACGGCAGCGAGGCCGCGTGAACGGTGGAGTTTGTCCAGCAGTGGTCCTAAAACTTCATCTAATTTGAAGCGATCAAACCAGCCAAGCAATGCATTAACAGGGGTCTCAACGAGCATGACAATGCGGCGGGCAAGAGCATCTGGATTGCTGTCGGGCAGGATACGGGAGATGGGGCGCAGCCACCGGGCAGCACGCTCGACGTACTTGTCGTCTGTGTCAATGAGTGTGCCGTCGAGGTCAAAACAGATCGCCTGGATGCGAGAGATGTCCAGGGGTCTCGTCACGAGTTCGTCCGCACCGGAAGCGGGATTGCCTTCTGCAGGGCCTCCATCGTCTGTTCGTCAGGAGCGAGGATCCAGAGCGTCTGGTTAGAGACACGCTCGAAGAAGGAGACGCCGGCTTCATAGGCCCACTGTACTGAAGTGCTGGAAAAAAATTCGGGATCTCCGAAACGGGCCAGCCCGTATTCACGGAAGGCAGCGGAGAACTCATGCGCATCGCGCATAGTGTCCCATTGCGTAATTAATGCTAAAGCCTCGACGCCGTCTTCTTGATAGAAAAACAAGAGCAGGTCACCGCCCCAGCCCTCGGCTGCCAAGGACGCCTGGTCTATCGGCAGATATTCGTTGAGGACCATACGCGTAGCCCACTCGCCGAGCACATCATGAACGGGTTTTTCCCAGTTGGAGTTGAGAGCATCTGCTGCGTTCGGCGTAACGAGATTTACAGGAGC
>DAOUDJ010000202.1:0-11622 GCA_034430795.1 Anaerolineales bacterium | reverse complement strand
GAATAGGTCTGGGTAGAACAAAGGTCAGGCTGATAGCCGATCCACGCGCTACCCAGAACACCCATCGAATTGACGTCCAAGGCGTTTTCGGGGAACTGCATATGGAATTTATTTTATTTCCATCACCAACCAACCCAAAGACGAGCTATCTAGCGGCGCTCAGCGCCATTCGGTCGGTCAAGAATCTGACGGAATCGTTCCGGGTTGGATACTGACAGGATGGATCTCAGAAACAGCGATGAGACTGATTTGTAAAACACAAAAAGGATTGGTCTCCCGTGACCAGTAGGGGACTTTAAAGGTTTTCTGGCAGGCGTTATAAACGATTGCGAAAAGAGGTATATCTATGAGAAGAAAAGCGATTGGAACTTGTGGACCGGAGGTTTCCGCGTTGGGTCTTGGATGCATGGGCATGTCTGCATTCTACAGCGGGCGCGACGATCGGGAATCCGTCGCCACGATCCACAGGGCGTTGGATCTTGGGATTAACCTGCTCGACACGGCAGATATTTACGGAATGGGGCGTAACGAGGAATTAGTAGGTGAGGCGATCAAAGGCAGACGTGAGGAGGTCGTTCTGGCCACCAAGTTTGGGAACGTCTGGGGACCAGATGGAAGATTCCGAGAACTCAACGGAAGCCCTAAGTACGTCCAGGAGGCCTGTCACGCCAGTCTACAAAGGCTTGGAGTGGAGGTGATTGACCTCTACTACCTGCATCGAGTTGACACGAAGGTGCCAATCGAGGATACCGTCGGTGCAATGGCGCTTCTCATCAAGCAGGGCAAGGTGCGATATATAGGCCTTTCGGAAGCCGCGGCAAGTACAATACGTCGTGCCCATACTGTCCATCCCATTACGGCCCTTCAAACAGAGTACTCTCTTTGGACGCGGGATCCGGAGAACGAGATTTTACCAACATGTCGAGCGCTGGGAATTGGCTTTGTCGCCTATAGCCCGTTGGGTCGCGGGTTCCTAACCGGTCGGTTTAATAGCATCAAGGACCTGGCGCCAGATGATAAACGTCGAACGAATCCCAGGTTCCAGGGAGAAAACTTTTCTCAAAACCTAAAGCTCGTAACTCAGATCAAACAGCTTGCTGATAAGAAAGATTGCAGTCCTGCTCAACTCGCACTCGCTTGGCTCATTCACCAAGGACAGGACATTATACCGATTCCTGGGACGAAGAAGAAATTTTATCTCGAGGAGAATGTCAAAGCTGTGAACATCAAGCTTACCGACCATGACCTCCAGCAGCTTGATCAGATCGCACCCAAGGGGGTAGCTGCAGGGCGTCGATACCCTAAAGATATGATGGGGAGGCTTAACCGATGAAGCATTTGGAATTTGGCAGGTTTGACACAGTTATTTCATTTTGAAGAAAGAATACAAAGGTGTAGGGCTAATAATATGAGGAGATGTTATGTTCAATCTCACTGAAGAACAGAGTATGTTGCGGATCGCTGTTCGTAGGATGGCTGAGGAAAAAATTGCACCACGGGCTACCGAGATAGATGAAACCATGGAGTTTCCGTGGGACAACAAAGAAGCAATTCAAGAAATGGGTCTTTTTAGCATTATTTTCCCAGAGGATCTCGGTGGAAGCGGACCTGACCACTTATCGCTTTGCATTGCTGTTGAAGAGATCGCTAGAGTGTGTGTCTCGTCATCATTAATTCTCCAGGTACAAGCTCTTGGGGCTGAGGTAATTTTGTTCGCGGGAAATGAAGATCAAAAGGCTAAATATTGCCCATCGTTCGCGAATGGGGAAAAGCTGTGTGCTTTCGCATTCACAGAGCCTGGAGCGGGTTCAGACCTAACGGCTATCACTACAACAGCAAAATTACGAGGTGATACATATTTATTAAACGGTCGGAAGTGCTTCATTTCCAATGGTAACGTGGCTGAAGTAATAATTGTATTCGCTCTTACGGATCGTGAGGCAGAAAAACGCGAAGTGGCTTGTCACCTGATGGATTGATGTGTTTCATAGGATTACGGGTTGTCGGTAAATCGGGATCAGTCCCGAACAGCGCTAAATTTCTTGGCGCTACAGAAGGCAATTTCGGGATCAGCCAGCTACCCTTAGTGACGCATTGGTATTCTGGAGCGGGATCGATAACAAACGAAGGTTCTTTGGATTTTTTTATACATAATGACGAGATTAGGAGTGGATCTGGGCGATCGTAGAAATGTCAGCGAATCCCATAAGGGCTTCACTAATCAAGAACGTTTGCTTTTGGGCGCCTTGATGATGCCAACATTCATTGTATTGCTGAACCACGGCGTTCTGGGGGTAGCGCTACCGTCGATTCAAAAGGAATTCCATTTGTCCGTTGATCTACTCCCATGGGCACTCACCAGCATGGTTCTTCCACGTATCGCGCTAATGCCGACTTTTGGCCGCCTCGGGGATCAACTTGGCAAGCGAGAATTGATCCTCCTTGGTCTCGGTTTCTTTCTACTGGGCTCGATCATTGCTTCTGTGGCTCCCACCTTCCTCTGGTTGGTGGTGGCACGTTTCCTTCAAGGCATTGGGGCCGCGAGTTTTCCTCTCATGATGGCAATGGTCTCTAATTCTTTCAAGGCATCAAACAGCGGCCGAGCATTAGGTATCATAAATTCATCGGCGCCAATCGGTATGATACTGGGCACTGTGGGGGGAGGTGCGATCATCGAGTGGATTGGATGGCAGCAAACCTTCATCATCATTAGTGTGATTTGTGTTCTAGCTATATTCGGCGTAGGGGGATTGGTGAAGAGAGATGAAAATGAAAAACCGGAGACAGGATTTGACTGGGTTGGCGCGATTTCTATGTCCGGCGCGATCGTAGGTATTCTCCTGGCTCTGACAACCGAAAGCCTCTTTCCTATGTTCTCCCCTATCAATTTGTCGTTCTGGGGATTTTCGCTTGTTTCCATTCTCGTTTTGTTTTGGAACGCTTCCAGGAATGCTGATCCTTTTATCGATCTTGATATTTTCAGGAATCGGGCATTCTTGACACCTTCCCTCGTGGCAACTTTGCGTATGGCCGTTCTTGATGGCGGGCGCTTTATTCTGGTTTTATTTCTAGCCGATGTTCTCGGATATTCACCTATTGCTATCGGCACGATGATGTTGTTATATACCGCCCCGATGTTCGTAGGAATGGTTGGTGGTGGATATATGGCCGATCGTTGGGCATACCGAAATAGTGCATCAATTGGGTTGTCCTTACAGGCGGTGGGTTTTCTGATGCTGGGGTTTGCGTCGCTAGAAACAGGGATGGTGGCGATTGTAACAGGAATGCTGATCGCTTCCCTTGGTGCAGGGATAACTTTAATTCCCCTTGCAAAGGGAGCTCTATCTGCGCTGGGCGCTGCGAGGGCTGGTCTTGCGTCAGGGTTATTCAATTCATTACGCTTTGTTGGCAGTGCGGTAGCGCCTCCACTTCTTGGCCTTATGTTGGCACAGGGATATCGCGGAGGTTTAAATGTACCTAACCTCCTGCAAACTTATCAATTTGGGTTTCGGGTTCTGGCCTGTGTGGCTGCAATTGGCATTACAGTTGCCTTCTTGATCCCCGAGCCCCTGGGCGAGGATCTCAATTCACTCACCTCCCAAGCAATACATTGATCTACCGGGTTCTTGATGGGAGAAGAGTATATCCTCAAATAACTATGCCGGGATTTCGCGTAAGAGCAAAGACTGCAGAGGTACTAATTTCTACATTCCTTCTAGACGCCTTATTAAAGGCATACAAAATTAAACAACCTGGTCGCTACAATCTTCGAGCATGTGTTTTGAAACGGAGTAGGAAACTTCGAATTGGAAAGTGGCGCTTTAGAATGGTCAATAATTTGAAAATTCGATACTCAACCCCTGGATATCCAGCAGCGGAAAAAGAACTTGTCTATAAAGATTTCGGAGCTTCAGGGAATGCGTTGATAGAAAATGATGTTGTTTATTATGATAAAAAGACTGCTCCTACATCAATTACCGGCATGCCAGCAACTCATATTGAGATCACAAAGCATATCAATTCCGTATTATCAGCGCCAATATATAGGCCGAATGATACAGGTCTTGAGAACCCTATTGGAATTCTGTCAATTGACAGTAAAATGTCAGTTGAAAAGACGGGTTTCGACAAGCCCACAAATTATGATATAGTCACATCAATGGCAACACTTATTGGAAGTTTCATGGTGTAGAGGTTTTTTGAAAATGACAAAAAAGAAAATTAAATCTTTGGGAAACGGTTATTTTAAAGTTTTGATTAGTAACGAAGCTAAAAAGAAGCTTTATAGTAGTGACGCAGCTATTGATTTCGTTCTTTCGAAGAAAATATCCGGAGCATCCTCAATAAAAATCTCAGAGGTACTTGACAAAGGGTGGCTGACATAATCTGACACAAACAAAAATCTGAAACAAGAGCCCCCCTTGCCATTTTTTGTGGCCAGGGGTTTTCTTTTCTCAACCAAACCCCCCAACCAATACCCCCAGTAATACCCTGCAAGGCCCAACCCCTCCCCCTTTTTCCATTGCCGGAACCTCAACTCATGGGATGCCAAAGTACCCGGTCAAGACCGGGGGAGCGGGAGATTGCACCCTGGGAGGGTGAGGGACGGGGAGTTAAGATCCGTTTACCTTGGGCATCCCGAATGAACCGCCTGACGGAGAAACGGGGCATTCGGACCTGAATTGTCGGGATTTGCGACATCGGGAACTGTTTTTGGGCGTTATATATACAATGCCCCCATGGGTTATATGGGGATATCCCGTATTACTAGCGATTCTGAGGAAAGGTTCCATTAATCCCCTTTAGGGGAGTTTTACTGGAGCGCATCCCCGTTTCCTTGAACCTAATATAGTATGAAAAATGGCAGGTATGAAGCACCCTTTTGGGGCTAGTTGCAATGGTCTCTCAAATATATATGCTTCAGTGTCCAATTGGCGTAATCAGAAGCCTCTAAAAGGCAAATGATTGGATTCCTTCTCCCATCACCTTTGTAGCTAAACGCATGAGTGTTTGGTTACTACAGATTTCAACCGAGTAGACGATGCATCAATAAGTGAAAAGCTGATACACCAGGGTATCATTGAATTACCGTGAACTCTGAGCCACGACAATTCCAATCTCGGCTATGAAGATTACAGAAGGATCGAGCTTGTTTCCAACTAATTAAATTATCGAAATGAATTCGCTCGGTCGGGATAAACCCTTACCTTTACCTCGAACTTTGAAAACATGTGCCTGGTACCCTGCACCTGATTGTTGTCGACATCGGAGCTAGCTCCTGCCGAGCTGCCGAGGCCTCAGTGCCTCCTTATCAGTGGTCACTGTGGTGGCTCAAGGGTCATTGAGAGCTGATGATTTCAGGGTAAGGACAAGATCCAGATGGAACTGGAATATTCATCCGTAATCAAGGCTACTGGATGGTCATGAGGATCAGGAAGCGTGGGATTTGACATCCATCTAATCACTAATAGTAAAGTGATCATCTTCGCCTGTGGATTGAGGATTAATGGAACGCTGTCCAATTATGTATACCCAGTCTCAATAACTCTGACATCCTACATCTAGGGCTCAAAGCGGAATTGGAGACAGTAGTGGTGGTGGATGTTACTCACCCAGGCGTTGCCCATGCCGTAGGGCGCGAGGGGGATGTTATCCTGCACCCAAACGCGTTCATCTTTAAGGGTGTACACATCGGCGAGATTGCAAGCCACATCCCAGGCGAGTGGGTATACCGTCCCTTTCTTCTTGACGTTCTTCAATATCACTGTCAAGTATGAACGAGGTCGCAGGTAGGATTTGAGGCCAGCGTAGATCTGGACCAAACGATCGAGGAACTCATCATAGTCAGCGATGTTTCCCAGGTCAGCAGGATCGTCGGAGTAGGTTACATCAAGTTCAGAAGAATCCCGCCGCTGGCGTTGAGTCTCAGCCCCGCGCGCGTGGAGTATGTCCCAATAGGGAGGAGAAGTCAGGACATAATCGATCTGGGGCAGATTGAAGGATTGGAGATCGGCTGCATCGCCGGTGATAACCTCGATGTGGAGGTCACTAACGGTCGAACCCAGGCGCTCGCGCTCTTCGGTGATCAGTTCTCGTGCGATATCAGCATAAGCAGGGTTTAGCTCCAATCCGAACCCGCTTCTGCCGCTTCGTAAGCAGGCCAGCAGTGTTGAGCCAGTTCCGACCATAGGGTCGAAGACCATCTGGCCGCGCTTTGTGAAGAATTCGATGAACTCTTGAGCGAGCGTCTCAGGAAATTTCGCGGGGTGGCGGAGGACGTCCTTACGTCTGGGAGGGGGGTTGTGACTGAACCAGGATTTCTGGAATTTGATCCAATCCTTGGGGGATAAATCGTTCATGCGATTGCGAAAGGCTCGTTTTTTTGCCATTTATCGACGCTCAGGGTGTTGGTGTGAGAGTTGGAGTCGGAGTGGGCAGCAGTGTACGGACGATAAAGTTATCGAAAGAAGCGGTGGTTTGTCCCCCACGTCTGGCGCGAACGATTAAGCCCAGCCCTCCCCAGCGCAGCCCAAGATCGCGCGCGGCAAACACCTCCTCGCCGTTGATGAAGAAGCGAAAGCGGTCGCCCTCGGCGATGACGCCCAGGCGGTTGTCGACGAGCAGTCCGGGGATCAAAGCGTTGGTAATTGTCTTGGGGATGACAGCAACCTCAGAGCCCTCAGAGACACGCGTTACGCGAGCTTCCCCTCTGCAAGTCAGGGTGAAACGGTAGTGTCCACCAGAGGGGTCGACGCGGAACATCAAACCGAACTCATCATCCTCCGTACATATTACCGCTTGAACCACGACCTCCAGGTAACCGTCCGTGAATTCTTTGACAGGACTCAGGGCGGTGTAAAAAGCGTTTGCCTGTCGAACGGATAAGCTGAAGCGACCGTCGTATAAACTCGATCCACCGAGGTTTGAATGCAAAGGTATCCAGCCTTGATCCTGGCTGAAGTCATCATGGAAAATGATTTTGCCCAAACCTGAAGTGATATCAGGTGTGGGGGATGGTATGGGTTCGGGTGTAAATGTTGGCGTGGGGACCAAAGTGGGGAAGAAGATAGTGGGTGTAGGTGCAGGGGGTGTCGGAATTGGAGTGTGTGTGGGGGCGGGTCTTGCGCTTACACAGGAGGATAGAAGCAGTGCGCAAGCGGTAATGCAGACTGCTGGAAAATGGAATCGCTGGCGTTCGCCCCCCTGCTCGGTGCTGAGATGTCGCATCCCGCATTCCTTACAGACAGTGTGATTCGCATGAGGATACAACATTCAGTGTGATTGTGGGAAGTCTCACCGATAGGAGAGAAAACGGCGCCCGTCAGGGATTTAGATACCAAAGTTTGAAATCGTCGAAGTAGACCGTCAAACCAGGCGTGGATGCAGCGTCGGTGAAGAGACCGAAGTTCCCTTTGAAGAAGGCATTAGCTTCAATCGAGCTTAAGACCTCGCCGTTTGCAAAGACAGTCAAGGTTGTGCCCTGGGCGAGGAACCCGAGAACGTTCGTTGTATCCGATCCGGAGAGGATCGAATCATTGGGGGTCCATTCGAGCAAGGTCTGGATTGTTCCGGCAACCAATTTGCGTATTCGGTAAGATCCGTCGCAGGAGAATTCGAGTGTGTATCCGCTGTTGCGATTGTCTGGGTCGACTCTAACAGCCAGGCCGATGGCGTCTTTTCCGGAGCACTCTCCGACTTCAGCGGTCACTTCGACGTAGAGATCTCCGGCGTCGACGTCCGGTATAGTTGTGCTCCACCAAAGGAACTTGTCTGTCAGGAAATCCGTGGCGCGCAGGCGGCCATCATCCCACACGTTCATGGCCCCATCGAAATTGGGACCGACCCAGGTCAGGTTGGATGAAAAGTCGTCCCAGTGGTGCGGTGCAGCGAGGTTGAGCCCGTAGCGCGGATCATCAGGCGAGAGAGGGGGTGGGGTCGGCGTAATCGTCAGGCCGGGTGTTGGGGTTAAGGTGATTATCGCAGTAGGTGTGGTGATATTCGTTGCGCTGGGAGGAGCCGTCACCGATGGTAGTGCGTTAGCCAGAGCGGAATCCACGGTCTGGGTGATGTCAACTGGCAGCTCGCGCACAGGGGCCGGCCGGGTACATGCCCCGGCCAGCCATGTTAACACCACTAAGGCTCCAAGCCTTTGCGACAATCTCACGGGATAAAAGGTATGTGCCAGAAAGCGAAATCGTCGAAGGTTGCTGATAATGGGTATGTATATTCCGCCCGGACATACAATGCGAAATACCCGAAGGCCCATGGCATCCCAGCATCCCAGTGCTCTCCAACCTGGAAGCCGTTAATGAAGATGTAAAACTTGCCGTCATACCCCCAGATGCCCAGTCTATTTGTAGCATCCTTCCCCGTTCGAATCACATCTGAAGGTGTCCAATCGATCTGTGTTGCTGTGGCTCCTCCTGCTGGACGGAAGCGCAGTAAGCGCCAGGCACCGTCACAGGAAACCTCAAGTGCGTATCCGCTAGGGGTCTGTTCGGGATCGATCCGAATAACGAGCCCCACGGCATCTTTTGAGATGCAATCGCCGTTGGTGGCGGATACTTCAGCATACACTCGACCGGATTGAACGGAGGTGTAGGACCAGTAGAGTCCGGCCTGGGCAACTTTGTCTGTGCCCACCAGTTTCCCGTCTTGAACTGAATAAGCTGCTCCCGCCGCCTCATAGTCGTACCAGGTGTCGGGGTTTATGAAGTAATCCGTGTGATCGGGGTTAGCGAGATCGAGAATTGCACGCGGATCGTCCTCGCCGGAGATGACGAGAGGGGTCGGGGTTGGGGGGACTTCCAACCTTTGAACAGCCGATGTGGGCTCGGCGGCTGGCGGTTCCACGACAGGCTCTACCACCATAGGCTCAGTTGGCAGCGCCACAACGGGTTGCTCCTCGGCGGGTTCGACCAGAACTACATCAGGGGGTGGTGCTTCTTGCCCACGGCGAACAAGTGCAGAGACGCCGAGATATACGAGGGTTATCAACAGCAGTGCGGATACGACAATCAAAAGAATACGTTCGATATTGAGAGATTTTCCTTTTTCCTCACTCATCTTAGTCCCTCCTTCATGGGGTGAGCATGACCTTGCCGGACTCGCCGGAGGTCATGGTCTCAAAGGCTTTATCGAATTCTTCCATCTTAAAGTGATGGGTAACGAGCGGTGCGAGATCAACAGCACCGGAGCGGATAAGACCACGAGCCTGATACCAGGTTTGCCAGAGCTTGCGTCCACTGATGCCCAGCACGCGCGCCGCCTTAAAGACGATGTGATTATCCCAATCGAATTCAAACGGCCCCGGGGCGACACCGAGGAGCGCCGCTTCACCACCGGGCTTCAGCAGCGTGAACCCCTGGTCGATCGCCGATGGTACGCCGGACATCTCCAGGAGCACATCGACCCCCTCACCGTCGGTTGCATCACGAATCATCTCAATCACCGGGTCATCAACGGCATGCAGCGCCAGGTCCGCCCCCATCCGGCGCGCGAAGTCAATACGGTATGCGCTGATGTCGGTGGCATAAATGGAGCGAGCGCCGATGGCGCGGGCGACAGCGATGGTCATCAACCCAACGGGACCACATCCTGTGACAAGGACTTTCTTCGCCCTTAAGTCGGCTGCGAACGCGGTATGAACTGCGTTGCCGAAGTTCTCCTGCAATACAGCAATTTCCACGGGTAGATCTTTAGGATTTGTCCAAGCGTTCTGCGCGTGAATGGCAATGTACTCGGCGAAGCCACCATCGCGGTCGACGCCGATAAGCTGTGTGTTCTTGCAAATATGGCCGAGGCCTGTACGGCAGAAGGCACACTGATTACAGATAACATGTGATTCTAAAGAGACGAAATCTCCTATCTCCGGAGTCTCGACCATAGATCCACGTTCAACGATATCTCCACAGACCTCATGCCCGACAATCACGGGTGGGTGCATTCGACCTGCCGCCCAAGAATCCCAGTTGTAGATATGTAAATCGGTGCCACAAATGGACGCCGCGCGCACCTTAACGAGCACTTCGTCACGTTTAATGGTGGGGGTGGGAACTTGCTGGACTTCAAGGCCAGCCTTGGGGTGGGCTTTGACCACCGCCTGCATTGTTTCTGCCATGATGCGGAGTGCCTCCGGATGCAAAGGGGATTTTTCGGAGTATAGCATTAACACCGCAAACACAATCTTGTGCGAGTTATAATGCTTTGACTATGGTTCTCGAGTACCAAGAGGCAGGAGTGAATGATGGATTACCGCAGAATGGGACGATCCGGCTTGAAGTTAAGCGCTATCTCTTTAGGCTCCTGGATTACCTTTGGCGACCAGATTGATGAAAGTGTCGCTGCAAAGCTCATACAACGGGCATACGAAGCTGGTGTCAATTACTTTGACAACGCCGATATTTATGCAAACGGAGATTCCGAACGAGTAATGGGGCAGGCGATTAAGGGTTTCCCACGGGAGAGCCTTGTTGTCTCGAGCAAAGTTTACTGGCCGACGATGCCGGGCCCCAACGGTCGCGGGCTCTCCAGAAAGCATATTATGGAATCCTGTCACGCTTCGTTGAAACGAATGAATCTGGAATACCTGGATCTGTATTTCTGCCATCGTTACGATCACGAGACGCCGTTAGAAGAGGTGGTACAAGCGATGGATGATCTGGTCCATCAGGGCAAGGTGTTGTATTGGGGCACATCCGAATGGCGCGCCGGTCAGATTGCCCGTTCTTACGCCATTGCTCGTGAGCGGAATGCTTATCCGCCAGTTGTCGAGCAGCCGCAATACAATATGTTCGACCGTCGTAAGGTAGAGGATGAACTCGTCCCGGCCGCGAGAGATTTCGGATTCGGCATGGTGACGTGGAGCCCTCTGAAATACGGTCTTTTGAGCGGCAAATACAACAACGGTTTACCGAAAGAGAAGACCCGTCTTACGCGAGCGCCGGAATGGGGTGAGAAAGTCATAACAGAAGAACGGGTTGAATCGGTGCGGCAGTTGACTGCACTTGCGGACGACATCGGAGCGACGACCGCTCAACTGGCGATCGCCTGGCTTCTTCGCATTCCTGAGGTGAGCAGCGTAATCACCGGGGCGACGCGGCTTGAGCATTTAGATGACAATCTGAAAGCTCTGGAGTTTGTAGAAATGCTTACGCCGGATATCTTAGATAAGATCGAGGCGATATTGGACAACTCTCCCGGCGAAACTGAAGAATTCTAGCGACCAAGCCGAATATCCAGGGGATTTCGGTGCAACTCACACGCGGACGGAGACGCACGGAAACATTTTGTGTTTCTACTCCAAATTGTGTGGGTGACCAGGCGGATTTGAGTTACTCAACTTCATTATGTTAATAAAGCGTAGGGGCTGACACGCAGGTCGGCCCGCCGCCATCAAGCAATCGTTAATACCCCAACCTCCAACAGGTTCAAAACCTGAGGGTGTTTAACCCCTAGGCATCGAAACGCAGGTTGCGCCTGCAACCGGAAGCAGAGCTTCCGCACTCGTGCGCCTGCAAGCGTGCATGGACAGAGAGGTGAAAGTCCTCTTCAGGCATGCGCTCTCCGGCTTGTAACCGACTGTAACTGCGTCGCCGCGAGGCGGGGTGGAGAGCAACAGGA
>DAOUDJ010000201.1:0-37730 GCA_034430795.1 Anaerolineales bacterium | reverse complement strand
CCGAAAGTGTCTGAAACAGTCTATATACGCCGTTTCTGCGGCTTGAAACTCGATTGTTAAGGTGCATTTGCCTGTATCATTGTTTTTGACGTTAATGAAATTAGTCAAAACTCAAGTTGCATCATGTGGCTCACCAAATCCGTCTGTTTTGACGATAGAGCCATCTTTAACCGAAGTTTTGCAAGACCCCACGCAACCCTCACTGCAAACACCATCTCCCTCGATGACTCCTACCGTTCCTCCAAGCCCGACAGCAACTCCTACTTCAAGCCCGACAGCAATCCCTACTCCTATTGGCGGTTCGGGGGTATTGCTCTTCGATTCCTGGGAAGTCTTCGCTTTCGACATCAGCACACATGCCCTCACCAGAATTGCCGATGGAGGATTTACGCTCGAGGCCGTGTCTCCTAATGGGAATAAAGTTCTGCTCGCTCACGAAGGGCGACTAATCACAGCAAACCCCGATGGCTCAGAGCAAATGACGATCGCCAAGAATTTTTTGGGCGAACGAGGTTCTACCCGGGCTTTATGGATTCCCGAAACAGACAGGATTCTTTTCGTTGGCCGAGATCAGGGACAAGATTTTATCTACTCCGTTCGGGAGGACGGTATGGATATGAGGCAGGTGACCCAACAAGGGAGTGGTATTTTACACCTTTATGAAACTAACTCGAATTCCACAATAAGTTGGGAGAAAGGGTTTAAATCAACCGCGGGTGTAATCTACGAGGGTACATGGCGCGCTAATGCCGACGGCTCTAATCAAGAACTCCTAAACATCACTGATCCTATGTTTTCACCAAATGGGGATCGGATTGCTGCAAGGAAATCCATCAATGTAGCCGGAATCAATCAGATGGTGGTATTCATCATGGAGTCCGACCTGTCGGGAGAAGTGCAACTTTCGAATCCTCTTGAGAATCAAATCTTTTTCAGTGATGCCTATTATTGGATAGAGGGTGGGAAGCATCTCTTAGTACAGGTCAAAGTGTGTGATCCTATGTGCGACGAGCTTCATCATTACGTGTACTCTGAATTGGGATCTCTGGAGAGAGAAGTTAAGATACCAGATGGTATGTTGTTAGGTTCTGTGTCTCCTGACGGGTTGCAGATAGCTTACAGAACCATTCAGCAAAGTGAGACAGGACTTCGAACCAATAACCACTTAATTGACCTTAATACCTTCATTATCACAACACTAGAACCCCAAGGTTTCATGATGTGGCTTCGTTAGACTTTGCCAGCCCTACGCTCCATTTGATCGAGTCCTTGTCTCTTTTCCTATCATTGCGAAATAAGCAGTGTAGGAAACCATAAATACAGGGTTCGGTAATTCGATAAATGCTGGCTTCGAGAAAGATGAAGAACTAAGGGAAGAAAATTGGTAAGGAACTATTGTGCCTAGCAAGCTTTTGGGGGAGTAGATTGGGTCCGTTTATTACGCGGGGTGTTCTGAAGGTCTAAAATGTCCTCATAATTCGGAGTAAAACTTTTTCCCTACATTTGTAGTGGGGGCACATGAAAGATTTCAACAAGCACTAATTATATTAAAGGCCAAACTAAATCTTTCACTATTGAAGTTATTTCAGGGCGAGGGACGGGATTCGAACCCGCGACATCGCGCTCCACAGGCGCGCGTTCTGCCACTGAACTACCCTCGCCATGTTGTCTTACATTTTCACCCTAAGGTAATCTGCAATTGAGCGGCAGACACCCTGTTTATGCGAGCGTTATTCTAACACGAAGGGTTGCATCGAGCCACAGAATTGGATCCGCTCAACCCGAAAGCCGGGATTTTATCTGTGATAGAAGATTGCTGCGAGCAAAGGTCTCCTGCTCGCCAGAGGCCATGTCCTTCAGAGAAACTTTCCCGGACTTCATTTCATCGGGCCCAATAATTATTACCAGGGGGATTTCATTGCGATTTGCGTACTTAAGCTGTCGTTGTAAACGCACAGGTTCCGGATACCACTCAACTCGAAATCCGGCTTCGCGTAACTCCGTCGCGATTTGAATAGAATCGCTCTCGCTGCTTTCTTCAAAAGTCGTGATTAAAATATCCGCCGGACACACGCGGAGATCAGGTTTAATCCCATTTTCGTCGAGCACGAGACCGAATACAACATCTCCCATCGCAAATCCCGTCGCGGGGATTGGATCGCCGCCGACCACAGAGACGAGATCGTCATAGCGACCTCCGCCGAGGATGGACCGATGATTGCCTTTCACGTCCCTGGCTTCGTAAACCGTCCCGGTGTAGTAATCGAGTCCGCGGATTACAGTCGGGTCATAGTCCAGATATTCCTCCACACCGAGCGCTTCAGCGGCTTTGAAGTATTGAACCATTTCCGGCGAAGATTTCCAGGCTTTACGATCTTCGAGCACCTTCACGAGACCCGAAAGTTGATCTTCGTTCAGCCCGCTATCAAGCGCATAGGATTCCCATGTCTCAGGCGTCATTCGATCTTGTCGATCTATAAGACGAAAAGTTTTTGGCAGCAAATCGCCCTGGATTCCGATGTTCTGGAGCTGTTTCTCTGCAAGGCGACGGTTATTCACTTTGATGCGGATCATATCCGGTGTCAGTCCAACATTGCGAAAGAGTGTCGCCGCAACAGCTACAAGTTCGGCATCCGCTTCAGGGGAGTCAACGCCAATAAGGTCGATGTTCCACTGGAAGAATTCCCGAGATCGGCCTTTCTGCTTACGTTCGTATCGCCAAAAAGGTCCAAAGGACCACCAGCGAAGAGGCAGAGCGAGGCCTTTGCCGCGCTGCGCCACCATACGCGCAAGAGAGGGCGTGAGCTCAGGGCGGAGAGCGATCATCGAGCCGCTTCGATCGGGAAATACATAGGATTGTTCTTTAACGAGCTCATCACCGGATTTAGCTGCATAAAGTTCCAGGCGCTCTAAAAATGGGCCATCGAATTCCTGATAGCCAAATTTTTCGGATGCCTCTCGAATCTGGTTATTGAGCCACTGGCGAAAAGCCATTTCCTCCGGGTAAAAATCGCGTGTGCCTCGAACCGGTTGGATTATTGGCATTTATGCCTCCATCATAAAAAAGACGACCTGAGCGCAGCCCACGCCGTCTTTATCAAACGATCCCTTCTTGTCAGAGCGGGTGGGTCTACACGTGCACTATGCCCACTTGATGGTGGGCTGATGTGTTTCGTGCGTGCAGCGCGGACCCAGATTTCATGATTAAAGATTATAGCACAGGGGGGTAATCTTCAAACCCCGCATCATGAAGGGCAGAGAGCAGCGATCCAGATCGAATTATTTCACTGGCGAGATTGATGTCCACGGAGTATGGCCGATCGTGGACGATAAAATCGAGAGATTTACGGATGTGTTCAAACGCAGCAAGTGTTCCCTTGCCCGGGGATTCGCCAGGGATTTCCATCATGCGCAGTTCGAGAGCTTGAGAGGCGCAGACGAGTTCGATTGCGATGATGCGAGTTAAGTTCTCAACAACGAGTCGAAGATTCCTGGCGGCTGTAGTCGCGTTAGAATTATGGTCTTCTTGCCCGGATGATGTTGGCACAGAAGATGTTGAGTTAGGGTTAGCCAGAGCATGATTTTCAAGCGCCAGAGAGCCAGCAGTGTAATGGAGCATCATTAGACCTGAGTAGAGACCAATGTTGGCGCGATCTGCGATCAACATGGGCGGGAGGTTTGCATTCATATCCTCAGATAGAAGTCTGAAGATTCGTCTCTCTGATATTGATCCAGCCTCTGAAAGCGCGATTTTTAGATAATCGGCGGCAAGGCCAACGGGCTCTCCATGGAAATTACCCCCGGAGAGAACATCATCGCCAAACAACAAGGGATTATCCGTGGCGGAGTTCATTTCAATATTGGTGACCTTTTCAGCATAGGCGAGCGTATCCCAGATCGGGCCCAGTATTTGAGGGCAGCAACGTAAGCTGTATGCGTCTTGAACTCTTGCGGTGCTATCGATAAACTGACTGCCTGCAATGAGGGCGCGCATTCTTTGTGCAACAGCTTGTTGGCCGGGGTAAGGCCTTGCTGCATGGATACGTTCATCGAGCGCGGCAGAAACCCCGAGAAGAGCATCGAGGGTCATGGATGAAGCGATCTCATTCGAGAGAAGCAATCGCCGTGAATCGATGACAGCCAAAGCGAGAAGAGCCGTCGAGAAGGATGCGCCATTCGTGAGCGCCAGGCCTTCTTTAGGGCCGAGTGAAATAAGATCGATACCCGCTTTGTTCATTGCCTCGTGGCCAGGGAGTAGGTGACCTTCAAACCAGGCTTGCACCTCAGCATCTCCAAAACCATGCGCGTCGGACTTTGTAATAACAAGGGCGAGTTGAGCTAGTTGTGCGAGATCTCCCGATGAACCTAATGAGCCCTGAGAGGGGATGTAAGGTGTTACTCCTTTATTTAGTAATGAAAGGAGGGCTTCGATGAGTTCGGTTCGTACACCAGAGAATCCATGAGCGAGAGAGTTTGCCCGAATCAGAATAGCAGCGCGAACGACCTCCTCAGCGAAAGGATTTCCGACCGCAACTGCGTGACTCAGAATTAGATTCTCAGAGATCTTCGATGCTTGGGAGGTGTCAAGGTGTCGATCAGCAAAGATACCGTAACCTGTATTCACGCCATAGATTGGGGTCTTGGAAGAGGCAAGCCTTTTAAGGTTTTTAGCGGATTGGTTTATCCGCTCTCTAGCTGATTTCTTGAGATCAACTCGAGCCTTGAATCGAGCAACGGATTCAAGGTCAGCAAGCGTGAGATGGTCGCCGTCGATTAAAACAGGGCTCGACGAGGGGTTGTCCTTGGAAGGAAGGGTTCGCTTGGTCATATATTTAATTCTCTTTTCTTCGACATGTGCTCGGCCTGTGTGAAGAAGTGTAAAAAGTATAGCATGGGGGCGCTTCCGTGGTATGCTAATCGTCGATAAAGACTGAGGGACTTCTCCACAAGATCCGTATGCTATTTATTCCGATTATCGCTCTCCTGCTTGCTGCGGGCGGAACATGGCTCGTCCGCAAACGCCCATCAAGGACTCAATGGGTTGTTAGTACGTCGTCCGGCGTGATCATCTGGCTCCTTTCATTATTATTGCTTGCAGCGATACCGGATGCAGCTAGATTCTCAATCTGGCAACCCGCAAACTTATTCCAAACTCCTTTTGAATTTTCTCTCGATAGGACAAGCTGGGGGATTGCGTATTGCATTACAACTGCTCTGCTCTCGATGATCTTGACTGCTGCAACAAGGCCAGACATAGCATCGACCGGTGTACGGGTTTTCTGGTTTATATACGCAGCTCTAGCGATGCTGGCTGTTTTCGCAATTAATTTACTAACAGTAGTACTTGCTTTTGCTTTAATAGATTTGAGTTCATTTATTCTCTATATTTACTTTACAGAAAATGTAGACGACATCCGCCGAGCAATAATTCGAGCCGGCATTGACTTGGGGGGAGTGTTATTAATTGTCGCGGCTGCCTGGGTTAACTCAATCGATGGAAAGGGAGTAGGTCTTCAAGCTGTGTCCTTTTCCGCGCCGGCAGCGCTCTTGTTTCTCATGGGGATTCTGTTGCGCTTGGGACTCATCCCTCTGCATTTTGAATTGCCATCTTTCTCCCCTCTTCGTAGAGGAGCAGCTACCTTATTGCGTTTGTATCCTCCGGCTCTTGCGCTCTTGCTGCTCTCGAGATTCCTCGAGAATGGAGCACCTGCAATGATAAGAGGTTGGCTTGCAGTCGCAGGGGCTATCGGCATCCTGCTCGGGGGAGTTCGCTGGTTATTGGAAGAAGACCGGGTCTTGGCAATGCCATTTCTGGTGATGGGATTCGCCGGGATTGGAATCCTGGCAAGCAGCGGCGATTCTGCGAACGGGGATGTACTATTCGCGACAAGCGCATTGCTGTTACTTGTTGGGGCATTGCTTTCGCTTATCAAGATCCATACACCCTCACATCGCGTTTGGCCAGTTTTCGCTGCGGTTCTGCTGGTTGGCATGCCGTGGAGTCCAGGAGGGCTGATTAGCTCGGTGATGGGTCAATCGGCACTGAATGAGGGAATGTGGATTCAGGCGTCCATAGGAATAATTGGTTTAAGCAGCCTTGCTCTCGGCGCGATCCATATCTTCTTTTCGGAAGAGGAGCCTTGGCCGACTGGAGAAAGCCTGATTCGGGTCATGTACAACATGGGGCTGGCATTACCGATTTTGGTAAGTATTGGGTTGGGTTTATGGATTGGCGAGACGTTCAGTATTCATGGTGGGCTCGTTACGGTTGCGGCAGTTGCGATGGGGGCGGGGGCATTTTTTGCGCTGCGCAACAGTGGAGGAGTTGTATATGAGCGTTGGAGGACTGTGTTCCTTCGGTTTAATCCGCACCGGATTTACTCTGTGTTCTGGTTAATACTTCGTAGTTTTCTAAGCATAGCAAGGTCTATTGGCGAGTTATTCGAGGGTGAAGCTGCGATGCTGTGGATGTTCGCCTTCATCGCCGTACTCCTTCTCACTATGAGGTGATCGGTAAATGGCTTGGCTCGATAAAACCTTGGTCGTGCCTGTGGTTTTACTTTTCTTGACGGGAAGCGCGCTTGCTCTTCTAAGGCCGGGACCGAGATCAATTCTTATTCTTGCGACCCAATATGTCTCTGTTTCATGGTTGTCATTTACGAGTTTACCGGCTGCAGGGGTGTACGCAAAATTGATTACCGGCTTTCTGGTGTGTGTAATCTTGTACCTCGGAATTCGACAAATGGGTGACGATCCGTTACAAGAGGATGATCAACGATTGTCAGCCAATATTTCATTTCGAGTTATCGCATTGCTGCTGGTAATGGTTGCATCCGTAAGTGTTGCAAGTAGTAATTTATTCGCTCAATTTGAAATCAGCAAAGAAGCGAATATAGGCGCATCATTCCTGATCGCTTCAAGTTTGTTGAATTTGGGGTTAGGGACAGAGCAGTTGAGGAGTGGTATCGGTTTGCTCACTCTTATTTCGGGTGGAGAGTTAATATACAGTTTCATTGAGCCATCGCTGGCATTGATTGCCTTACTCGCCATGGTTCACCTGGGAATTGTCCTCGTAATCAGTTACATCATTTCTATCCGGGCTCGCTTTGGGAATTCGGAGAATCATAATCCATGAGTGCGGGTCTGATTATTTTCCTATTCACCGTTATATATTCAATATTGTGTTTGATTCTGCGACACCAGCGAATGGCTTCTGCGCTTGTTGCGGCGATTGGAGCAGGATCTATTGCTGCATTTGTGTTGTTCGTCCCATTTGATGATGTGTTCCTCTTTGGGGGTGTGTCAATAAAGGTCACGAGCGAGTGGATTATCTTGGGGCGCATATTTTCGATGAGTGACGCTGTACGGCCGCTAATTGGTTTTCTGTATCTGGCTGGCGCTTTCCTTCTGCCCGCAGCATGGGTCGTTGATGCAAATCGATTTTTCCCGTCCGTAGGATTAATGATCCTAGCTACCGTGGCTGCGTCGCTAATGGTTGATCCATTTGTATTTGCAGCCGTATTTATTGAGCTGGCTGCTATGGGGGCAGTGTTCATTCTTGTCACACAACAGCATCCCAAGAGTACCGGCGCCTCTCGAATGCTAATTCTTTACACGTTTGCAATGTTCAGCATACTTTTCACCGGATCTTTATTAGAGGTGGCTGGAATAACAAGCGCAACTCCGGTTCTAGCCATACGGGTGACATTTATGCTCGGCTTTGGGTTTGCAATATTAATGACGGTTCCGCCTTTTCATTTATGGCTGCCAAAATCCGCCGACGAGTCTGACCCTTATATCTTGATATTTATACTGATCATCCTTCAGAGTGCCGGGTTTTTCTTCCTGCTAAGATTCTTGGACAGTTACATATGGTTAAGAGAACAAACGGTAATATTTGAGGGGATCAGGATCGCGGGGATTATTACTACGATATTGGCGGTTGTATTCTCGGCCAGTCAAAGAGAATTAAAAAAACTAATGGCTTATGCGTTGTTGGTAGATTTGGGTGTGATGTTGATCGCAATTGGTTCCGGCACGGAAGCCGGTTTCCGTATTGCGTTGAGCCTCAGCAGTGTGCGCGTGATTGCACTTGGGGTGCTCGCATTAGGGCTGTCATTTTTAAGTAACGCAGAGCTGCTTCAAAAGAATATGCGAGGTGTGGGATATAAAATGCCTTTTGCGACGGTTGCTTTCCTTGTTGGGTTACTCTCGATTGCGGGAACCCCACTCACGGCAGGCTTTCCTGGGAGATGGGCACTCCTAACTGTTGTGCTCCAAACAGATAGAATTGCGGCGGGCACGGTTATCTTCTCAATGATTGGATTGGGAGTACTTGTAATTAGGTGGGCGGCAATCCTGTTCGGAAGGGGGGATGCCGAGGAGTTAATCACGATGTCGAAAGCACCTCGTAGCTTCCTTCTGGGTGGCATTATCTTGCTGCTGCTCCTTGGTTTATTCCCGCAGCTTGTCTTCCCTTGGGTAGAAGATGTTGCGTCTGGATTAGCGAACCTATTTCTATAGAGATTTTCAAATCTCGAGAATAACCGCCTTTTCTGCGGGAGGCAGGAAAATGGATCAAAAACAAGTTGAGAAAAGGCTTAAATGGCTTGATGAGCAGAGGATAAAAGACTCTGAACAATTGCAGGCGCTGAATGACCGGAATAAATATCTTGAAGAATCCATTGAGAAGCTCGATCGAAAGTTCTTGGCGCTTTCTGATGAAACATCAAGGATGGCGGCTCTTGCAACAAAAATCAATCAAATGGATGATGCTTTATCGAAGCATAGAAACGAGATATCCCGACAACTAAAGGATGTTGAGGAAAGACGCACCGGGAAAGAAAAATCCATTGAAGCTCTTCGAAAGACAGACCAAAAAAGGTTCTCTAAAAGACTCGACGACGTTCGAAAGGAGCTATTCCGGCTAGAAGAATACGAGCAATTGCTGGATGACCGTAGGCAGGAAGAGCTTAGGATTATTAAAGAGTTCAACTCAGTCAAGGACCTGCTAGAGCACATGGATGAAGAGCTAAAAACCGAAAAACGAAAAGCGGCCTCCCTTAGTGAAAATCAGAAACACGTCGGCAAGCGCCTAACAAAGATTGAAAGCCTTAACGATAGACAGAAGAAAGGCCTTGATGGGGTTAATGCGAGAGTAGAATCTTTAGAAAGTCTATCTCGCCGGTTGGAAGTTCGTGCGAACGAGTTTCAAGTGAGTGAGAAGGAGCGCTTTGAAACGCAGGAACTCTGGATTGAGAGTCAGAGCTTGAAGAGTGTTGAACTGGAAAATTCCTGGAAAGAATGGGGACAGCGCTTTTCAACTTTCGAGAAGCGGGCTGAAACGATAGATGAGCGAATGATTGCATACGAGGAAACACACCGTATTTTACGGCAGATGCAAAGCGATCTCGAAGATGTTCTTGAACGATTAGAGCGTAGGATTACCGAAGTAGGGGAAATGCAGCGACTTGCGGAAGACCGAGTGAAGCACAGTTGGGGAGAATTTCAATCAGAAGATAACCGGCGTTGGAGCACGTATACCTTAACCTTGGATGAACGCTGGAACGAGCATACCAGGCTGCACGATAAGCTGCGATCCGATACAGAAGAGATATCGTCGAATCTCACCGATGGACTCGACCGATTAGCAGAGATCGAAGGAAGCGACCGGCGGCGTCTTGCAGAGTTGTTGTCTACGCTTCGGGAATGGATGACAGAATTAGACTCTAGAGGCTAGGAGCCGGTAACTCTCCAGAAACATCTTGTAGGAAATTGCCATGCGTGTAGTTGGAACAGCAGGACATGTAGACCACGGTAAATCGTCTCTCGTCCAAGCAATAACCGGGATCAATCCAGACCGGCTTGCTGAAGAACAAAGAAGACAGATGACGATTGACTTAGGATTCGCTTGGCTGATTTTGCCAAACGGCGAATCCGTTGGCATTGTCGATGTTCCAGGACACCGCGATTTTATAGAGAATATGTTGGCGGGAGTGGGGGGGATCGATGCGGTTCTATTTGTTGTTGCGGCAGACGAGGGAATAATGCCTCAAACAAGGGAGCACCTGGCAATCTTAGATCTTCTAAATGTGCAACGAGGGATTATAGCGCTAACAAAGATCGACATCGTTGATGAGGAATGGCTTGACCTGGTAGAAGAGGATGTTTCGAAACTCGTAAGCGCCTCTTCTCTTGGGCTGTCACCAATCGTAAGAGTGTCAGCGAAAACGGGCGAAGGCCTGGATGAATTGGTGTTGACGTTGCAAAATACCTTGCAGGAAATTCCCCAGCACAAGGATCGAGGGGCTCCGCGACTACCCATTGATAGGATTTTTACAATCGCTGGATTCGGGACCGTTGTAACGGGGACACTGTTAGATGGAACATTTGCGATTGGCGATTCTGTGGAGATTCAACCCGGCGGATCTAAAGGGAGAATACGAGGATTGCAGACGCACAAGGAAAAATTAGACCTCGCCATCCAAGGAAGCAGAGTCGCAGTGAATATTAGCGGTGTCGAAGTTGATGATGTTGAGCGCGGAGAAGTTGTAATCAAGCCTGGCACTTACAAGTCGACGAGCATGATCGATGTCCACTTTCGTTCGTTAGCCGATGTGGATCATGTAATGCATCATAATCAGGAAGTAAAGCTCTATGTAGGTGCGGCGCAGCGTATAGCGAAGATTCGATTATTGGGGCGTAAGGTGCTCAATCCGGGAGAAGAAGGTTGGCTGCAGCTTCTTCTTTCGGACCCCGTTATCATCATACGGGGTGACCGATTTATCCTAAGGCGTCCTTCGCCCAGCTCAACGCTCGGAGGCGGCGTTGTAGCCGATGCGCATCCAAAAAGACGGCATCGGCTGAAGGATCAAGTCGTCATTGGACAGCTTGAATCCTTTCTTAAGGGAACCCCGGCGACTATTCTACAGCGAACGCTCGAAAGGATCGGCCCAGTAACGATATCCAAGGGTTTGAAAGAGGCCGGCCTCTCCGAGGATGAAGCAGAAGAAGCCATTCGGGAATTAATTCAAAGGAGCGAAATAATTTCGGACAATGACGGCGATTTATCCGCGACGTCTTCTTCGTTGGTCATTGATAAACATGCACGGCTTACGATAGATAAGGGGATCCGGAGCATTTTAGGCGATTACCATCAAACGAATCTACTCCGGATCGGGATGCCAATTGAAGAATTACGCAGCAAAATGGGGATGGAGACGAAGCTTGCAACTTTTGTCCTAGAGCAGGCTGCAAAAGAGGGGCACGTTGTAATCGTTCCAGGGCATGTGCATTTGAAGGATCATGTCGTTCAACTCAACGACCGTGAGAAACAAATCGTGGATAAATTATTGATGAAATTCGAATCTGATCCCTTTGCTCCGCCATCGATAAAAGAGGCTACGCAAGAGATTGGAGAGGATCTCGTCAGGTATTTGCTTGAGAGTGGAGCGCTGGAAAAGGTGTCTGAAGATGTTGTTTTTAGAGTGGATGTATATGAGGCGATGGTCGCTAAGGTGAAAGCTGACCTCAAGGAAGGCGGGACGATCACGGTTGCAGAGGTTCGTGACAAATTCCAAACATCACGGAAATATGCGTTGGCGCTAATGGAACACCTTGATGCGATTGGATTAACAGTGCGTGAAGGAGATGAGCGGCGCCTAGTCTAAGAAGTGCCATTTACCGTCAAACATCACCCCTGATGGCTTAATCGCCGGCAATTCAGAGTGGTCAAGAAGGAATGGATCCTCATCCAGGATGATCAAGTCGGCGCAGTACCCAGGGAGAAGTCTTCCAAGTTTAGATCCGAGCCCAACTGATTGTGCAGGCCAGACAGAGTAGGCATTGAAGGCTTCTTGAAGACTGATCCTTTGCTCGGGAACCCAGGGGGCTGCGTCTGCATCACCGCCAAACGGTTTGCGAGTGACGGCGGCGTGAATGCCTAAAAAAGGATTTGCAGACTCAACCGGGGCATCTGAGCCGAATATCAGCTTCGAGCCCGCGTCTATTTGAGATCGCCATCCATAGCTTTGTTGTACTCTATCACCCCAATAGCGATCAGCCATTCGCATATCCGATGTTGCATGGATGGGCTGCATCGATACGATGATGTCAAGATCCGCTGGTCTATGGGTATCTTCTTGCGAGAGCAGTTGGAGATGTTCGATCCTATGTGCAAGGGGTGTAATCTGCTGCGCAGCTTCGAACGCCCGCAGCTCTTCAAATGCATCTAGAACTTCGCGGTTCGCTCGGTCGCCGATGGCATGGATCGCGAGCGCGAGGCCGTTTATTGCTGCTCTCCGGCCAATTTCTGTTATTTCTTCTGCATCCAAAAGGAGGGCTCCCGAATTGTTGGCATCGGTCTCATAGGGATTGAGCATCGCAGCTGTGCGCGGACCAAGGGCGCCATCAGAAAATAATTTAACGGCGCCGATGCGGATCCACTCATCACCAAAGCCAGTGCGCAAACCGGCCTCAATGGACCTTTCAAGATCATCAAAATGGATAGATTTTACGACTCGAAGCTGCTGCTGAGAATCCTCCCTCAGCAACTGCAGCGCTTGAAGACACCTTGATCCGTCAAAATCATGGATTGCAGTGATGCCTAAGCGGAGAAGTTCATCCTGGCCGCGCCGCATTGCTTGGGAGAGATCAAAGAGAGATGGTCGCGGGATGATCGCGGAAATGAGAAGCATGGCAAACTCGAAAAATACTCCTGTAAGACTTCCGTCTTCTCGGCGTTGGATCTTCCCTTTGGGCGGGTCTGCTGAGCTTTCGCTCAGTCCAGCCTGGTTGATGGCGGCGGTATTGGCCCATGCTGCGTGGAGAGATTTTGCGGTGATATATGCGGGTTTGTTGGCTGTAACCCGATCAAGCTCCTCTTTCGTGCCATATCGTCCCCACACGTTTTGATCCCAGCCGTGCCCGCGTATCCACTCGCCGGGTTCGAGCATCTCCGCTTTGCTCTGAATCCGTGCAAGACATTCGTCGATAGAATTTGTATTACAGTCAACCTGTTCGTGGTTAAGCGAGAATTTCTCGAAGTGGATGTGGGCATCTGTCAAGCCGGGAAGAATTACTCGCCCTCCAAGGTCGATGCAAGTAAAGTTAGATGTAATAGTTTGGCGCAGATGCTCTCTGTCGCCGAGGGCAACGATAAGGCCACCTTGAATTGCCATACTCTCGACTGGCCCGGGAGGGTCACCGAATGTATAAATCATCGCGTTTTCAAGCAGCAGAGCACCCTTGTTTAGCATAGTTTCATCCAGAATATTTCGAGAGATGACAGGTTACATTAAGGTGGTGAACCCACCAACGAGCATCATCGGTGTCATACTCTAAGACTGCATAGCCTGTGTTATCAAAGCCAATACGAATTGGGCGGGCTCTTCCTGGTGGTGGATGAACACCAAGGACTGTATGAATTGCCGCCCCCAGAATCGCTCCATGACTGACGACCAGGTATGACCCGGCTGGGCGTCGAATGAGAAGTTGCATGGCATTTGCAGCTCGGATAAACAAATCCCATCTACTTTCACCGGTTTCGAACATCGGATCATAAGACGTATCTTGGGGTTGATCTGCATACTCAAGCTTTACATCAGAATAGGGTCTTCCCTCTGCGTCCCCTGAATGCCGCTCATACCAAACTTCATCCAATTCAATTGGCAGGTTCATGTCTGAAGCAATGATTTCGGCGGTTTGTTTTGCTCGCAGCAATGGGCTGGCAACGATACCATCAAAACAGACATCGTGCTGTTTCCAGTAGCGTAATAATGCATGTGTTTGTTCTGCGCCATCTTCTGATAATGGGTAATCCTTTTGACCCTGGACAATCCCCTTTTGGTTGCCAACGGAAAGACCGTGGCGAAGAAGTGTAATCTTGTGAACCATCACAGAGTCATCCTTAAAGGAGCAATTATCGAATCTTCAACCAGGGGTGCATCATCTCAGCGCATGGTAAACAGCGCAATAAGCACTCGCGAGGTCGATGCCCTGGCGGCTGCCCTCGAGTGAGCGGTCTGAACCAGCCAGAAGGCCACCGGCAGCGAAGAGATTCTTAAACATTGGTTTATCGTCAAGCCCAAGTGGCTGCATGCGAGCATTAACACGAATTCCAGTGTCAGCATATGCCTGGCGATTGAAAAGTGACACACCAACCCACTCTGAGCGATTTGGAGGGTGGTGCACTGGAAGGTCAAAGATAGATTCGCGTATGCGATGATCCTGCTGGGCGACCAATCCGCCACTCAAAATACCTCCCGTCGCCAGCAGGACAATATCTGCGTCGAGTTGAATCGGGCGACCTGTAGAATGCAGGACAACTCCGGCAACGCGTTTCCCCCGGCTTCGCCCGTCTATGCGACCAACAACGTGGGCGCCCTCAATAATTCTCACCCTCAGGGCCTGGGCGTGCTGCAGAAGGATGCGCTCGAGGCGAAGTCCGGGTACCGATGGCGGCAGTGTAGGAATTTCAAAGATATCGATGCCGAGTGAATCCTCAAGTTCTTCAAGTATCTCGCAATGGTTTTGAAACCCGAGAACAGCTGGAAGCCCGAGACGTTTGATGCCGGGAAGGAGCGGTCTCCACATGCGAATAATTTCCTCACGCCATGTGGAATCTTCAAATAATCGAGCGTAATCCGTGGAATAAGCGTCTCGATGATCAGGTGGTTCGAGCAATGGCAAATCAACGACTTTGGCAATCTTGACGCCGGTTTTGTGTCCTTGTTTTTGAATCATGCTGGGATAAAAATCTCGAAAGCCGGTGAATTTTCCCAAAACGATTGACCCGCCTGAGCTGAGATCACCCATGGCAATGCCGGAAGGGGCAAAGCATGTTCGCTTGACAGTGCCTAGCGCTGTAAGAAGTGACATGCTCTTCGAGAGTTTTCCAGTATATGGATATCCGGCATGTTTCATCAGTTCTCGAAATCTGGAAATCGCATCCTTGAGATTTGATTTGCCGGCGAGTATGTAAGGGTGATGCTCTGGAAGGAGCGAAAGAGCTCTGGATGGCGCACTTCTATCCAAAACATCGATGCAGCCATGAGATAGCGATAATCCGCCGCGACCTTTCATGACAGTCGTGACATTGCCCCCTCGATCGGCGGCGATTATGGCCGCAAATAGCCCTGTGAGACCACCGCCAATGACAATGATATCGGTCATGGATGGCCTTTCGGATCTTGGCCGGCTGCGAGCAAGTCGAGGTAAATGCGGCGCGAGAATTCCATTTGTTGGAGCGTGCTCCCCCAGGCAACTGGCCGGATACCCTTCCAGCGTTCATCTAAAAAATTATGGAGCCCTTTTAAAGATGGGGAGGTCGATGAGAATTCTGAAGAAATCGCGTATGTGCGGTAAGCACAAAAGCCAGCTTGGCACGGTCCCATTCCAATTCGCAGATCACGTCTGAGATCATCTAAATCGGTGTCGGTGACAGCTTTTTCAAGAGCGATTTCGAGGTCGCTGCGCATGACGAGTTCACACTCGCAAACAACCTGATCGGTGCCGGCGTGAAAATCCTGGAGTTCAAGCTTTTTTAAACGGGAGGGAAGGCTAAAAAATTGTCCTCTCTCATGCGGAAGGGGCGTTGACGCAGTCGAGCATTTCTGATCGATCTCGAGCTTATCGCAAATCAGATCAACCGTTTCCTCTGCCATCAATCTAAAAGTCGTTAGCTTGCCGCCGATCACACTTATAAAACATTGGAGACCTTCGGTTTCCTCGTGGTCTAGGATCACATGCGCACGAAGGAGGGCGCGGGTTTGCGCGTCACCGTTCGTGGCCGGCTGATAGAGTGGCCGGATGCCAGCCCAGGCTCGAAGCGGTCTGCTGTTTCGCAATCCCGGCAGGAGAAGATCCCCCTCCGCGAGTAAGAGGTCAACCTCCCAGGGTTCAATATCTTCGGAAGTGGGTTCTTTGACCGGGACATCCGTGGTCCCGAGGATTGAAACCGTACCAACGGGTACGATAATGTCGCCGTCTGACGGTGGCTTGCATCGGTTAATGACGGTGTTGACAAGGCGGTGGGACATGGCAACAAGTGTCCCTTTGCCGAGAGCAAGGGGCAAATCTATTTCCGCCATAGTTGCTATGGTTTTGGACCACGGACCCGCGGCGTTGATGAAGAGGTTTGCAGATAGCCTTAGGCTTTTATCGTTCGACAAATCCCTGATCTTGGCTTCAACCAAACAATCTTGATGTCGGATAAGGCTTTCCAGTTTGTGCCGCAGGAGTACAACACCGCCATGTTCCTGAATGCCTTTCACCAATGCGTGAACCAGGTCGAAGGAGTCGATAGATGCATCTTGAACGAGAAAGGATCGAGAAATCCTCGGATTGAGCAATGGTTCTCGTTCAAGCATTGAAGAGAGTGAAATCTCTTCTGCTGGAATGTTTAATTCTGAGCATGCGCTAAGCCATCGATCCGGATAATCAACTGGGTCAGCTGGAGTGGCTACAAAGAGCCCGCCGGTATCTTCAATCGTGTGGGAGGCGATTTGTCTGAGAATCTTGTTTTCTGAGGCGCAGTCTTGTGCGGAACCCGGATCGGAAAGAACATATCGACACCCAGAGTGTAGTAGGCCATGGTGGCGCCCTGAGGTTCCCTGACCGACATCGGATTGTTCGATGAGTACAACCTTGAGGCCACGCAAGGCGGCGTCCCAGGCGATACCGAGACCTGTGGCTCCGCCGCCGATGACGAGAACCTGTGTGGAAAGAGATGACATGACGCGGCCATTTTCTCACAGAACAGGTGCTTGTCAACGAGCACTGGAACAATTTGGATGTTAGAGGGAAATTAAGCGGAGAGATGGCGTATGAATTCGAGCTGGGTTGAGCTTCCTTCATAGCCTAAGGCGACGAAGAATGCGTGCGCGCCCGTTCGTATGACATCCGTTCGCAGGAGAAGGCGCGATCTGCCCGATTGTCTCGCCCAAGTCTCGGCTGCTGCTATAAGTCGGCTCCCGATGCCTTCGCGTCTTCGATCCTCACGAACGATAACGGATACGACGACGGCCGTCTCTGTATCGACAAGATCATAGGCAATTCGTAGATGCGCATAGCCATAGAGGTGCTCTCCTTCAACCGCGAGAAAAAGTCGATCCTTATCTGGTAGTTTATCGATCCTTTTTTTGATTTCTTCTAAACTGACATCAAATTTTTCGGAGTTGAGTAGCCCAACAAGTTGTTGAAGGAAGATGTAAGGGGGATGTCGTGTACGAAGGAGTTGGAGTTCCATTTTCATCCACGGTTGGCGAGAAGGTTAGTGTTTAAAAAACCCGCCGCGCCTCGCAAGAAATCTTCCGCAGGCATCTCTTTTTTTCCGGCTGGTTGGACGATTTGTAAGAGGAGAATGCCCGGGTTGGCACCGATGGCCGGACTGTTATCAATCATGCCCACAGTTCCAGGCGATAAGGTGTCATCGGTAAGTGCATCAGCTCTGTGGATACAAATACGCCGAGCTCGCCATTCAAAAAACGACGTAGGCCAAGGTTCATACGCACGCACTTGACGCTCAAGTTCTATGGCAGATCTCAGAAAATCTAGTCGGCCATCAGATTTCTTTAACAATGGTGCATACGTTGCCATTTTTTCGTCTTGGTTTTTCGGACGAAGTTCTCCTGATAAATATTCAGGGGTGGTTTCCATAAGCAGCGTTGCCCCTAGTATTGCAAGGCGCTCCGATAATTCCCCCCCTGTATCTGAAGAAAGTATTTCGAGTTGACGTTGAGACAGGATGGGACCCGTATCAAGACCGGGATCCATTTTCATAATCGTCACGCCCGACTCCGGATCTCCAGCCCGTATTGCTGCT
This sequence comes from Anaerolineales bacterium, assembly GCA_034430795.1. Taxonomy (GTDB): domain Bacteria; phylum Chloroflexota; class Anaerolineae; order Anaerolineales; family E44-bin32; genus E44-bin32. The sequence goes on along the minus strand of DAOUDJ010000201.1, from coordinate 19,909 downwards.
TGAATTGGGGCTGCACCACGCCAGCGTGGTAATAGAGAAGCGTGGACATTAATGGAGCCGAATTTTGGGAGTTCAAGAACACTTGGGGGTAGGATCCTGCCGTACGCGGCTACGACAATAAGATCAGGATTAAGAGCCTGAATAGTAGAAACAATTTCAAGCGATTTTAAAGATGATGGCTGATAGATACTCAACCCTAACTCGTTGCTTCGCAGTTTAACGGGTGAAGATCTCAATTTCCGTCCCCGACCGGCAGGGCGGTCAGGTTGTGTAAATACCCCTACGATATCAATATCATGCTCTTCCGACAGAGCATCGAGGGAAGGAATTGCGAATTCGGGTGAGCCCATAAATAAAACTTTCATAGGGTCATCGTAGCACATCCCAGGTTTTTTCGAAAAGGTGAACGTATATAGGTTGACAATCGCAAGTAGGCATGTAAAAACAGGGATTCCATAGTAAGGTACACTTTGAAAGTACAGCAGAAGCTTCAAAGTCAGTAACGAAAACAAGGACTAGGATAAATATGAGATGGGTCATCCCCAAACATCCTCCCGCTGAAGTAGTAAAATCCCTGCGATCCTTCAGCAGGGCCGAACAGCGGATACTCTTCAATCGCGGATACCGAACAGAGGCTAGCGTACATGCTTTCCTGGATCCGGATGTGTCCATAGAAGCTGATCCCTATTTAATCAAAGAAATGAAGGAAGCGGTTGAAAGGATCAACCTCGCGCTGGAAGATAGCCAGGGGATCGTTATCTATGGTGATTATGATGCAGATGGGGTCGCTGCCGCTGCATTGCTGGCTGAGGCGCTGAGGGTGGTTGGGGCAAATGTAAAAGTCTACTTCCCGAGCCGATTTGTAGAGGGATATGGGCTCAACAATCAGGCGGTGAAACGTATCGCCGCGTCGGATGCCAGACTATTGATCACAGTGGACTGCGGCGTACGAGCGATTGATGAAGTAGTGCAGGCAACTAAACTGGGGCTTGATGTAATCATCACCGATCACCATCTTCAAGGGGATGAGCTGCCGAAAGCCAACGCAATACTCAACCCGCATCGATCCGACACAGTTTATCCGCACAAAGGGCTAGCTGGTGTAGGAGTCGCTTACAAACTAGCTCAGGCGATATTCAGAGACAAGGGGATACCCTCTTCGGAAGAGAAGGCGCTTCTCGATTTTGTTGCGATTGGGACAATTGCAGATATGGTTCCATTGACGGGCGAGAATCGCGCTCTTGTTAAATGGGGTTTAGAGGTAATTAACGCATCTCCAAGAATCGGCTTAAAAGCGCTGATTAATGTTTCGGGCTATAGGGAGGGGGGAATCGACTCAACCGCAATCGGCTTTGGATTGGGGCCCAGATTGAATGCGGCTGGTAGAGTTCAATCAGCACTCACTGCATATACGTTACTTGTCGAGAACAACCCACACAAGGCAGGTGATCTTGCCAAGGAGCTCGAACAGTTAAACAATAAGCGGAAACGGCTTACTTTAGATGTCGTCGAACGGGCGATGGAAACCTTTAAAGATCGAGATATTGATCCACTGTTGATGGTGGCAGAAGAAGATTTTCACGAAGGCGTTGTTGGCCTTGCGGCGTCAAGAATCTGCGATGAATATTATCGGCCGGCTATCGTTGGCAAAGTCGGCGAGAGTTTTACGCGTGCATCCGCAAGAAGCATCCCCGGTTTTCATATAACGGCTGCGCTGGAGAAGTGCTCGGACCTTCTCGAGCGATTTGGAGGACATGAAGCAGCTGCTGGTTTCAGCGTTCGGAATGAACATCTCCAATCTCTTCAAAGTCGACTGGTGTCCATTGCCGAGGAGGAAATGGGCGACGAGGAATTAATGCCTTCTATAGCGATTGATTGCGAAGCCGAATTCAGCGAGCTGGGGGAAAAGACAATGCAATTTATCGATCAATTACAACCGTGTGGCCAGGGAAATGATTGGCCAATATTTTGTACCGAGCAAGTACAAGTCATGGATAGGCGTGCAGTTGGGTCGGATCAAGCGCATTTGAAGATGACCTTGCGGAAATCATCAAAATCTTTCGATGCTATCGCATTCCGAAGGGGGAGAATTGTGGAACGGCTTCCGGATTTTATCGATATTGCCTATCGATTGGAGAGGAACACTTACCTTGGTTTCGAATCGCTGCAATTGAACATCGTAGATATTCAGTTTCCTGATAACGGGGATCCCTGAGATTGCTCCGAACGCCAGGCTTGAGTAGATACAAAGGAAGCTAATCAACCAGTCGATATTTAATTAACGACCAGACTGCCTCGAATGCATCGCCTAAACCGATTTTCTTACCCTCCTCATATTCACGGGGGTTAAAAGTTATCGGAACTTCGAAAATGCGAACCCTCCGCTTGAGTAATTTCGCAGTTATTTCCGGCTCAATATTAAAGCGCTTCGAGCGGAGTGGGATATTTTTGATTATCTCACTTTTAAAAAGTTTATAGCCCGTCTCCATATCCGTGAGGATACTGTTATAGAGAAGGTTTGTCATTAAAGTAAGCATTTTATTTGCCACCATGTGCCAGAACATTGTCACACGGCGAGGTGCACCGAGAAATCTGGACCCATAGACGACATCTGCAACCCCATCTCGAATGGGTTTAAGCATTGTGACATAATCCCGGGGATCGTACTCCAAATCAGCATCTTGAATAAGGATCAGGTCGCCAGTAGCTGCTTTGAAACCCGTTTGAACTGCAGCTCCTTTGCCCTGATTCTTTTCATGAAGAATGAGATTAATAACTTCGTGGTCGGGCGCCAGCTCCTGTAAGAGCTTGCGTGTTCCATCTGTAGATCCATCATCGACAATGATAATCTCGTCTGCAAGTCCGACAGACATCACTCTCGTGAGGAGTGTCTCAACGGTATCGTATTCGTTGTAGACGGGAATTACTACGCTAAGTTTCATGAGCAGTATTTTACCTCCTACTCTATGTGGGCACAACTTACTATTTGCTCCTGACGGTATGGGTATATATAATCAGGTTACTCTAATTGAAACAATGAATACAAGCATTTTTCCTTAGAATTGGAGATTTGTCATGTCTTTACCAAGAAGCCCTGTTAGAACTGCGTCCGTAGACGATCGGCCAACAACCTCAAATCTTCGTTTTGTCCCTCCACCGGTGAGTCGCGTATCCGACACCGGACTTTCTCAACTTTGGCTTCAGGATTTGGCGTTGAAGATTCTGTATTTCAGGGGGTATATGACCGGATTCAAGGTTAGCGAAGCGATGTCGCTCCCGTTTGCAGGATTGACGGATCAGATTCTTGAGGTTCTAAAGCGAGAGAAATTCGTAGAAGTAAAATCTCAGGTGGGCTTTGGCGAGGGGTCCTATCAATATGCTATCACAGGAGCTGGGATTGCACGCGCGCGAGAAGCGCTTGAACGCAGCCAATATGCTGGTCCTGCACCTGTGCCGCTAGCGGTTTATAACGATTCAATTCTAAGACAGAGCCGGGGTAGGCCCACAGTCGATGAGCAAGCCATGCGGACTTACCTGAAAGACCTCATACTCTCGGATAAAACATTCAATCAGATCGGACCGGCGGTTAACTCGGGCACGTCAATCTTTCTTTACGGACCTCCGGGGAATGGCAAGACATCAATTGCAAAAGCAATAGGGAACATTCTTCTCCAAGAGGATATGTACATTCCATACGCCATCGATATTGACGGCCAAGTTGTAAAACTTTACGATTCAGTAAATCATGAACTTTCTCCAGAAGAGGAACACTCATCTGAAGGAACTGGATCATTAAAAACTGGATCCAAGAGAGATCCGCGTTGGGTGCGGATCCGTCGTCCATTTATTGTCACGGGTGGCGAATTGACGATGGAAGGATTAGACCTTGTTTTCGACGATGTGAATAAATTCTATGAAGGACCGTTTCAGGTAAAAGCAAACGGCGGCGTTTTCTTGATCGATGATTTCGGACGGCAGCAAGTTCGTCCGCGAGATTTACTTAATCGGTGGATTGTGCCGCTTGAAAACCGAATTGACTATCTCACGCTTCACACAGGAAGAAAAGTAGAAATTCCTTTCGACGTACTTGTTGTATTTTCAACAAACCTTCCGCCAAAAGACCTGGTCGATGAAGCCTTTTTACGGCGGTTGCGGCATAAGATCGAAGTAGGAGACCCATCCTATGAAGCTTACCGCGACATTTTCAAAAGAGTTGCCGAAGATAAGGGGGTAGAATATTCTGAAAGCGGCCTCGCATATCTTTTGCAGGAGTGGTATATAAAGCGGAACCGAAAAATGCGAGCGTCTCACCCACGGGATATCTGCGATCAAATCCTGGATATTTCTCGCTACCTCAGTATCGATCCGAAGATGACAAAAGATCTACTCAATCGCTCGGCAGAAGCATATTTTGTAGAGTTGTAGTATGCCGAATAAACGCAATTGGGATTCCTCAGCCCCGCTGGTGATTGCTCATCGCGGGGCATCTATGTATGCACCCGAAAATACGATCGCTGCCTTCGAACTTGCTGTAGAGATGGGGGCGGACGCAATTGAATTAGACACAATGTTGTCTGTGGATGGAATACCCATCGTTATTCACGACCATTCTCTAGGTCGTACAACAGATGGAAGCGGGTATGTTTCATCAAAGACGGTCGCGGAAATTAAACTACTTGATGCCGGGTCCGTGTTTGACGTTAGGTTTTCTGGAGAGAAGATCCCGACATTGGAAGAAGTATTTTCTTCAGTTGGTAAGAAGATCATGATCAATGTCGAGTTAAAAAATTACGCATCACCGTTCGACCGCCTGCCAGAAACCGTAGTTTCTTTAGTGATGGAAAAGGAACTATCGGATCGAGTTCTTTTATCGTCTTTCAACCCCATAGCTTTGATAAAGGCTCAGAGAGCTTCTCCGGAGATCCGCCGGGCAGCATTGATCGGTGCTGGACCAAAATTTGTACGAGTCTTACTCGAGTCTTTTACGAATTATTCTTCGATGCACCCAGAGGTATCATTAGTTAATCAGGAGATAGTAATTAAGCATCACGCTGCTGGACACAAAGTGAATGTGTGGACCATTAACGAAGAATCCGAGATGATGAAATTGCTTTCAATGGGGGTTGACGGATTGATTACAGCAGTGCCGGATATTGCAAAGAAGGTTATTGAGATTAGAATCCTAAAGGCAATAAAAGATGGCAACGGAGCAGTGGTCAATTGATGAATTGATATGTACCTGTATAGCGCGGCAGGTCGAAGACGGTGATGTTCTGGCGCAGGGGATTGCTACACCACTTGTGGCTGCCGGATACATGCTTGCATGGCACGCATATGCGTCGGAGATATATTTTGCATCAGCTATAGGGCAGACGATATGCCGGACGGCCGCTCCGTTAGGTCTGGCGCATGTAGAAGCGCTTTGGCTTGATCGGGGCATGATGTCAGTCGGTTTCGTTCAGGCAGCAGCAGATATTCTGCCGCGAGTTAAACCGAAAGAATTTTTCCGGCCGGGCCAGGTCGATCAAGCTGGCAATTTCAATAACATCGCCTTTGGAAAGAATATTAAGCATCCGCGATTGAGGATGCCTGGAACGGGGGGGATACCCGATGTAACAATCTATATGGAGGATATTTATTTGTATGTACCACGGCACTCCAGAGCGACCTTTGTCGGCGAACTAGATTTTCTTTCCGGACTTGGTCATCACCCCAGTCGGCGCCGGGGTTCTGGACCGAAGTATCTAATAACAGATTTAGGCGCCTTTGATTTTAAGAACGGAAAGATGAGATTGATTACAATTCATCCGGGAATTTCTATTGAGAGAGTGAAAGCGAAAACAGGATTTGAAATTGAAATAGATGAGCATGTAAAAATCACCGACACTCCAAGCCCCGATGATCTCAGGTTGCTCCGAGAAAAAATTGACCCGTTAGGCATCCGCAAACTTGAGTTCATGTCTGGCCATAAGCGTAGATCAGCATTGCGTGACATACTGCAGGCTGAAACCGCCCGATAACAACAAAGCGTTACTTGCGTAATCACCAAAGGCATAATGGATTAATGAGTAAATTTCGATGGGCACTAATAATTATTCTCCTGGTTGTGCCCTTTAATCTGGGGAATTCGCAATTTAACTCACCCGAAATAGACCTTGCAAGCGAACTGCTCGCATCTATGTCATCAAGCGAACGCGTGGGACAGCTTTTTATCGTCACCTTAAGTGGCTCAGTGGTTACGCCAGACGACCAAGTCGTCGATCTGATTAACAACTATTATGTCTCTGGAATTCTCCTAAAACGCGGCAACGATAATTTTAATGATCAACCAGAAACACTTGAATCCCTGCTGGCGCTAATCGAAACCCTTCAAGAGAGTCGTTATGAGTCGGCGTTGGCTAGCGACATCGATGAACAGCTGCGCTTAAGCAACGATCCTCCAGTATACGTTCCCCTATTCATCGCCAGCGAAGAGCCAGGTAGCGATGATGGTTTTCCTGAAATCCTCGAGGGGATTACAAAAATTCCATCTCAGATGTCCATTGGAGCGACCTGGGACCCAACACTCGCATTGGAAGCGGGCGAGATTCTTGGGAGAGGGTTTGAGTCTCTAGGGATCAATATGATCATTGGACCTTCATTAGATGTGCTTGAACATCCACAAATTACCAGCGGTGATATCGGTGTCCAATCGTTCGGGGGCGATCCATATTGGGTAGGGCTAATGGGGGAGGAATTTATTCGGGGGCTTCACATCGGATCACAAGGAGGATTGGCGGTAATCGCGAAGCACTTCCCTGGCTTAGGGAGCAGCGACCGTCCAATCGACGAGGAAGTTGCAACGGTCCGCAAATCAATTGATCAGATTACGCAAACTGATCTAGCCCCATTCCTTGCAGTCACAAGCACACAACCCGGGGGAAACCTCGCCACCGCCGATGGTCTTTTAGTTGGGCATATCCGCTACCAGGGCTTTCATGGGAATATTCGCGCCACAACCCGACCGATTAGTCTTGATCCGCAAGCCTTCTCCGCATTGATGGAGCTTGAGCCACTCAGTGACTGGCGTGAAGGGGGCGGCGTGACCATGAGTGATTCGCTCGGATCAGACGCAATCCGTCGTTTTAAAGATCCGTCCGAACAAGTATTCAAAGCGCATCTTGTCGCCAGGGATGCTTTCCTCGCCGGAAACGACCTATTGCTACTTTCCGATTTTCGGGACAATAGCGATCCTGACGAGTACACCACGATAATAAATACACTTGAATTTTTTGCGAATAAGTATGATGAAGACGAATTATTTTCCCAACTTGTAGATGACGCGGTCCTGAAAATATTGCGCCTTAAGTTGAGGCTTTATGGGGGATCTTTCTTTTACCCAAGTATCGTGAATCACGCGAACATTCTTGGTGACACAAATCAGGACATGAGCCTGGCGAACAAAGTGGCTCAGTCTGCTGCAACACTCTTAAGCCCCGCATTTGATGAAATTGAAGATCGTGTTGGAGGGGCTCCGAGGATAGGTGAAAGGATTGTGTTTATTAGCGACGTGCGTCATGTTAGGCAATGCTCAACATGCGATGACCATGACTTCATTCCTGTTAACGCTTTAGAGGACGCAGTTATACGTTTATTCGGACAAAGCGCAGCTGGCCAGGTAGGGAGCTGGAATCTACGATCCTATAGCATGGCGGATCTATCCTATTTCCTCGGCGAACTACCGGAGGAAGTTCCCACCGTTCCTCTAGTATCCATCGACGAAATCGACGAAGCTGTGCGCCTGAGTGATTGGTTGATATTTAGCGTATTAGATAGTAGATCCACTGAGTATGGTGTAAATGCGCTTAAACTTTTATTAGATTTGCGACCGGACCTAGCCAGATCTAAGAAGCTTGTTGTCTTCGCTCACGGTACCCCGAATATCCTTGATGCAACCGATATCAGTAAGGTTGATGTTTACCATGCGCTCTACGATGGCAGTTCGCCTTTCATTGACGTGGCAGCAAAGCTGCTCTTTCAGGAATTGAGCGCCCTAGGGGCTTCTCCGGTGAACGTAGCTGGCATTGGGTATGACCTAATTGAGGTTACATCACCCAATCCCGATCAAATTATCAAACTTATTATCGATACTGGTAGAGAAGAAGGAACCGAAGAACCGTCAACTGGATATAGCGTAGGGGATATCCTTTCCATCGAGACAGGTGTTATTGTTGACAATAACGGTAATCCTGTTCCAGACAATACCCCCGTAGATTTTATTGTTACGCAGCAAAGCGAGGGAGTTTCAGCGTTTACTATAAACGCTTTTTCAAAAGATGGAATCGCAAGAGCTGAGGTTGCTCTCGAACATACTGGATTATTATCTATTTCTGCACAGAGCGGAAAAGCTCAAGTCTCTGAGATCTTGAAGTTCAATGTAGATCTAGATGTACCAGCACAGGCGACATTGATTTCACCAACTATTTCTCCGACCTTGACAGTTGAACCATCACCGGAATCGCAAACTCCAAACCCAACTTCAGAAACACCAACCGGCCAGGATTCAGGAGAAGCGACGAGCGAGAATCGACTTGGGTTTATTGGGCTAATGTTCGGAGCATTGGGTTTAGCAGTGGTAGCGGGTGCGGGATATGCAAGTATAAACCGTCAGGATATCCCAGATGAAATTCGTCTTAGATGCATATTAATGCCGATAGTCGGTGGCTTATTAGGTTATAACTATTTAGCGTTAGATCTTCCGGGCGCCACAAGTTTACTTGGAGTGATGGGACCCTCCTCAGGTTTCATCATCGTGATTATCACTGGAGCATCCGCGTTTGTTTTTACTCAAATATGGTGCCAGAAACGCATTAAGTAAAAGAAGTGACGATTGCGATCAACGCAAGCGCCATTACAACGCCCAGAAAAATCCTATCTATTGGAGACCGGAACAAATCCTTTACTTGGAGGAATAGATCTTCGTTAATAGGATGGTCAACGTGGCGCTCTCGAAGATGTATATCCTGCAAGGAAAGCATATCTTCCGGCCTTCCGTCCGGATGAAGGGCCATAGCGCTCAGGATTGCCTTCTCGAGGCCACGGGGAATAGAGGGGTTAATCTCTCTGGGAGGAAGGAGTGATTCGGGCATGAGGAACCGCTGCTTCGCTTGCGGCGGGGGTGTGTTCGTCATCAGATGGTAGAAAGTTGCTCCAAATGAATAGATATCGCTCCTTTTGTCTGTATGCCCGGAGTCGCCTCCATATTGCTCTAAAGGTGTATATAAAGCAGTGCCACGACCCTGAATAATCGTGATCGTTAATTCATCCGGGACCAATTGTTTCACCAAACCGAAGTCAACAAGTTTGATCAACCCTTGCTGATTGAGCTTTAAGTTGCTGGGTTTAATATCGCGATGGATAACAGGTGGATCTTGGTTATGAAGATAGACGAGCGCATCCGCGAGCTGTTTGCCCCAAGACAGAATGTCATCAACTTTAAGGAATTCGCCTTTTCTGCGTGCTTGATCCATCAGGGTCTTTAGATCATCCCCTGGAATGTAATCCATTACCAAATAATCACGATCCTCTTCAGAGAAATAATCAGAGACCTTCGGTAGGGTGGGGTGATCAAGTTGGGCGAGAACTGATGCTTCTCGATAGAATTGAGCGCGAGCTTGTTCTAAGACATCGGAGGGGAGTTCTGGATCTTGCTTAACTTCCTTTATTGCACAACGGCGCCCATCAAGACGATTATCGCCTGCAAGGTATAACGAACCCATGCCACCTCGGCCAATGGGTTTTTTGATGACGTAACGGTCTTTAAGGATATAACCTGACTTGAGCGGTTCGGGCAATTTAACCTCAGGAACGCGTCCAGATATTCAATGAAAATGCTTGTCGTCTATTACCTCTAAGAGTATTCTAATAATGCACATGGAAAGCGATTGAATTATACTCTGGATAAAGATACTAGACTTATCGAAAAGACATTATGAAGGATCAAACGGAAGAAGTCCCTTTCTTAATAGCACCTGATGGCGAGCTCCAAGGCAGGCGTTGGCCACTGGTTAATTCAACTTTTATAGTTGGAAGAGGTCAGGATTGCGATCTCGTATTATTAGATAGACAGGTGTCGCGTCATCATGCTCGAATTCGCAGAACAGCAGAAGGATACGTATTAGAGGATTTAAGTAGTAAAAACCATACGCATTTGAATGGTGTGCGCGTTGAAACGGAAGTTGTGCTCCAGGATGGTGATGAGATACAGGTAGCTCTTGCGGTAAGGCTCACTTTTATCGGTTCGGAAGCAACTCTTCCGCTTTCGGTTGATGAAGCAATACGATTTGGTATTGGGCGGTTGCGAATGGAGGTTCAGGCTCATCGTGTCTGGGTTAACGAGAATGAAGTGGACCCACCTCTTTCCCCGCCGCAATTTCGACTACTTGAACTACTTTATAGAAGCTCGGGAGTGGTGACGAGGGATGAGGTTGCTTCGCATGTTTGGCCTGGAACCGATGGAATAGGGGTTTCCGATCAAGCGATTGATGCTCTTGTACGACGATTGCGCGATCGAATTTTCGAAGTTGATACTGAGTTTAAGTACGTAATAACAGTCCGTGGACATGGTTTCCGTTTAGAAAATCCAATCCCATAGAAGAGAAGCCCCGAACGGGGCTTCTAGTGGAGATGGCGGGATTCGAACCCGCGTCCGAAGGATTCAGTCATCAGATATCTACAAGCATAGTCAATCCTTGTTTTTGCTGAGATGACGTCGATTGACAGGCGTTCAAATCAACTATCCGCTGCGGGCCGAAACCCGCTCTTGCAGAATCGTCGCGGATCCAATTCTGCCAGCCCCATCATTTTGATCGCCAGTCCTCGCACCGATAGGGCGAAGCTTGAGGTGGCGAGCTCTCCTGGGAGAGCGCCGATCTACTTGTACTCCGCTTACGCGGCTACTGGTAGAGCAGCATAGTCAGTGCGATTGGCACTTGTAAGTGCGCTGAGTTTACGAGTTCGGCGCCTCTCGGCTTGCAATCTGTGACGCTCCACCTCCGTCGATACCATTCATCCCCTTCATCAAAGTATAGCACATGTTAAAATCCGAGCAACAATGCGCATAGCCATATACTCGTCATGAAAAAATTTATATTTTTAATTCAATAAGAAATCAAAAGGCTATGCGCAATATTTTACTACCAATCCGCATTGGGAAAAGTGCTCATCCCAGCATTCCTGCCGATCTTTTTATACATCGTTACGCCCGAATAAGGCTCGTCCAGAATACAATCATGAATTGCCCAACTCCTTCCCCGAATGCTTTGAGCGAACGAAGGGTTCCGGAAGGGGGTAGAGTTATCCAACTTTAGAAATAAATCGGAATCAGGTTGGAATCCCTCATTAATACGCATCATCAATCGCCGACCTTTTTGATAAGAAAAGCCATAACGTTCAAATACAATCGCGTTGTGGTAGGAGAGGGGCTCTATGAAGTACACATCATGCCCCAGCGCCTGCACAAATGTATCGAAGGCGGGGATAGCATGTTTAAGCAGACGCAACCCCTGGCGAACTTGACCAGGCGCTAGCCCAGCGCTAATAGCTTTTTCCTCTTCAATGAGATTCCTTCGGAAAACACCAAATTCGGTGGGCGTACCATCGGGCATTTTGTCCACACCGTAGCGTGGGGAGTTTGGATCGTTGACGATGTACAGCAATACATGGATCTGTCCATTAATGGTATCGGTGAGGTGGGTGTAGAGCAGGGGGTCTTGGGCCCCAAATTCGTGTCGCAAGTCGAGTACGACATCTGTGCTGCCCTTGTTAGACCGCAAGGTGAGGAGTGACCTTCCCTCAGCATCAGTGAAGTCAGGCTGAATTACGAACTGTTGGAGCAGTTTATCTGGAATGAATCGTGTATAAATTGCTTCCTTTTCTTTTGTTGCCAATTGATTAATCGAAGCGATTGATTTCGGTTTCACCGTTTTCTCCTCGCGAAAGATCTCTCAATATCACGGGCTGCATCCTTCTCGGCAAGTTCTCGACGCTTGTCATACTGGCGTTTCCCACGTGCTAACGCGATCTCCAATTTTGCACGACCGCCTTTCAGATACATTCTCGTAGGCACAACGGTATACCCACGTTGATGTACTTTTGCATCTAAGCGTAAGATTTCCCTTCTGTGCAACAATAGTTTCCTACGCCGACGGGGATCATGATTAAATGCACTTGCCGCCCGATATGGCGCGATGTAAGCATTTACAAGCCAAGCTTCTTCTTCGCTGATTTGAACATAAGCTTCCTTCAAACTTACATTGCCAGACCTCGCAGATTTAATTTCAGTTCCACGTAATACAATCCCAGCCTCAAGACGATCCTCGAGAATGTAATCATGCGCCGCTTTTTTATTTCTGGCGATTGTCTTAAACGGATCTTTCTTGCCTTTAGCCATCTTCGCTCAGCTCCCGTAACCATTCTACAGCAACGGTTATAACATTATCTGCGCTTGATTCAATTTGTTCAACCACGATATTTGGAAGAAGGCCCATATTGTCCAACACATTACCATTTGGAGTCAGCCAACGTGCAGACGTCACATGCAGGCTGGATCCATCTCGCAATTCCAATATAGCCTGAACAGACCCTTTGCCAAAAGTCGTCTCGCCAAATACTGGCGCTCGCCCATTGTCCTGAAGCGAAGCCGCTACCACTTCCGCTGCACTCGCTGTCCCAGCGTTGACCAGAACTACCAAAGGTATCCCAGCAGCCAATCCTTTCTCGTGAACATAGAAAACCTTGCTCTCCATTCCACTACGCTCTTCAACCACGACAAGCCCTTTCTCAAGAAATAACCGTGATGATTCTATAGATGCATCGAGTAGCCCCCCAGGGTTGTCACGTAAGTCGAGAATAATCGACCTCGCCCCTCGACGAATCAAATCCTTATATGCATCCTCAAGTTCCCCCGGCGTTTTTTCGCTGAAGCGCCGAATAGCAATAACGCCAATCCATTGTTCTTCAGGGAGGAGGTGGCGCATTACCGAGGGTAGGGGGATGATAGCACGCGTAATTTCAAACTCAAGGTTGGTCTGCTGGGGGACCCGTTTGGCTAAAGTCAAGCGGATCACTGAACCTTCGGGGCCTCGAATACGAGTTATTACTGATTCAAGAGAGGTATCTACATCTATCAACACTCCATCAATTGCAAGCAAAATGTCACCTTCGATGATACCTGCAGCGTCTGCTGGTCCACCTGCTATCGGAACAAGGTAGAACTTGCCCTGCTCGTCTTTGGAAATTTCTGCTCCTATACCCGCGAATTCTCCCGCCAGGTCGTCCGATTGAACTTCGTGTGCATCAGGTTCGACGTATCTACTATAAGGATCAGGTAATACACCCATCATGCCATGGATCATTCCCCGTTCAAGCTCAAGGTCATCAGGCAGAGGGTCGAGGTAATGCATCTCCAGGAGTCGCCTGGCTTCCTTTAGAAGTATCAGTCGTTCAAAAGCAGGAGGCCAGATCTCGCGCGCACTATAACCAGCCGCGAAAGAGAGAAGAGTAGCCCCGAAAAACCCTAGTGTGAGAAATAAAGTCCAGCGTTTTGACATTTTAATCCCATGCCCTTATTTCTTATCAAAGTCAATCCAAGCGGAATCATAATACAAAATACCAGGGAAATAATTTATTAAAAACGAGACGTTATTGCGTACCGTAATCAAGAATTATGAAGGAACATCAAACCATGGTATAGGGGGGTACGAATTTCATATAGCAGAATCTTGAATAGACCATGATAATAAATCGATGCGGCAAAGGACTTCCCTTTGTCAGGCATAGGGTTAGTCAATGGTGGAAGTTACAAAGATTTCAACAGATCAGCAGGAAGATACAATAAAGATCCTCGTTGTTGAGGATGATCCGGCGATGCTCATCGCCTTTCATGATGTACTCAAGGGTGCAGGCTTCGAGGTCCTTACTGCTTCCAACGGGGAAGCCGCACTGGAGCTTCTGGTACATACTCAACCTGCGCTGATCCTTTCCGATATCTCGATGCCGATAATGGATGGCTATAAATTATTTGAGGCCGTTCGCCAACGACCGGGAGGGGCGGGCATACCTTTTATCTTCCTTACCGCCAGGGGCACCCGTGAGGATATATTCGCCGGCAAATCATTAGGAGCTGACGATTACATCACAAAGCCCGTAACTACTCAAGAACTGCTGTCCGCTGTTCGAGCGAGGCTCCAGCGCTCAAACGAACTTATGCTTGTCCAGCTAAAGACGGCTTATAAGGACAGCCTTTTTGTGTTGGCTAATGCAATTGAAGCTCGCGACTCCTACACGCATGCACACATGAAGCGTTTAGGTCTTTACGCTAAGGCTCTTGGTGAACAGTTAGGATGGGAAGGCACCAGGCTCGAAGAGCTTGAATTCGGCGCCATCTTGCATGATATTGGGAAAATTTACATCCCTGAGTCGGTATTACAAAAAGAAAGTTCCCTCTCGGATGAAGAATGGGTAGAGATGAGAAAACATCCCGAAGTAGGCGCGCTAATGATCCGGGACGTCCCCTACCTTGCGGCCGCCATCCCACTTGTTTTGCATCACCATGAACGCTGGGATGGGAAAGGATATCCAGCTGAGCTCAACGGTGAAGATATCCCCGAGGGCGCCAGGCTTCTTGCGGTAGCTGATGCCTTCGACGCAATGACATCTGATCGACCATACCGACAGGCAATGTCCGGTGAGGATGCCTACGCAGAGATCCGTACTGGTTCAGGAAAGCAGTTTGACCCGAGTATTGTGCAGGCTATGGAAAAATGCTGGGATTCGGGTGTAATCCACAAGATCATGGACAACTCCAACAAAGTAAGCGCTCTTTAAACCCCCTTATAGCCCATTTTACAAACACAATATCTGAAAGCATCCTTTTCTCCGTAAGGTTGTATAATCTCAGCAATCCGCAGCGCGTAAAAAACGTTAAATATGTCGAAGAAAGATTATCTCCGCCAGATGTATGATCGGCTGAACCTAGTTACACGAGGCTGGCTCGGCATTCTTGCGCTCTCTATAGAGCGATTCGCAGAAGCACGCGCCACAGCGGTCGCTGCCAGTCTCGCATATTACGCCCTCTTCTCTATCTTTCCATTCTTTCTTGTATTAATTGCCTCTGCGAGTTTTATTCTTAAAGACGAAACTAATTTTTCACAGGTTACAGGGCTTATTGTTAATTTTCTTCCAGTATCAGAGACTCTAATTGAGGATAACCTGCAGGCAGTCATTACCTTACGGGGACCCGTTCGCATAATTGGTTTTATCGGTTTGGTGTGGGCTGGCGCAGGTGTTTTTTCAAGTCTGTTTTACAACGTGAATCTTGCTTGGCCAGATACAAAACCTCGTAATTTCATTCGCAATCGACTTGCCGGGCTCTCCATCATAACCTTTGTGATCGCACTTCTATCCCTCTATTTTTTCTTCTCAACCGTCTCTGGTCTCCTTTCCCTCTTCGACCTTTCAAAAATCAATTTCATATCTCTCGAATTCCTTCCAGTTCAATCGTTCATCACTCAGGTCTTTTCATGGTTTTCCAAAGTATTTGTATTCTTCATTCTCTTTCTTTGGGCACCCAACACAAAAGTTCCTTGGCGTGCAGCGCTTATTGGTGCCATAGTATCTGGATTGGGCTGGGAAATCGCCACAGCGGGCTTCACCTGGTACCTTACAAGCGGGATTGCCACTTACGAACTCGTTTACGGGTCTTTAGGAGCCATCGTAGCGCTCATGCTTTGGTTTTATATTATCAGTTTGGTGATACTTTATGGGGCGCACCTAGGGGGAGCCATCACATCTTATCGCTCCGTATCTGAACGAGAAGTCCTGGGCACCTACTTTGAATAATTATTCTTTTTCACTTCCCCAGCCCCGGAATATCCCCACCTAGAACAAACGTACGTCTCCAATAGCAATATTTCCCGTATTGCTTGCTTACATTTAATCGAGATCCATAAAACGAGCAGGGGGGTATGCTTGGTAATGGATCTCCCAATCTTATGATCGATGCTTTCCATAAGACAGGGTTATGATTGCCGTATCGGTATGTCCCTCCCTATTAATAGCCAAACATTTTAGCGGGGGAGGGGCTTGACCCGGACCTTGTCTTATGCTAAATTCGCTATGGTTATGATAAGTACCATTATAATAAGCATACTCTAGGGCGCGGCTCTCCCTCTATTTGAGGTAAAAACTCATGGCGCGGATTCTGATCATAGACTCCATTGTAGATTACCTAGGAACAATTGCGCTTGCGCGCAGCGAAAATACAACTCGGACCTACCGCAATGCGCTTAACGCGTTCGAAGCCATGCTCAACGATTTAGGGATTGACCCCACTGAAAATATGACCTCGGCAGTAAAGGAAGATTGGATCGCTGATTTCGCCGCTGCGCTCAAATCATATGCGCCCGCAAGCGAGCGACTCTACCTAACCGCTACAGCTGGTTGGTACGAGTACCTTGCTGCTGAGGAACTCGCCGAAATCAATCTCCCTCGTGTGAGAATGCTTATCCGGCGACGTGGACGCCGTCCCGGTCAGCGTCTCCCCCAATTTCCGCGTAAGCAAATCGAGACTACGATTGAACACGCAAATAATCTCATCCACTCAGCAGTTGATGATGAAAGAGATCGTCTGCGCAATTTTCGGGACCGCGGGTTCCTTCTAACGCTCGCCGATACTGGACTCCGTGTTCACGAAGCTTGCAGCCTGCGACGAGCGGATATCGACTGGAATGAGGGACGCGCTATCCTGATCGGCAAAGGCGATCGGGAATCGATCGTGCGTTTCTCCTCGCGCTCTCTTGCCGCGCTTAAGGATTATCTGCGGCTAAGAGCTGAACTAGACGGTGGCAGTGGCCGCCCTCTATCTTCGCTTCCACTATTTGCCCGCCACGATTTAGGAGCTGGGAAGAAGGTATTGCCAATAACGACAACTACCGGGCGTGCGATCGTCCATAAGCGTGTCCGTGAAGCGCTCGGTGCCGAAGCCGCCGGGACAATCACACCCCATTCTTTCCGGCATTACTTCGTTACAACAGTATTGCGTGGCTCCGGCGGAAATCTAAAGCTTGCCCAGGAGCTCGCCCGGCATCGAAACATCGCCGTAACACAGCGCTACGCACATTTATCCGATGACGAACTGGATCGCGGCTATCATGAAATATTTGAGAAGTAAGATAGAAATAACTTTTTGAGGAATTCGTAAATAGACTATAGAAAATAGGTGTCCATGAGTAGCGCTTGCCCTCAGCTACGCCATTCTCTCATTGTGGTTTTATTGCCACTTCTCCTGTTTTCTCTGGGTACTTTGCGGTAATGCCTTTGTAATAATCGCGGATCACCTTCAGGTCTTCCTCGATATCACCCGTCGTCTGCATCAGCGGACCTAATCCGCCCACTTTGCGGCCATAATCCAAAAAAGCGAAAACAATCGGAACTGCAGCCTGGTGTGCAATATGGTAGAAGCCGGTCTTCCAGTACTTTGCGTTGCTGCGGGTCCCCTCAGGGGTTATTCCAATAACGACTCGTTTCTGTGACCGAATCAGTTCCACAGTCTGCTGGACCATGTTCTTATGGGTATTACGCTCGATGGGGACACCACCCAATCGTTTTAACAATCCGTCTAAAGGCCAACGAAAAGCTTCCTTTTTCCCAAACCAGATAAACTTTAATCCTAGAGCGAATATTACCCCCAAGATGAAAATTAAATCCCAATTAGATGTATGCGGCGCCAGGATCGCAACAAACTTTTTGGGTAATAAGTGAAGATCACCCTCTGCTTTCCATCCCGCTAAAGCTAAGAAACATAGAGCAAGTGTTTTTAGAAGAATATTTACTTTTGGAAGCTCCAGCTCATTGTTTATTACCACTTTTGATATTCCTCATTCCTAAAACATCGACGCAGATTGCCCATGGTAAATATCGGTGGATAGTTATCCTTCGCGAGCGATGCGAACAAGTGTTCTGTTTTTAACAACCCCCTGCCCTTTCGCAGATCGCTACAAGAATTGCAGCCTATCCAGATCAATCTCCCCAATCAACAATGATGCCATCCAACCAGTAATCATTCTAACTCATCTCGGTGACGACAGCCTAATCATTAACGAAGCCGACCTCGTACTCGCAAGCCGAATAATATCACCCGGATTGATTGGAAAATACTGGATCTTCACACTTCCCCCTTAACGCCAGCCATGAGAAGACCGAGTTGCTCGGTGGTGGCTTCGTCGCGAAGCATTATGCTCATAATCTGACCCTCGAAAATAACGGCGATACGGTCAGAGAGAGCCAAGATTTCATCAAGATTCTCAGAGATTAGAAGCGTAGCTGTGCCACCCGTGCGTTGCTCAAGCAATTGTTGGTGGACATACTCCGTCGCACCAATATCCAACCCGCGAGTCGGCTGGGCAGCGATAAGAACACGCGGTTGGCGAGAGAGTTCACGCGCCAGGATGAGTTTTTGGATATTCCCACCCGATAGATTCTTGACGAGAGTCTCTCGAGAGGGTGTCTTGACGTTAAATCTTCTGATGAGCGTATCGCTATGTTCGGCAATCTTATTCAGATTGAGGAATCCGCGACGAGAATACGGTTGCTGGTTGTGTTCTCTCAGAATTAGATTCTCAGCTACCGTGAAATCCCGTATCATGCCATCACGCATTCGTTCTTCGGGGATGTATGAGAGCATTCTCTCGGTGAGCTCGCCTGGAGATAGACCAGTGACATCGTTACCTTCAAGCACAATACGACCTTCTGTGAGCGGCCGTAGTCCTGTAATAACCTCAGCCAGTTCAGCCTGTCCATTTCCAGAGACACCCGCCACACCCAAGATTTCACCAGCATATACTTCGAGATCTACATTATGAAGAGCAAGAGTATCTCGATCACTTTGTGCACTAACTCCTTTTAATTCCAGACGCACTTCACCTAGATCGTAGTGCTCCCGCTCCAGTTCCGATCCCACTTCACGACCCACCATCCAGTTGGCCAGGTCAGACTTATTGGTTTCGGAAGTAGGACAGCTGCCAATTGTCCGACCATCGCGTAGGACAGTGACCCGGTTACTGATTTCAATCACCTCGTGGAGCTTGTGAGAAATAAATATTAAAGCGTGTCCATCGTCTACCATCTGCCGCATGATGTTAAATAATTCATCGACTTCTTGCGGCGTGAGGACAGCAGTAGGTTCGTCTAGGATGAGGAGGTCTGCACCGCGATATAGCGCCTTAATTATCTCCACCCGCTGCTGTTGGCCCACAGAAAGTTGCCAACAATAGATATCGGGATCAACCTGAAGGCCATAGATATCTGCAAGTTCTACAATACGAGTAGATACGCTGTCGATATCGGTTAATAACCCCCTGGAGGATGGTAATCCCAGAGCCACGTTCTCCGCTACGGTCAGGCTATCGACCAACATAAAATGCTGATGGATCATCCCTATGCCGAGATTAATAGCTTCGGTAGGAGATGTAATATCAACCGCCTTGCCATTGAGCACGATCTTACCCTCATCTTGATGGTACAAGCCGTAGAGAATCTTCATAAGGGTGCTCTTACCTGCACCGTTTTCCCCTAGCAGAGCATGGACTTCACCGGAATAAACATTAAAATCCACGCGATCGTTAGCCAAGACGCCCGGAAAACGCTTAACGATGCCGCGCATTTCCAACTGATTAATTCGGGTGTCATCAGCTAAGAGCTTATCGTTATCGGTCATCTTTATTTCCTGTTTCGCACAAAGCTATTCATGGCATCTAGTGAATACTCCCCGCCGCACACCGTCCTGGTGTCTTAGGAAGCGACGGGGCTTCTAGGCCAAAGCCAGAGATTGTATCCCCAATCTCAAAATATTGATGGCGGCATTGTGGTCTCT
>DAOUDJ010000200.1:0-10168 GCA_034430795.1 Anaerolineales bacterium | reverse complement strand
CTTGTTTTCACCCGGCGCGTTCATCCTAGTCTGACCTTTTAAATCCGTCAAGCGAGCCATGGAATAATCCTCGCATCTCAGCCTTTTTAGAACTGTGTTCGTCGGACATTTTCCTATACTACAGGGATATTATTTCCAATTGCTATTTCCAATTGGGAGTTGACATTTACCCAATGGTAGTTATAGAATGTCAAAATGGCCTTGGTGGGGGACCTACGCCAATAAATAAATTTCCTCGTTTCACTGTATTGAAAGGAGTAAAGCTTGAAATCGGATATTCATTAATTTCTCACGCCACTGGCAACGAAACTATTTCGTCAAAGTTCTGAATAAATCTTGAGGAGGATGAAACAATGAAACGCACTTTTTTTGTGTTGGGTATGCTCCTGACGGCTGCATTATTGCTGACAGCTTGTGCTGGCGCAGAGCCCTATGAATGCGCGGACGCCCTGGGTTGCGTCAGCTATGCCCCAGATGAGCCTATCCGCATCGCCTCGGCGCTCGTAATCTCCGGCCCCAACACCGATCTTGGCATCGACTCACAGTACGGCGTCGAGATCGCCATGGATTTCAAGGGCCAAATCTTCGGACACGACATCGAACTCCAGGCAGAGGATGATGGCTGCAACGCAGAAGGCGGCCAGACTGCCGGTCAGAAAATCGTCGCCGACCCAACAATCCTCGGCGTCGTCGGCACCAGCTGCTCCGGCGCTGGCGTTCCTATGTCCAATGTCATCTCCGAGGCCGGCTACTTCATGGTCTCACCGTCGAATACAGCTCCAAGCCTCACCGATCCCGATCAGGCATGGAATCCTGGATACTATCGAACAGCTCACAACGACAAGGTCCAGGGCGCTGCTATCGCTGATTACGCCTTTAACGAACTCGGTCTGAAGACCGCCGCTGCGATCCATGACGGCGATCCCTATACGGAGGGTCTCGCGAATGCCTTCCGCGTCTCCTTCGAAGCACTTGGCGGCGAGATTGTTGAATTCACTGCCGTGATCGTCGGCGACACCGACATGCGCCCAGTTCTCACCGCTGTTTCGGCTGCTGGACCGCCTGAGTTCCTGTATTACCCCATCTTCACGGCTGAGTGCGCCTTCGTCTCCAAGCAGGCGAGGGAAATCGCTGGGCTCGAAGACACTGTTTTAGCCGCGGCTGATGGATGCATCTCCAGTGCTGCTGCAGAGGCTATCGGCGAAGCCGGCGAAGGAATTTACTTCTCCGGACCGGATATCTCCTTCACGGGCAGCGAGTACGAGGATTTCAAAGCCGCCTACCTGGACAAGTACGGCGTCGAGACGCTATCAGTCTTCCACGCACACGCTTTTGATGCAGCGAATATGATCTTTGCCTGCGTCGAGAAAGTTGGCGTAGATGATGATGGCACACTCCACGTCGGCCGCCAGGCTATGCGCGACTGCCTGGGTGAGACTGCAAACTTCAGCGGGCTCACCGGTACTTTGACCTGTGATCAATACGGCGACTGCGCTGATCCGAAGATCTCAGTCTCTGAGCTTCAGGGCGGCGAGTACGTCAAGATCTGGCCGTAATCCATAACCGTGTGGTTCAACGGCACCCTGTCGTACTGAACACATAGGATCTTCAAGGATGGACCCGGAACCAATTTCTCGGGTCCATCCTATCCCTTTCCGGAGTGACAGATGAAAAAACTCTTCGAGAAGATAGAGTACATCGATTTATTCCTATGGCTTATTCGTGCCGCTATCATCATCATTGTCATCTGGGGTACGGTCGCTACGATCCTGGATAACCCGTACTCAACTCGGCAGTGGACGGACTTCCTTATTTTTGGCGTTGCCCAGGGGAGCATGTACGCACTTATCGCAATTGGCTACACCTTAGTGTACGGTGTGCTTTTTATGATCAACTTCGCCCATGGCGAATTCTTCATGTCGGGCATCATGACCTCGACGGTTTTCATCGCCGGCCCAATGGCAGAGTCTGGGTTTCTCAACCGCCACCCAATTATTTCCCTATTGATAATCGCCATCTTCTCGATGGCCATTTCTGTGGGCATCGCGATTCTCACAGAGAGAATCGCCTACAAACCTCTGCGGAAGGCGCCGCGCCTCGTACCGCTGATCACAGCCATCGGTGCATCTTTCTTCTGGCAGAATTTCTTTCGGGGTATGCTTGGATCCAATGTAAAACCGTTTCCCCAGGTTGATATCCTTGCTGGCTCAATCCCTCTCCTGGGAACGGAAATATTGAAGACACACATCGCTGTAATCATCGTTACAATCATTGTGCTCATCGGCTTGAACTTCTTCATCATGCGGACCAAGACCGGAAAATCCATTCGAGCCGTCGCCGAAGATAAAGACGTTGCCGCTCTAATGGGCATCGACGTGGATAGAGCTATCTCTATCACCTTCGCGACAGGGGCGGCAATGGCCGGTATTGCTGGTGTGCTCTTCGCACTAGTCTTCAGGCAAGTCCACTTTTTCATGGGTTTTACCCCCGGGATCAAAGCCTTTACAGCTGCAGTCCTGGGCGGGATCGGCAGCGTCCCTGGTGCCGCCCTCGGCGGACTCTTCCTGGGCATGTTCGAATCGATTGGACCTAGCCTCTTCTTGCAGAGCCTTGGAATTCCCGCCTTCAATCAGTTGAAGGACGTGATCGCTTTCATCATGTTGGTCCTCGTCCTAATTTTCCGTCCGCAAGGCATCCTTGGCGAACCCTTAGCTGAGAAAAAGGCGTAAGGTAGACATGATGACAACTACACCAAGTATTCAGTGGCGCACACCCTTCCGCTTCGGCTTTATCGCTGGGATCGTCTCGTTATGTGTCAGCGCAATCGGTCTTGTTGAACTTTTTGGCAAGCGGGAGCTTATCGCCGGCGTTGTCACAATGGGGCAAGTCTTGATTTTCGCGACAACAGCAGCATTGGCCTACATGACGGCACGTGACGATGCAAAAGGGCAGCGTGGGATCGCTCTGCTCTATGGTTCGCTTACCGGCGTAATCTCAGGCATCCCATCATCGCTCTTAATCCTCCTTGCATCGGCGGTGAACTTACGCCCCTTCATGCCGAATATATCGCCTGCGCTCATTGAGATCCTTTCCTTCAGCCTCCCACCAGCCATAGGCAGCCTCGCCTTCCTTGGGGCGATGACATTAATAGGGTTTATAGCTGCCTCGTTCAGTCTGCTTCCGAGCAATTTCCAGCGGCCGATCTTTGTTGGCTTGCTCTGGACGTTCACCATTGGTTTGTTCTCAGAGATCCTCGTCATCCGTTTGAGAGATTTCTTCGGATCAGGATTCACCAAGCTCATCTTCGCCGGTAAGGCGCTGCGCCCGTTTGTGGCCGCCCTCCTTTTTGTAGTGACTGTCGGAATAACCGCTTTGCGGGACGCCCGCAGTCCAACCACTCGAAAACGAACAGAAGATATGTCTACAACGAGTAAATCTCGCTTTCGCTGGTTGACTTTTGCGGGCGGAGCGATTGCCCTCATCCTCCTCCCACAGTTATTAGGCTCCTACTTGTCAGAAGTGATGAACAATGTAGGCCTATTCATCCTGATGGGCTTAGGACTTAATATCGTGGTCGGCTTCGCTGGGCTTCTCGATCTTGGTTACGTCGCCTTCTACGCCATCGGCGCTTACTCCATGGCAGTCTTGACCTCTCAGGGACCGCTAGGGATCGGCATGTCCTTCTGGGCCGCTCTCCCCCTTTGTGTGTTGATAGCTGCTTTCGCTGGCCTCCTCCTGGGTATCCCAGTTCTGCGAATGCGGGGAGACTATCTGGCAATCGTGACGCTCGGATTCGGTGAGATCATCCGTATTCTGGTGCTCTCCGACTTTTTAAAACCCGTCCTCGGTGGAGCCCAAGGAATATTAAAAATTCCTAAACCTGAGTTCTTCGGCGTTTCGCTGATACGACCCGAACATTTTTACTACGTCATCCTTGCGGGAGTCCTGCTCGCATGGTTCGTATCCTGGCGATTGAGTGAAGCCCGACTTGGCCGCCAGTGGTTGGCGATGAAAGAAGATGAAGATGTCGCTGAGGCAATGGGCATTCAGCTGGTGACTACCAAGCTGATGGCCTTCGCATTCGGAGCTGCCTTTTCTGGTCTTGCTGGTGCTCTCTTAGCGAGTAAATTAACCTCCATCTTCCCTCACAGCTTCAAACTTGAAATTTCCATTAATGTGCTCGTTTTGATCATCATCGGCGGCCTGGGAAGTCTTCCGGGAGTCGTAGTAGGCGCCCTTATCCTTGTCGGTCTCCCCGAGCTGCTCCGCGAGTTCGCTGAATATCGCCTCTTGATGTATGGCGCTCTTCTTATCGTCATGATGTTAGCGAAACCGGAGGGATTCTGGCCGGCGACGAAGAAGAAGCGAGAACTACATACCGATGAAGGCCCTGAGATGCAGAGCGCAGAAGCGGGAGATTGAAACCTATGACAGAAAACCATACCATCCTGACTTCAAAATCCGTAACGAAGACCTTCGGTGGGCTTGTGGCTGTCAGCGATTTCGATTTTGAAGTTCCAGAACACTCCATCGTCAGTATCATCGGACCAAACGGCGCTGGCAAGACGACATTCTTCAACTGTGTAACCGGTTTTTATGGTATCGATCAGGGCGAAATTTTCTTCGATGGCCAAACCATCTCCGGGAAATCCCCGGATCAGATCGCTCAACTTCACATCGCCCGCACCTATCAGAATATCCGCCTCTTCGCCAACATGACGGCGATTGAAAATGTCCTTCTTGGTATGGAACCGGGACTACATTCAAACTGGTTTGGCGCAATTCTCAATACACACAGCACCTACGAAGAAGAAAAACACGCAGTCGAAGAAGCCCGTCGCCTACTTAAATACATGGGGCTGGTCGGTAGAGGAGACCTCTTGGCGAGAAATCTACCCTACGGCGATCAACGCCGCCTTGAAATCGCCCGCGCCCTGGCTAATAAACCGAGGATTTTACTTCTCGACGAGCCAACTGCCGGTATGAACCCGCAGGAATCAACAGATACGATGCACTTAATCCGACGGATTCGAGATGACCTTGGAATCACGATCTTGCTCATTGAACACGATATGCGCGTGGTTATGGGGATTTCTGAGCGAGTCACTGTGCTAGATTATGGCGCGAAAATCGCAGAGGGAACAACCGACCAAATTCAGAGAAATCCGCAAGTTATCGAAGCCTACCTGGGCCGCGGTGCGGCGACGGG
This sequence comes from Anaerolineales bacterium, assembly GCA_034430795.1. GTDB lineage: Bacteria > Chloroflexota > Anaerolineae > Anaerolineales > E44-bin32 > E44-bin32. The sequence goes on along the minus strand of DAOUDJ010000200.1, from coordinate 4,959 downwards.
TTTAGAAACTATTTCATCAGACTCATAACGAGGAGCCAGCTCCCCATGCCGATGCTCGAACTAAAAGATGTACATGCCTACTACGGCAACATCCACGCTCTGAAAGGCATCTCGATCACCGTAGAAGAGGGCGAGATCGTCACGCTCATCGGAGCCAATGGTGCCGGTAAAACAACAATACTTCGAACCATCACTGGTCTACTTAAACCAAAAACTGGCTCAGTGTTTCTCGATGGGGAAGACCTCGCGCCCTACCCTGCCCATAAGATCGTTTTCAAAGGCGTCTCCATGGTTCCAGAGGGCAGAGGGATATTCTCGAAACTTACAGTCCTGGAGAACCTGGAGATGGGTGCATTTCACCGCAGCGATGCCGACGGTATCAAACAGGATCTCGAACGCGCCTTTGCGCTTTTCCCTCGTTTGAAAGAGCGGGAAAGCCAGATCTCCGGAACCCTCAGCGGCGGAGAGCAGCAGATGCTCGCCACGGCGAGAGCGCTGATGGCTCGGCCTCGCCTGATGTTGATGGACGAGCCTTCGATGGGATTGGCGCCGGTTCTCGTGGAAAGCGTGTTTGATATTATTCAGGAGATCAATAAAGAAGGGACGACCATCCTTCTTGTTGAGCAGAATGCAAACATGGCATTGCAAATTGCACAACGCGGATATGTTCTTCAGACCGGTGAAATTGTATTAAGTGATACAGTCGAGGGTCTCCGTAAAAACCCAATGGTGCAAAAAGCTTATCTCGGAATGGAGTAAAGAGCCCACTTTTCCATTGTCTTTCCCAAAAACACGATGGTTCATTAACGGAATCATCGTGTTCTTGATTAATATGCAAATTACTCGTGACTGCAATACACCTGACAGCTTGGATTAGAATAGATCAACGAGCAATGACGTGTGTCTCTGCGAGACTCCTGTCATCGTGCAGCGGGGCCTTCCTGCAGCAATAAGGTTTTATCAATGAACAGCGACGTTCCAAGCACAGCAGATATCGTCGTCATCGGCGGCGGTGTTATGGGCGCAAGCACCGCGTACCATTTGGCAGCCGCTGGGGCTGGTACAGTCATCCTGCTCGAGAAAGAACCTTATTTCGGACAAGGTGCCACCGGCCGCTGTGCCGGGGGAGTACGCTATCAATTTGCCACTGAAATCAATGTCGAATTATCCATCGCCAGCCTTGCCATGCTTGAAAGCTTTGAGCATGACACCGGTCAGAATCCCCTTTACCGTAAATGTGGCTATTTGTTCGTGCTGACCCAGGAAGCAGGGGTTGCTAAATTCAAGAGCAATGTCGCTATGCAGAACCAGCTTGGGGTACAGACGCAATGGTTAAGCTCCGACGAGGTCCATGCGCGCCTGCCAATGATGCGCTTCGAAGATGCACTCGCCGGCACCTTTCATCCCGATGATGGTTTAGCCGACCCCAACAGCGTGGTTATGGGGTATATTCAGCGCGCTCGCCAGCTCGGCGTCACCGCTTTCACAGAGGCCAACGTCCTAGACATAGATACCACAGATAATCAGGTCAAACGCATCGTGACCAGCTCAGGCTCGATCGACACTCAGGTCGTCGTTAACGCCGCCGGGCCTTGGGCAGGGCTCATCGGGCGCATGGTGGACCTCGAGATCCCTATCACCCCAATCCGCAGGCAGATGCTGACCACAACTCCCCTCCCCGACCTCTCTGCCGATTTCCCATTTGTGATTGACTTCGCAAAATCCCTTTATTTCCATCGAGAAGGGAACGGTGTTCTAACCGGAATGTCAAACCCAAACGAGAAGCCTGGCTTCGATCAATCGATTGATGGAGAATGGGAATTGGTGGCCATGCAGGCCGCAGCTGATCGGATGCCAATGCTGGAAAGTGCAGGTCGCCAAACAGGCTGGGCCGGGCTTTACGAAGTAACTCCCGACGCACATCCCATTTTCGGTGCTACGCCTATCGATGGTTTTTATCTGGTCGGCGGCTTTTCAGGACATGGGTTTATGCACGGACCGATCTCCGGGAAGTTAATGACTGAAATTATCCTTGAGGGTAAATCGCAGACGGTGGATGTCTCATCCCTGGATCTAGCGCGCTTCGATGAGAACCGTCTAATATTCGAATATAACGTGGTGTAGAGATATGGAAGCTGAGATTATTACCATTGGAACGGAATTGCTACTGGGCGAAATCGTGGATACGAATACGCGCTATATCGCGCGCGCCCTGCGCGAAATCGGCCTCGACCTATATCGAACCAGCACCGTCGGCGATAATATCGATAGGATCGCCGATGAAGTACGAGCGAGCATGCAGCGCGCAGACGCCGTAATCACCACCGGCGGTTTAGGCCCTACAATTGACGATCCCACGCGTGAAGGAATAGCGAAGGCTTGTGGCGTGGAGACGATCTTCGTGCCCGAATTATGGCAGCAGATCGAGGAGCGTTTCGCAGGTTTTGGGAGTGTTCCCACGGAGAATAACCGTCGTCAAGCGTATATCCCGGCAGGTGCCATCCCCATAGAAAACCCCGTGGGTACCGCTCCGGGTTTCATCGTGGAAACAGATAAATCTGTGACCATTTCATTGCCTGGTGTCCCCGCTGAGATGCAACATCTGCTTGTCACCGACGTTATCCCCTATCTTAAACAGCGCCTTGGATTGCAAAGCATCATCAAGAGCCGCATCGTCCGCACTGTAGGTATCGGCGAGTCGATGTTAGACCATAAAATCGAAGACCTGGAGAAACTCCACAATCCTACAGTCGGCCTCTCTGCTCATCCTGGCCGGGTGGACATCCGAATAACAGCAAAGGCCAAGACAGATCAAGAAGCCGACAAGATGATTGCAAGGGTCGAGGCGACGCTTGAGCAACGCATCGGCAGGGCTATCTACGGCAAGGATGATCAAACACTCGAATCCGTTGTCATCGGTTTACTGAAGGATAAGGGCCTGCATCTCGCGCTCCTTGAAGCAGGAACAGATGGAGCCCTAGCGTCTTCATTGGCAGAATTCACAGAGGTAATCGCCAGCGAACAGATTCTCCCAGAAGCCGGATTGGAAGAATCTCTTTCTGCGACTTTGCGAGATGATATGCGAAACGCTCCCGCCCAAGCAGGTTTACTGTTAGCGATGCAACCTTCGCGGGAAGGAAGTACAGTGATGATCCAGGTCGTACTCCCTGATAATGAACATACGGACCACAAATCCTACGAGGCACATTTCGTGAATATGAAAACCCGGGCCGTTAGTTACGCACTCCTCTGGCTCCGCCGGCTACTTCTATTGGAATCATAGGAACCGCTGTTGCTATTTACTGTATTTTGAAAACATGTTCCTTGACAGACAGTAGGGGCACTTCTATAATCCGCAACGGCTATGCGGGCATGGCTCAGTGGTAGAGCGTCTGCTTCCCAAGCAGAATGTCGCGGGTTCGAATCCCGCTGCCCGCTCTAAACCTAGAGCCTCCAAGAATACTCGGAGGCCTTCCATCTTCTTGGAGGCTGGTCGGGGCAGCCTTTAAAGACTACTATTTTACGGCTTTTTTCTTACACCGCATTTGTAAGCGGATTGAAAGGTTCATCCTCGCAAAAGAGTGCTAAGCTGAAATTGCACGGAGCACCATACAGTAGTATCGGAGACAACAGGATATTATTAAAGGAAAGGGTGTCTAGAGAACCGGTGCCTATGAGCAGCCGACCTGCACCCTAAATATTTACCGACAGCCTCCAGATATCTATTGTAGCCCAGCTCTTTGCTCTCCTCCTCAAGAGCCCTCGCTGTGACGACGAGGGCTCTGCTGGCAAATGGGCACTCCATTGACTATAATTCCTCTTAGCATTTTGAAGGGAATATTTCAATCTGATCTCTTATGGCTGAAGAATCGCGAACCATTCTGTATGTCGAAGATAATCTCGATAACCGCAACCTTGTAAAGCGCATTCTCGAAGCTGCAGGGTATCAATTTCTTGGAACCGATAATGCTACCGATGGGATTGCGCTCGCCCGGCTGCACAACCCCGACCTAATCCTGGTGGATATTAACATGCCAGATGTCGACGGACTGACCATGACCCAGGAATTAAAAGAAGATGCGCAGTTTGAGACAACCCCCATCATCGCCATAACAGCAAACGTGATGCGCGGTGATCGCGAAAGAACATTATCGGCGGGATGTGATGACTATATTCAAAAACCAATCGATGTAGATAACCTCCCGCGGCAAATTGCACAGTTCTTGCACCAGTAAGACATAATTCGCTGCCTCCTAGATGGAGAGAAATAAAATTGACCAGTGATTCTGAGAAAACAACTGTCCTGATCGTCGAAGACAATGTCTCAAATTTTGTCTTAATGGCCCGAATGCTTGACCATATGGGTCTCCATTGCGAATGGAAAACCTCAGGCTACGAAGTCGTTGAGTATGCCGACACTATCCCCAAGGTCAATCTCATTCTGATGGACATTCGACTACCATACGAGGACGGATATGAAGCGCTGCGTAAATTACGCGCCGCGGAAGCACTGAACGACATTCCAGTCGTCGCGGTCACTGCTTATGCAAGTGAAGAACAGATGCAGCGATCTCGAACCGCAGGCTTTGACGGCTTCCTTGGTAAACCACTCGACCCTGACCGTTTCCCTGGTCAGATACGCCGCATCCTGAATGGTGATCCTGTGTGGGAGATTGAGTAACTGTGGTCCAACCGGTAACCCATCCACAACCCATTGAGCAGCGGGAAGTACGCGGAAGTCTCGTCCGTCGACTTCCATTCGTTATCTTGCCTCTCATCCTCATCCCACTTATTTCCCTGGGCATTGGTGCATTCCTTAGCTCTAGAAATCTTATGGAGGATCAGGCTGCGAGCCAGATGATATCGGCTGCTCAGGCGCAGGTCCAGGTCCTGCAGGAATGGACCGATATCAGCGAGCAGCGCCTCCAACTTGGAAGTCAGCGCAGCGCTCTTCGAGCT
>DAOUDJ010000199.1:0-2896 GCA_034430795.1 Anaerolineales bacterium | reverse complement strand
TTGGAACACCAGCCTGACGGTCCAAGGCCCCTATTTTAGGAAGCGAACTCATAACCTGAAGGTCCTCAGTTCGAATCTGAGCCCCGCTACCTTAAGGCACCTGAAAGGGTGCCTTTTCTCTTCCAAGCCCCCTTGAATAGGGTTCGAACTCGTATCCTGGGGGTTATCAGCCCGCTTCCGAAGTGCTCAAATTGAGCCCCCCGAACGAAACGTAGGCCGTCAGGCTTTTCCGATTCTCTATTTTCTGTAATAAGCATCAGGCCATTGAAGAATTGAGGGAATTTCAGTAGATCAATAAGGATCCCTACCCTGGACAAGAGGATGATATCCACCGATTCATCATCAGGTAGGCGTCTTCTTGAAACCTTTTCGGAAATAGAGTAATCTGGAATGGTTCAGGAATGGATAAGCGCCTCTCACAGACGCTCGCGATTCCCCCTTTTTCGTAGACTTTCTTCCTTAATGCACGCGATTTGATGGTGAATCAAGCTATTACACAGGGGAAATCCCCCGCGCGGGGGATACGGGGATGCCCGTCCACACAAGATTACGTTATGCCGCCCGTCGCAATCTGACATCAATCTTGTGGACTGTTGACTATCACAATGTCGAAATTAACAACTAGGCTTGAACAAAGAGAGCCTACGATGATAGCGATTCGGATGGCAAGTTGAAAGGAGTGCTAACATGAGGCTATCGGGTCTGCACCTACTCTTCACGTATCAGTGCAATCTCGAGTGCGATCACTGCTTTGTCTGGGGGAGCCCGTGGCAAAGCGGCACATTGACCCTGCGGAATGTTCGGAATATTCTGCAACAGGCTCAAGACGTTGGCACGGTCAAATGGATCTACTTCGAGGGTGGGGAGCCCTTTCTCTATTACGCCGCTTTGCTCAAAGCGGTTCAAGATGCAGCCTCCATGGACTTTCAAGTCGGAATCGTTTCCAACGGATACTGGGCAACCGACGTGGAAGACGCCCTCGAATGGCTGAGCCCCTTTGCAGGATTGATCCAAGATCTCTCAATCAGCAGCGATTTGTATCACTGGAGTGAGAAGCTCAGCCAGCAAGCACGGAACGCAAGCGTGGCGGCAGAGCAACTTGGCATCCCTCTCGGGGTCATCAGCATCGGTGAGCCCGAAGTGACTAACGCAGCCTCGGCGGTCGGCCAGCTTCCGGAGGGTGAATCGGCCGTCATGTACCGTGGGCGGGCCGCGGAAAAGCTCGTCCCAAAAGCCGCGCGGTGGCCCTGGGGTCAATTCACTGAATGCCCATTTGAGAACCTACGCGAACCAGGACGGGTGCATGTGGATCCATATGGGAATTTGCACATCTGTCAGGGGATCTCGCTAGGTAACCTATTTATCACGCCGCTGAGTGAGATTTGCGAGACGTATGACCCGAAATCACACCCCATCACGGGTCCATTGCTTGATGGTGGTCCGGTGGAGCTAGTGCGCCGGTATGAGTTGCCTCATGAAGAAAGGTATGCCGACGCATGCCATTTATGCTGTGAAGCCTGCCGAGCATTGCGCGAGCGATTTCCGGAGATCCTCATGCCTGATCAGATGTATGGAGTGGTTGAAGGTTAGTGATGGTTTACCTGAGGGCGGCCTAACCCTCGCTGGAACGGACCGGGGATGCTGAGCGAATTGGTGGCAAAGTTGTATGATGGGCGTTGGGTGAAAAGATACCGGTCGTACGTTCCCTGGCCGTTGAGCTCGCGGCCGTTATGCGCCATTCAGGATCTTTATGGTGTACACTGAAAAGATCATTGATGCTCATACAGGAGTAAATTGTGAACACTGATGAGATTAAGCTGACCGTAAGCAGTCGCTACGGGAAATTTGCTGAGACAGGTGGCAATAAGGATTCGTGTTGACCGAGCAAAGGTGAGCCCGGTTCGGGCTATGCAGTAGATCAAGGCTTATATAGCCAAGAAGAACTTTCGCTTGTTCCAGATATTGCTGCAAATCTTTCGCGCGGTTGTGGAAATCCGACTGGCTTTGCAAACCTACAACTCGGTGAAGATGTTGTCGATTTTGGTTGCGGCGGTGGGGTAGACGTGATCCTGGCCTCTCAAAAGGTAGGCTCGCAAGGTAGAGTTGTCGGGATTGATGGCGCTGAAAAAATGATTGGCCGAGCAATGGAGGCGGTGGCTGAGGCTGGCTTGGAAAATAGCAATATAGAACTCCGTGTCGGAGATATAGCAGTGACTAAACTCCCAAATAGTTCCGTTGATGTTGTGATCTCCAACTGCGTCATCAACCTTTGCCCTGATAAGGATGCGGTCTATGAGGAGGCCTTTCGTATCTTGAGAACTAGTGGGCGGCTCGCCATCTCAGACATTGTCCTTACTGAGGAGATCAATCCTGAACTGCGAGACCGGTTCCGGTCAAGTTGGGCTGGATGTTTAGGAGGAGCTATTCCAGAGGATGATTACTGGGAAGTGGCAAAGCAAGCTGGATTTGAAGATTTCATCGTTATCGCTCGGCACACCCTAGCGCCTGATGAACTGGAATCGATGGCCTGCTGCCCGGGTGAGGAATTCTTCCCTGCACCCGCGAAAGAGGACATCCAATCGGTTCAAGGCAAAGTGATTAGCGTGAAATTCACGGCAGTCAAAGCATCGACCTCCCGAGACACAAAATAGAGTCGATTTAATGGCGCATAACCATTCGCTGCAGCCGATCCCGCGGGCGGCGCGATTTGGTATCGATGGAGCTGGTATGGGAATCTTGAATAACAAGCAAAGGAACGAGCGGGGCGGCTGAGCTCGAGGCCGTTGTGCGCCAAGAAGCTTGGCGTTTCTTGCAGGGTGAAAGTCCCAGACGGGAAAGGCCTAACCAGCCACCCGTACCGAGTGTTGCAGTTGTGGAGGAGGCAAAAGCCGAACGA
>DAOUDJ010000198.1:0-27830 GCA_034430795.1 Anaerolineales bacterium | reverse complement strand
AGAGACGAAAACGCCGCCATCAATATTTTGAGATTGGGGATACAATCTCTGGCTTTAGCCTAGAAGCCCCATCGCTTCCTAAGACACCAGGACGGTGTGCGGTGGGGAGTGTTCACTCACTTTCAAAATAGGTCGAACGATCTTGTGAGATGCTGGGATGGTAGTTACAACCATAAAAGAATTCAGCTAAGCAATAAGCGTGCCCCCGAGGAGTGAGGGTGTATGGTCGCAGCAGGAAAATCCTCTATGAGGGGGTGGTTTAGTTTCCACCTTCCCGGGGGCGAGCCTGCGTGGGCAATCCAAATGGAGGACTGTACAACTATTAAATAGGCAGCTAGGAGATCTGGCTGCCGTTTTGGTTCATCCTGGTGACACAGTTGGAGACCGAAAATGACGGACATATTCAGCCCAGGATTATTATCCTCGTTAATCCGAATTCGCTTGTATGCTAAGACCCATGGACATTTCAACAAAGAAAAGATAACTCATCAATGCAGATGGTTGTTTGAAACGGAGTCGAAAAATGGCACAGGAGAGGGACGCCTGGCTCGAGGGTACCAGCGGTGATTTGGTTGGCCACGAGTTCAAGTTAATCGAAGAGGAAACAATAGTAGGGCGGAGTGAGGAATCGCAAATACAGATTCTGGACCCCAGGGCATCGCGCAAACATGCTGTGATTCGATTCTCCGCAGGAGACTGCGTGATTGAAGATCTCGGCAGCACAGGGGGCACTTTTGTGAATGGCAAGATCGTCCAATCCGCTGAGCTTAAGGATGGCGATACAATCACTATTGGCGAAGCAAGTTTCCGTTTTCATTACAAACCCGACATAGAATCTGCGCCTACGGTAATGGCTGATGCGGACGCCATCGCGACGGTGATGGAGTCGCCCGAGATGTTGGTTTTGGATGAGGGAGTATCACGGTGCGCGCAATGTGGTGCAGCGTTGCGAGTAGAAGAAAAATTTTGTGGAAAGTGTGGCGCGCCGCGACATGATGATGCGCCGGCACAACCAGATCCCGATGTGCCCGCAGAGACATCTACCGCCGGGGACGGCCCACCAGCCCCAGAGCCGACGCGCCGGGCAAGCGCAATGCCCGAGGTGTCGGCTTCAGCAGCAATACCGCCGGGTCCACCGCCGGCAGATCCACCACCGGCACCCTCAAGCACAGCGCCAAGGGGAATTCCCTGGAAGTGGATCGCCATTGTGGGCGGAGGATTTGTAGTCATGGCGATTGCGATCGCAGCAACGCTCCTCGCGTTCGGGTTCTTCGGTGAAGATGAACCTGGGACCATCGCTGCCCTACCCGATCCTGCTGAAGCTCAACCTACCTCGATCGTTGAACCGACTGAAATGATCGTTCCTACGGTGATGCTCACCCCGCTCATCCCGCCGACGCTTACACCGACGGCTGATATTGTCGAGCTTCCCACCCCACAGCCGACGACGACTTCCATTCCATTGGGCGCCACCCTGGGTGGAGCGAATCAAATCGCCTTCGTTTCAAACCGCGGAGGTCGACCGCAGATCTACTTGATCAACGTCGATGGCAGTGACGAACATCAACTCACCGATCTCGCCGCGGGGGCTTGCCAGCCCGCCTGGTCGCCGGATGGGGCGCACTTGGCGTATACCTCCCCGTGTAACGGCAATAGCGAAGAATATCTGGGCTCTTCGATTTTCGTCATGAATGTGGATCCGCTGGGGGTCCCTTCCGAGCCAAGCCTGCTTATGGCCACTGTGGGAGGCGGGGACTATGACCCGGACTGGTCGTATGATGGTCTTCGACTGGCTTTCACCTCCTGGCGCACTGGGCGTCCGCAGATTTTCACAATCGGTGTCGATGGGAAAGGCTTGCGGAACGTCAACGATGACCTTGCTTTCAACTGGGCTCCGAGTTGGGCGCCTGACGGTTCTCAGATCGCCATCCTCACCGGGCGAGGAGGGCAGGAGGAGATTTGGCTTGTCCCTGATGATGGTGGGGAGGAGAAAAGATATACGCACAGCGATGGCAAAGATATTGCCCGACCCGATTGGTCTCCCGATGGCGCCACGATTCTCTTCGAGAAGGTGGTCGGCAATATCCCGCGACTGATTGCTGCACCCGTCGCGGATGGCGGTGTGCGCGAGATCCAGGTCTGTCAGGAGGGACTGCTCTCTCTCCAACCGATGGGTGAGCCGACATGGTCGCCGGATGGTCAGTGGATCGCTTTCGAGACCTGGCCGGATGGTGTGAATCACAACATCGCTATTATGAGCGTGAGCTGCACTGAGTATCAGGAATTGACAAACGACCCGGCGCTAGATTTTGATGCTACCTGGCGGCCGGAGCAATAAACCGCATCTTGTTAAGAGATCACGTGACCGGATTTAAAATCGGTCAAGTTATGTCGTGACAGAAATGGAGGAGGCGAGCATGCAATGTGAACGTTGTGGGGCAGATATCCCTGATGAAAGTAGTTTTTGTGGGCAGTGCGGAGCGCCGAAACCAGCTCCAGCGACAGTAAGTGGCACCGCTCCGGAGGCACAACCCGTTCAAGATGTTGCACCGGAACCGGCGGTTGTCGAGTCCCCCGCTCAACCGGCAGAGCCATCGGGGAGATCCACAGGCCGCACCTGCCTGTGGATCGGTGTGGGGTGTGCGGGTTTAATTGCGATAATGCTTTGTGTGGGTCTGGCCTTCGCGTATCCGGCGGTGAGGTCTCTGATGCAGGAAATTGATCTTATGGACATTGATCTCATGGATATTGAAACGTTTGCAACGGAACGAGCTGAATTTCTCGAGCTTGAGGGTCTCGAACAAGAATTGCTCGAGCCAGCGGCTACGCAAGAAACCATCGAAGTCGCCGAGCCGGATGTGTGCTTCAATGTATTATGCTTCTCCTACCCGGAGGGTGAGGATTACGGCGCTCATCCGTCCGTTCTCCCCGCCGAACTCGAGATGGAGTGGTTTGCGGTTCCGGAGCACGACGATTTCACCTTCTATGACTACCCTCTAAACGACACTTTTCACAAGGCACATTTTGCAATCTACTCGGTAGCGGAATTCCTGGAGGTTAATCAGGATGCAGAAGAGAGTTTGGCAAATTTGGATACCTTTCTTGCGCTGAAAGCGGAGCATCCTGAGACCGTACCTCTGGTGCTGCCGATCTTCAACGCGGCGCAGATGATCACCGTGCAGGTGGAATATCTCACTTTTGAAGGCGGATCTGGTGTGCGCTTTGTGAGCCAATATGGCCAGGCTGCCTGGCCGGTCAACAACCAGGATATCTTCTACGCATTTCAAGGTTTGACGGACGACGGCAGCTATTTCATTTCGGCGATTCTGCCTGTCACCCATCCCAGCCTGCCCGCGGATGGCGAATCCTACATCGGCGATGGGTACGAGGCATTCATTAACACCTACGAAACTTATCTCATAGATATCGAGAGTCAGCTAGATCTCGAAAACCCGGCAAGTTTCTTCCCGAAGCTCACCGCGCTGGATGAGATGCTGGAGACGATGCAGGTTGAAATGCCCTGATCGAATCCTTGAGTTCAGCATGGATCGATCAGTGATGCTTGTGTGCACAGAAAATGCGTAGCAAATCCAAGGGAGGGTAACCACATGACCTTGCAGGTGATGATCGCGTCCTGGGTCTCAGACTCCATCGCTCCTGACCATCGCCTGGTGGTGATCGAAGTGGCACAGCCCTGAGGTTGATAATCGTTGATTAAGTGGAGCTGCAAACACGGCAGCAGGTGGCATCCTGCCAAAGTTCGCAGAAGTGAGCTGGAGCTATGGGTTTTCACAAGGTAAAAGACGGTCAAATCTATTACGAATATCACAACCCATCAGACCGCGCAGGTACCGGGGTTCTATTCCTGCATGGGCTGGGTTCGTGCAGCGAGGATTGGGGTCTCCAGATCCCAATTGTCCGCGAATGCTATTGGGTTCTGACGCTCGACATGCCCGGGCATGGCCGCTCCAGCCAACCAGCGGGATGGCCGTCCATCGAGGATATGGCGCTTCAGATCGCATCCGTAGTGAAAGAACAGGCCGAGATGCCGGTGCATGTGGTGGGATTGTCGCTTGGCGGAGCGGTGGCAATGCAATTGGCGCTCGCCCACCCTGAAGTCGTCCGCTCGCTAACTTTGGTCAACACGTTTGCGCGACTGCACTCGGGCTCAAACGGGTTTTTCCGGAAGCTGGTGAGGATTTCGTTTGTGATGCTGGGTCGGATGGACCGAGTGGGGCAATGGGTTGCGGCGGGGCTTTTCCCCGAGCCGGAACAAGAGCTTCTGCGCCAGGCTGCAGCCGAGCGCATCGCCTCGAACCCGCGCAGCGCATATTTGCGGGCGATATGGGCAGCCTACCCGTTACGACATCCGCGATCGTCTAAACGAAATCGACACCCCGACGCTCGTCGTCGCTGGGGCAAACGATCAGACTGTATCGATGGAAGCAAAAAGGGAACTGGCCGGCCACATCCCCGGTGCACAACTGGTCGTAATTCCCGATTCCGGCCATGCTACACCGATCGATGCGGCTGAGGCGTTCAACCGAACGCTGCTCGATTTTCTATATAAAGTGGATGGGGGGCAGAAAGGTGCTGTATAAGCCTGCGAACTATTCCCCTAGTTCGTACTCGATGATCTGGATAAAAGCCTCAAGCGGCTGCGCTCCGACCATCGGAATCCCATTGATGAAGAAAGTTGGCGTGCCGGTGATTCCGAGACCTGAGGCGTAGCGAGCATCCGCCTCAACCTCATCACTGTAACGCTCCTCGTCCACACAGGCGAGCAAACCTTCGACGTCCAAATCAAGCTTCTCAGCGTAGGCTGCAAACGCGTCGCGGTCTAAATTCGGGTATTCACCTGAGAAAAGTAGATTGTGGAACTCCCAGAAAGCGCCTTGTTCGTCAGCGCATTCCGCCGCAAGTGCAGCTTCAAAGCCGCCGACGACCGGGAAGTCGCGGTACACAAAGTGAATCTGGCCCGGGTACTCCGCCATCAGGTCATCAAACGTCTCTTGGTGGAATATGCTGCAGTAAGGGCAGCGGAAATCGCTGAACTCGACGATCGTGATCGGCGCGTCCTCGGGACCGAGCGATGGATCGTCGTCCGTGCTGATCTCAAAACGCGTGGGATCTTCGCTTGATCCAGGAGTGATCTCTTCAGCGACGGCTACAGGCGTAGCCGGGTTGGCTGGTGGGATAGTGTCGCGGCCCCAAAACAGATACCCGGCGGCTAGACCGGTAACAAAAGAAATCGGCAGCAGGGCGCTGTAGAAGGAGCGGCGGGTAAATTTAATTGTCCCCGCGTCCTTGGCTTCAGTTTGGCTTTCGTCCTGGATGTTTTTATCTTCTTCAGACATGCGGCGGATTATAGCATAGTGAACCTGAGTTATGAGGACGTTGAACAAGCACGCTCATAAGCCGGGCTCTATCTCCGCAGGCTGAGGTTCGGATTTCTGCCGATAAGGGAGGCCAGCGAGCTGCCCTGATGCGTCTTATGCGGCCTTCTCCGCTTGCCCTCTTCCCCGTTCTTTCGTCCCCTTTTGCCGCTTCCCGAATCCCTGCAGGTCAAGCTGTAAGCCTAGCTTCGCCTTTGAAGATTACTGGGTCAACAGTTTCGCTATGCGTTCCAAGTTGAGGGCAATGGCTTCCAGGAAAATTTACAGCCCGCGGCGTAAAAACCCCACCCAGCGGCACCTGCGTAGCCCGTGCCTATATCTCGCTTCTCGCGTATGAGGTCGCTTATCCTTATGCCACAAAAGAGCTCGACGAATCCTCCAGGGGTAACGCGTAGATCTTCCGTGCCGAGCCGGGAGGGCTTATGAAAATACCCCGCTTTTGGCGGGGTATTTTCCAGTAAAAAACACTACATAATCTACGGAGAGACAACCTGCGCGGGCTGTACCTGGATGTTTTCAAACATGATATGGAAGAAGGGTTGCTCTACGCCATTGGGCAGAATAAACCCGGTCGGAACGGGGCTTTCCTGCGGCCCATCGGGAGTGACTTCGGTGTTGGGCAGGATCAGGTGGAAAACGACCTTGCTGTTGTCAACATCCTGATCGAATCCCAGCCGATACTCTTCGTCGCGGGGATCCCCCGTGATCATGCCGTGGACGATTCGGTTGGAGGCGACCACTTCACCATCGATGGAGAGCTCAGCCACGCCCCAGAAAGCCATGTAAGTGTAGGCCCCCGGCATGAGATTGGTGCCGATGCCGGTCGCTCCGTGCTGGATGAAGTTAGTTGCAACGCCGCCAAAGAAGGGGTGTTCTGGTCCTTTGGGGATGACCTTCAATAGGGTTAAGGCGTATTCTTTGCCATCAGGACCGGTGAAGGTGGCGCTGAAATCGATCTGATCCTGGGAATCAGGCCCATCGACCAGGGTAACATCCACGACGCTCAGGTTAAAACTGCCCTCCACAGGGGCGAAGTTATCCGAGAACGGTGTCGGACCAGCCGTGGTGGTGTAGGCTGTGCCATCTTCAGAAACCAGGCGCATTTCCAGGGGCAGACCTGTGCCCGGCTCGAAACCGAGCGGTTGGTCGGGGGTGCCGAAGATCGCCGGGTCTAGCGCTCGCAGCCCGGGTAGGATCCAACGGACATCTGTGCCAACGCTTGATGCTTCAACCCGGCGGATACCGCCAGCAACCAGCCTGGGCACAAACGGAATTTCCTCAACATCATGCGGAACCTCTACGTCCATAGGCGCCTCTGTTGAAATTTCTTCCACCACAGGCGGCACTTCCGTTGGGGCTGTGGTTGGGGTCACGGCCTGAGCACAAGCGCCGAGAAACAAAGATGCCCCAAACGCGATAGAGATTGTTCGAAACTTTTTCATTGTTCGCTCCAAATCGAATATATAGGATGGGATATTATGAAACACCCAGCGCGCATTGAGTATTTCAATGTATTTGATGGTCTATCTCCCACGATTCTTACCCGATGATCATCGTGGTGAATGCAAAATCACATTCCTTATGCACTTTTTGTTTCCCGGACCCTTTGAGCATTTTGGTCTTGTCAGGGGGTGTGAATTCCGAGTGCTTCCTTTGCTGCATCGGGTCGCTTTTCGACGCCGCCGTCGAAGAGGGGGAGAGTCACCTCGATATGGATATCGGTGCTGCCTTATCCCATCTCGAAAGTGGACTCATGACGGAAGCAAGTGAATGCCACAGACCGATCGCGTCAAACTGCTTGACACAGCGGCCACAACCGTATACATTGTAATAGACCGACCAGTCAGTCTAGATGCCTATAAAGAAAGAAATCGAAGAAACTCGACGGCGACAGATCCTCGACGCCGCGGAAAAAGTTTTCACGACTCGTGGGATCGATAAGGCTCGCATGGACGATATCGTCCAGGAGTCGGGGCTTTCCAAAGGCGCCCTCTACTGGTATTTCAAAAGTAAAGACGCCATCATTCGAGCTGTGCTTGACCGTGTCTTCATCTATGAAATGCGCGAGGCGGAAGCGTTAGTCCTTACGGAAGGCTCGTCGAGCGAACGACTGAAAACCTTCGTTGCCTTGGTAGTGCAGGAATATAAGCGCTTTGAAAAAATACTCCCCCTGGCTTATGAATTTGTGGCCCTGGCGGCGCGAAGCAAAGTCATACGAGAGGTCATCGTCGGCTACTTCAAGCGCTATACCGCTATCCTCGCCGAGATCATCCAGCAGGGTATAGACAGCGGCGAATTTCAACCTTGCGACCCCGAAGGGACGGCAATTTCTGTAATCGCCATGTACGAGGGTCTGGCCATGCTCTGGTTCATCGAACCAGAGCTCGTGAATTGGGACCATATGGGCGCTGCCCCCATAGAAACCATACTGGCAGGATTAATGGTGGAGAAGAGCTGATGGCAACGGTATTCATGCGCTGGCTTGAACGTCGCCCGGCTGATTACGATCGCGGCATCCGCTTGCTCACGCTCGGCCGCCTCGGATCGATGCACCATCTGATCGTGGAAGAACTCGTTCACGAGGGGACACGCGTCCTCGAGATTGGTTGCGGGACCGGCGCCCTGACCATTGCGATGGCGAAGGCTGGAGCGAAGGTGTCGGCGATCGATATCAGCTCCGGGATGCTCGCAGAAGCCGCTAAACGAATCGAAAAGGAAGATGTAGAGGAGCATGTCGATCTCCGCCGCATGGATGCGGTCATGATCGATGAGCTTTTCGACCCGCTATCCTTCGATCTGATTGTCAGCAGCCTGGCGCTCAGCGAGATGACCGAACGGGGGCGGCGTCACATTCTAAAGGCGACGCGAAAGCTGCTCGCTCCCGATGGGAAGCTCGCCGTGCTCGATGAGGTGAGACCTGCTTCGGGGGGATCTCGGCTCCTCTTTACAATCGTGCGCGCTCCGCTGCAGTTCATAACCTGGCTGCTCACTCGCACTACGACCCACCCCCTGGTGGACTTCGAAGTAGTCTTGTCCAATTCTGGTTTCGATTGGGACCTGCTCTCGACTGAGCTGGCTGGCAGCTTGCGCCTCTACCTGGCCACACCCGTGGATCAGGATGAGGCCGATCGCAAGCCAGAGATGTTCCGCGGACGATTGACCGGAGCGCGGACTCTGCGGACAGTCCTGATCGATCTGTGGGCATCCCTTTTCCGGATCCTCCCACCGTATCCGCAGGTGAAACCCGGCGTCTATGCGGTTGGGGAACCTCGTCGAGATTCGCCCTTGCTTGTCACCGGAAATTTTGAACTCACCGTACGGCGGTTGGTTAAAGCGATCGAAGGGGATCTCGACGCCTGGATCCTGGTGGTGGATTCGGGCGGCATTAACGTATGGTGCGCCGCTGGCGGGGGTTTTCTCACGGCTGATAAGATCATCGGCGCGCTGCATATCAGCGGGTTGAGCGAGGTTCTCCAGCACCACGCGATGATCCTCCCGCAGCTATGCGCCAACGGAGTAGAGGGATGGCGCATACGCGAACAGACGGGTTGGGGCGTCCACTGGGGGCCGGCGCGGGCGGTTGACATCCCCGACTATCTCGCCCGCGGCAGGAAAAAAACCGACGACATGCGCTGGGTGCAATTCCCGCTGCGCGACCGGCTGGAGATGACCGCGGTTACGTTGGGTTTTTACGCACTGCTGATCTTGATCCCGATTGCGTTATTCTGGCGCAGTATGTTCTGGCCGACGTTCATCGCCATGGCTGCGCTATCGGTGTTCTATGCCATAACGCTTCCTTGGCTGCCGGGGCGGGACGGTTTGGCCAAAAGTCTGCCGCTGGTCCTGATCGCGATGGCGGGAATGCTCGTCTATTCTACGCTCTGGGACCCGGCATCTATTGATGTTCTGTTCGCACGCGCCATCGGCGTCACGGCGCTTTCTGTTTTTATCGCCGCGGAGCTGCAGGGGATGTCTCCGCTTATGCGCGGTGAACAGGCGAACTGGGGCTGGGAAGCCGTGATCGGGGGGGGCTCGGCTTGGCTTATTGGCTGGTCCCGAACATTATGAGCTGGAGGTAACGTGTGTCTGAAGGGCCAAATTTAGGATCCCTGCTAGCAGAGCATTGGCATCTGGCTCGCAAGCTCCGGAGCCTTGAAATCCGTTTCGCTCCCGAGCGCAGCAAGGGTCTCTGGCAGTGTTATGAGGTGTGTCCTGTGGGCTGTTGGACCCCTGATTATGACGCTCGTTGTGTGATCTTTCACCATGGCGAGCGCTGCATTGCCTGCGGCGCCTGTGTCTTACAATGCCCTGAGAAAGCCATTGAGTTGAGGTGAGGCATGATTGAGAAAGTGGCCGACCGAAAACCGCCGCGTGGTTTACTACGTGCGCTAGCTCGAGCGCCCATTGGACTTTATCGGGTGGGGCTCGGCTGGCTTTTTGGCGGGCGATTTCTCATGCTCACCCATATAGGGCGTGTAACCGGTAACCAGCGTAATGTCGTCCTCGAAGTGGTTCGTCATGATGCGAAAAACGATGCATTTTACGTCGCCTCAGGCTGGGGTGAGAAGTCCGATTGGCTGCTCAATATTCAGAAGGATCCCTATGTCATCGTGCAGTTTAAACGCCGTTCTTTTCCTGCTGTAGCCGAGCGCCTTTCGGTGGAAGATGCAGAACTCGAGATGCTGGATTATGGTCGACGGCATCCGGCAGCTTTAATGCAACTCGCCCGTATCATGGGGTATCGGATAGAGTCTACTGAAGCGGACTATCGGGAGCTTGGGCGGTACGTTCCGCTTATACGCTTACAGGCTGTCTCCGCGGGAAAAAGAGGATGAGGTTATTAATAAACTCGAAATGAAGTCCGGTATTCAAACATCAAGGACCAATCTTGTTGACTCGAACAAGGAGGCACTGAAATGGAAATCTTGATTCTGGTTGTGGTAATGGTAGTAGTAGGTCTATTCATCGGCGCGCTCGCCGGTGTGATCTGGAAGGACAACCGGCCGATAGGCGTGCGTGGGGACTATATTGCTGCTGTGATCGCTGCGGTTGTAACCGGCTTTCTCGACTGGTACGTGATTCCAGCGATGGGTTTCAGCGAAACCCTGAAGTACATTGGCATTGCCATTGAACCCGCATTGGCTGCGTTGGCTGTTTTATGGGTGATTCGAAAAGCGAAGAGTTGACCTCAACGGTGAACTCCAACCAGCCGATCATCATCGAGACTCAGGGCTTGACCCGCGAGTTTGGCAACACGCTGGCGGTTGATTCGCTGGATCTATCGATCCGGCGCGGGGAGCTCTTTGGTCTCGTGGGACCCGATGGCGCAGGGAAGACGACGACACTGCGGCTCCTGACGGGCTTGCTCAAGATCACCTCGGGAAGCGGGAGCCTTGCTGGGTTTGACCTGGCCACACAGCCGGAGGAGATCAAACGCCATATCGGTTATATGGCACAGGAGTTCAGCCTGTACAGCGAGCTCACCGTCCTGGAGAACTTGCATTTTTTCTCAGAGCTCTACGACGTTGCTGCGGATGAATTCGCCATCCGCAGTGAGCGCTTGCTGGAATTCGCAGCTCTGTCTCCTTTTAAAGATCGCCGGGCGAATCACCTCTCCGGTGGTATGCAGAAGAAGCTGGCGCTGGCTTGCACCCTGATCCATGAACCCGAAATTCTCATGCTCGATGAACCGACAACTGGTGTCGATCCATCTCGAGGCGAGAGTTCTGGGATATCCTGGCTGAACTTTATCTCGGTGGGACAACCATTGTCGTCAGCACGCCTTATATGGATGAGGCCGACCGCTGTTCTCGGGTGGGTTTGATGTATGAAGGACGCATGGTAGTGTGCGACAACCCAGAGGCGATTCGGGGCCAACTTGAGGGGGAAGTCGTCCAGGTCCGTTCTGATGACTGGCAAGCCGCGAGAATCGTGTTAGAGAAGTTGCCCGGCATTCTCGAAACGCAATCCTATGGGGAGGCGATCCACTTGCTGGTCGACTCAGCAGCGAAGAGAATACCGGAAGTCCGTTTAGCTCTGGAGGAGAATGGCGTGGGAATTATGGAAATCCGACCCGCTCCGCCGCGAATGGAAGAAGCCTTCATCTCCATAATTCGCAAGTTGGCGGCGCATGAAAACGCCCCGGAGAAGCTATAAGATGTCTCTCAGGCATGTTTTAGCTGTTGTACGTAAGGAGATCCAGCACATCCTGCGCGACCGCTCCACCTTTGTGTTGGTCCTGCTTGCCCCCACCGCGATGATGCTGCTGATGGCCTATGCGTTGACGGTGGACATCCAACACGTCCCGATCGCAGTGCTGGACTATGACCGCAGTCCGACTTCTCGTGATTTCGTCCAACAAATCACTGCGGGTGATGACCTCGACCTCTTTGCTCAAGTGAACTCGATGGAAGAGATTGAAGCCCTTCTGATGCGCGGCGACATCAAGGTGGCGTTGGTTCTGGCGCCTGATTTCGCGAGTGATATTAGCTCCCTGCGCGGCATGCCGCTGCAGATTATCATCGATGGCACAGAGCCACAGAGCGGTGCCTTTGCCGTAGACCATGTCGGGTGGCGGGCAGAAGAATTCCTGAACCAGGCTCTCTCGTCTCAGATGGGCGCCTTAGGGGTATCTCAGGGGATTCTGCAGCCTATCGACCTGCGTGTTCGTGCCTGGTACAACCCCAGCTTGAAGCCCCGTGTCGATATGATCCCGGGCTTGATCTCGATGGTGCTGGGATTCCCGGCCCTTTCCGTCGCCCTGACCCTCGCTCATGAGCGCGAGCATGGCACGCTTGAGCAGTTGATGGCTACTCCGATTGGGCGTGCTGAGTTGCTGCTCGGGAAGATGATCCCATATGTGCTTGTAGGTTTGGTGAACGCAATCATCATACCGCTTCTGGCGATGCTCTTATTTCGGATCCCTTTTCATGGAAACTATATCGTTTTCTTCACGCTCTCCGCGGTCTTTTTGTTCGCGATCTTGAGTATGGGGCTCATCATCGGCGTGTTCATGAAAACTCAGCCTGCGGCTTTAGCTCTCTCTTTCCTCTTAATCTTCTTTCCCGGGTTCTTCATGACGGGAATCTTCTTTCCGATCGCCTCAATGCCAGAGGTCATGCGGCTGGAGGCGCTGGCGCTGCCGGGGACGCATTATGCGATCATCACCCGGGGCGTCTTCCTGACCGGCGTGGGCTTGGATGTGCTCTGGCCTTACGGCGTGATGTTGGCCGGGCTAGGTGCCGTATTTCTGACTATCGCCGGACTGTTCTTCCGAAAGAGGTTGGGATAATCGTGCTGGCTACCTGGCGGAAGATATGGTCCTTATCGCTTAAGGAATTCATCCATCTACGCTCTGACTGGTGGATGCCGGCCTTCATGGTTCTCGGCGGAGCACTTGAACTCCTGCTCATTGGATGGGCAACTTCCCGCCCAATCACCAATCTGCCCCTAATGGTCTTAGACCACGACCGCAGTGCTGCCAGCCGTTCATTAGTCGTCAGCCTGGAGAACACCGGGATCTTCACTTTGGAAGAGGAGGTGTACGATATAGCCACTATTGAAATCGCCCTCAGATTGGGTGAGATCAGCGCGGCAGTAATCATCCCCCCCGATTTCTCGAGCGATTTGAGTTCACCCACAGGACGTCCCACCGTGGCGGTTTTGTTGAACGGCGCGGAGAGCACTCCTGCGATGGCTGCTCTGCGCGCCATCGAGGGAGTCACACGAGAGATGGGGGATAAGATACTCGTTGATCGACTCGGGTTGAAAGCGGAGGAATTCGAGGGGTTCATCCCCAGCTTACGTGTATGGTTCAACGAATCATTAAGTGAGGCGCTTTACACCACGCCGGCCGAAATGGGGTTGATGCTGGAATTCACCGTGCTTCTTTTTGCTGCACTCTCCTTCTCCAGGGAGCGAGAACTGGGCACGTTGGAACAATTGCTCGTCATGCCCTTCTCGACACTGGAAATTGTCATCGGTAAATCAATCCCCGTGATTTTAGTGGGCTTCATCGATTTTGTCCTCATGCTCGGGATCACACATTGGGCATTCGGCGTACCCGTGCGCGGTTCACTCTCGTTATTGCTTATGTTGGCTTTTGTGTATCTATTGGTTGAGTTAAGCAAGGGCTTGATGATCTCAGTTATGGCCAAGACGCAGCACCAGGCTTTTCTGTTGGTCCTGATGGTGGGCATGGCCGATTTTATGTTTACGGGCTACGCGGCGCCGGTCGAATCGATGCCGCTGGTGATACAGTGGGTGGCAAATTTCATCCCGGCTCACCATTTTCTGGAGATCGTGCGCGGGATTTTATTGAAAGGGACGGGCATGGAAGTCCTCTGGCCGCATGTGCTGGCCTTGATCGTTCTGGGGTTATTCATCGGCGGCTTTTCGATGCGCTTTGTCCGCCGGTCTTTAAGTTAGGCGAGAAAAGACAAGATGATGGCTGAAAGATCCACGATTGTTGCCGAGAACTTAGTCAAACGCTTCGGTGAGTTCACAGCGGTCGACGAGGTCAGTTTCGATGTTCACCCGGGCGAGATCTTCGGCTTTCTCGGACCCAATGGGTCTGGTAAAACGACGACGATACGCATGATGCTCGGTTTACTGACACCCACGAGTGGAAATGTTGAGGTCCTGGGCGTGCCCGTACTTGAACAGCCCGGGGCGATTCGCAGCCGCGTAGGCTACATGTCGCAGCGCTTCAGTCTGTATAACGACCTGACGGTCTTGCAAAACCTTCGTTTCTACGGCACGGCCTATGGTCTGAGCAAGAAGGGTTTGAGCCAGAGGATCGACCGGGCGCTGCAAATGGCCGGGCTCGAAGGTCGGGAAAATGTACGCACGCATGAACTGTCCGGCGGGTGGCGCCAGCGTTTAGCGTTAGGCGCAGCTATTCTGCACGAACCGGAGGTGCTTTTCTTGGATGAGCCCACTGCCGGTGTAGATCCGCTCTCGAGACGGGATTTCTGGGAACTACTTTATCAGCTTGTCGCCGATGGCGTGACGGTTTTCGTCACGACCCATTATATGGACGAAGCCGAACACTGCCATCGATTGGCTCTTATTCAAAGAGGAAAGATCATCGCCAGCGGCTCGCCGGACGAAATGCGAAATCAAGGTATGCACGGCCAGGTGCTCGAGATAGCACCCTCTGACAGCGCGAGGGCCGTGAGGGTATTACGCGCTGCGAAAACTGACGGGCGGCTGCCCCTCGAATCGGTCGAGCTTTATGGATCGCTCGTGCATGTCATCGCTGAAGGAGTCGAATCGCTGCAGAAGGCGATCGCCCTGGAACTTAAACGGTCAGAAATCGAATCGGGTCGGATGGCGGTTATCGAGCCATCTCTGGAGGATGTGTTTATCGCGAGCATGCGCGATTGAGCGCCGACGAGATGGGCAAGCGCTCGCCTATAAAGATTGCCGGAGGTTTAGATGAGAATATTGCGAAAAAGCTTGACACTTATATTTATGGTCTTCATTGCGTTCACAGTAGGTGCCTGTGATTTAATTACGGACGACAGCGAGGTAGGGCTTTCTGCGTCTGGCATTGTTGAGGTCCGAGAATTCGCCATCGCTTCTAAATTAGGTGGAGCGATAACGGATGTGTATGTCGAGGAAGGGACCTCTGTGGAAGAAGGGGAGCCCCTTTTCAGAATTGATGAGGAGATTCCCAGGGCTCAACGGGAGCTGATCCTCGCTGTGGGGGAGAATGCAATCGCTGCGGCGAGATTGCAGCTCATCACCGCTCAACAAGCGCTTGATGAGCTGTTCGAGGGTTGGTCGCTTGTTGCGGCGCAGGCCGGGCTGGAATTTGCACATGCCCGAGATGCGCTGAAAGATGCAACCTATGTTCACGATGTGCGCCAGGAGGGATATCGCGCCAGTTCAAACACAATCAGAGCTGCGGAAGCGAATCTTGTGTTAGCGAACGAAGAAGTGGATGTTGCCCAGGGGCGTTACAACAATGCCAGCGGTGAAGCGGGGAAGGCACTGGCCCTTTCAAATCTTATCGCGGCGAAACAACAACGGGATTCAATTCAAAGGAATATGAATTGGTACCTGGGTGCCCCAACCGATCTTGAACAAGCATTACTCGATGCCGATGTCGCAATTGCTGAGGCGCGCTTGAGTAATGCAGAGCTTGAGCTAGAAAAATGGAAAGATGGACCCGACCCTGCTGCAGTGGAGCTGGCGGAGGCACAGCTTACATATGCGGAAACACAACTCGCTTTGGCAAAGTCGCAAGCTGGAGTGGAACTCCAGACAATTGACCTGCAATTAGAGGACCTTGTTAGTCGAGCGCCAGTGAATGGTGTTGTTCTAACACGCAGCATCCAACCCGGCGAGATTTTAACGCCAGGAGTCACCGCCATGACGATCGGAGATCTTGATCAGCTCACGATCACAGTCTATGTGCCCGAGGATCGTTACGGGGAGATTCAGCTCGGTGATAAAGCGCAGGTTTCCGTAGACTCGTTCCCCGACGAGGTGTTTGACGCGGTTGTGGTCCGCATCGCCGATCGAGCTGAATTCACACCGCGCAATGTTCAGACGGAGGAAGATCGGCGGACAACGGTCTATGCAGTGGAGTTGGTGGTTGCGGCGCCGCTCGGGAAGCTAAAACCCGGGATGCCGGCGGATGTAGTGTTCGAGTTGGCTGAGTGAAGACGTGAAAGGCGCGGCGAAGGTTTAAATCTGTATTCCGGGTCACGAGAAGTGAGCGGATGAAATTGAGTTTCATTCATTTCTTAAGTATGATGACCGATAGTGTTAAAAATGGCCGTAGGGTTGAGCAGCGATGTACTTTGCCGAGCCCACGAAGACACTCATTGAAGGAGAATAATTAATCTATTGGCTATTAAACTTGACCGAATTACGAGGGAAAACGATGTCTGATCAATCGGGCCAAGAGAACTTTGAGAGGGGTCGTGAAATGGATGAAAAGACGGAAGAGAAACAGCACGAGAAAATGGATGAGAAGACCTGGGAGGAGAAACAACGCAATGATCCTCTCAGCAGGGTAATCTGGGCTGGGATATTGATCTGGGCAGGTGTTGTCCTGCTGGTTAACAACCTCGGCATCCTGAGCGCTGTACCTTTCCTGGGGGGGATGAGCGCCTGGTCGCTCGCCTTCGCCGGGGCTGGTGTAATCATTCTTTTGGAAGTGCTGATCCGATTAATCGTACCGGAATACAGCGGACCCGTAATCGGCAGCCTCATCGTCGCGTTGATCCTGCTCGGGATTGGGCTGGATGATGTGGTCGGTTGGTCCATCATCTGGCCGTCCATTGTGATTGGGTTCGGCGTTGTTATCTTGTTCCGCGCCCTTTTCCGTAAGGGTTGATGCTGGGTCAAGGATAGAATTGAATTACAAACGGCCGAGATTAAAGGTTTTGAACTCGTTCCACCAATAACGCAGAGGGGTCCACCAGCGTTCACGACCGATGCATCGGAAGTACGGCGGCTGCAAGGCAAGAATGAGGTCTCCGATGCGATAGCGGGGGAGAATGGGTGTTGAGACCACCAGGCTGCCTGTCTCACCGGGAGACATTTCATGCAGCATCTTGATCCCGCTTCGAGTCGACACCTCAAAGAAGAATAGATCGTAGTTTGGCACCCAGGCGCGCTTCTCATCGCGCTGCTGCCCGAATATCCCCTCCGTCGTTCCATAAATCTCACGGATGACCACTCGACCGTAAAGAGCAGTGAGTGAGGCTTTGTAGTTGGTGTTAATCCCGGGGACGCTCCCCAGAGTCATAATTTGAGGTTTCCAAACGTCCTTTGGGTAGATACCATGTTTGCGTTTTGTGAATCGACCGAAAAGCACAATTGTTGGCGCCACACCGCCCACGAGTGTGACATTCTCATCTTTACATTTCTGATAAGCCAATTCGAAACGGGCATCCCAATCGCGCTGAGTTTTCCCGCCGCCGAGGGCATCGATTTCATCCTGGGAGGGAACGGAACGGATAGGCGTGCGCTGGGAGACGAATTGGGTGTAGATCCCTGAACTGTACCCGTATTCGACATCGCGGTCCCCGACGCGAACGACGCCCACGTTTGAAGGGAAATTGAGATTGAGATTCACGCCGCTGAAGAGTTCGAACCTCTCGTTCGAAAGCACGTAATTCATCATCGCTCTGCCAGCGCTCACCCGCATCTGGAGGTCGGTGGGGGTCATGGGGATGAATTTTGACTCCCCGGCGGTTGTGCCGCGCGTGATGGCCCAGCCAACAGGTTCCTCGGGGAGAAGCACATCGACATCACCGGCCATGACGCCTTCGATCATCGGTTTGAAATCTTCATAGGTTGCGATGGGAAAAGATTCTCTGTAGGCATCGATAGTTCGGGCGCTTTCCGCGTTGTGTTTCCTGCCATACACGGTTTTTGCGTAATCACGCAGCAGCCGCTGCAGAACGGCTTGCTGGGCTCTGGCGGGGTCAGCGATGGAATCGTGCCATGGTTGAAGCATGGCGTTTAGCATAGCTTTTGGATCTTGGTTTTGCATAGGACATCTCCGATTTAGAAATCGATCCGCAAGTTTATATTGTTATTGGGAATTCGGACACGCCCAGAGCATAGCTCCGGGTAAAGAGCGGAGGAAAACCCACTGATCTATCAATGGTCATGAGGGAAGCTAATCTCTGAGGATCGATATCACGTACAGCAGCCTTCAAGGGTACGATATAATCCCATGACTCCACTATATGAGGTCAACCGCAAGTTAGAAGTTTTTTTCCTCAATATCTGGAGACAAGATATAAGTCTTGGGGAACGTAAGTTTATAGAACTGAAGAGCGTCCTTAACATCAGGAGGGAAGCAAACGATGACAGACGATACGATCAAAGAAGTACTAAAGAGGATTCCTTATGGCTTCTACGCAATCACTACGCGCAGCGGCGATGACGTCAACGCCATGGTCGCCAACTGGGTAATGCAGACTTCTTTTAACCCTCGCCAGCTTGCTCTGGGATTGCAGAAGACAAGCTATACCCATGGCCTGATTGAGAAGGGCGGCGTGTTTGCTGTCAACATCTTCCTCAAAGACGGCGCAGATGCACTCAAGCCGTTTATGAAGGGTCGTTCTAAGAACCCGGAAAAGATGAAGGATGTTCAATATTCGGAAGGACCTGAGACGGGCAGCCCCATCCTGGAAAGCGCGGCTGCTTATCTTGAATGCCGGGTTGTCCGCATCGTCGATACGGGTGGGGATCACGACATCGTCATCGGCGAGGTGGTCGGCGCGGGGGTCTCAAGCCCAGGCGAGGCGGGTGATACGTTGAGCCTCCCTGATTTGGGATGGAGTTACGCCGGTTAATTTCCGCGGCTCGCTGTTATTTTCGCAGTCAACCATTGCGGATTTGGTCTCGGCTTTGTATAATTCCTTTGCTACTAGGGCGGTTAGCTCAGCTGGTTAGAGCGTTGCGTTGACATCGCAAAGGTCGTTGGTTCGAGTCCAATACCGCCCACTCAACAAGTCGCCCACCACGTCGTGTGGGCGTTTTTTTTACTTACGTACAAGATTTCAACAAGGCAAGTCGATGCGAGAAACAATTCGAGGTTGCCCGTATGACTTCGTATGGTTAGATTGTGTGTCAGATTCGCGACAGGGCAGCCTATGATACGGTCGTTACTATCCATAATGCTGCCACATGAACAACGCTAAGATGATCGTCCAAAGTGGAGGATGCTGCAGTCCTCATGCAATTAGAAGCCCCAACTCATTCCAGGGTTAGACCTGTAAAAACCCCCCCTTGTTCTGAAAAGATTGCCGGGCGCGTTCGATGAAGAAATGCATCCGATTGAAGAAGTTAACCTCGCTTACGCCAGCATCAAGGTCTAGGAAGAGCAGATTCAAGTCACGAAACTTTTCCGCCATTCTCTTGGCTACACCCTTGGCTACCACCTGATTGGCAATACATCCGAAAGGCTGTAAACAAAGCACATTATGGATACCATCTCCAATCATCGTCCCAATCTCGCCCGCGATCAACCACCCTTCTCCATATTGATGAGATAGCGACACAATCTTTTTAGCGTTCGCAGCGATTTCCCGGATTGAATGGTGGGTGCGATAATAGCGGAACCGATTCAAGACCTCCCCCGATTTATCCAAAAATGAATTGGTATAAGGCTCTAAAATCTGCGTTAACATCCATAATAGGCTCAGTCGCTTTATATTCGACTTTATCTGCACCCCAGGACTCACGAACCAACCCAGGAAGAATTCCAACAAAGAAGGAACGACCACTTCATGCCCTCTCTCCATCAACCACTGAGTTACATGGTTATTCGAAAAATTATTATATTTAACATATATCTCCCCCACTATGCCGACTTTAGGCAAATCACGATCAACTGTTTCTATGGCGTTGAAGTCTGACACGACATCCTCAAGCGTTTCAAGGATTGATGCCTGGGTTAATGGCAAAGTGCCCTCATAAAGTGGGGCAAAATGCTTGTCTGTTAAAGCAAGCGCCTCGCCAGTATTCACCTCCCTGCAAGCTGTCGCATAATACATATCGGAGATCGCGTCCGTATAAACCGCGCTCATAATTGCTTTATAGATATACTGCCTGTAGTTGAGATCGAAGCCGGGTTGTTCATAAAGCTTTTTGTTGGTTGTTAGTGCAACAATGGGGATGTCTTCATGCCCCGCCGAGATCAAGGCGCGTTTAAAGAGAGATGGATAACACGATGCCCGGCACTGTCCGCCGGTAGCAAACGAGCCCACAGCAATTTCTGATAAATCATGCTTCCCTGATCGCAGTGCCTTAATGATGTCTCCAATGATGATAATCCCCGGATAACAAACTTCGTTGTTACAGTATTTAAGACCGATTTCAACGGATTCGGAGTCTGGAGGAGGTAACCGCTCGATACGATATCCCAAATCCACCAAGGGTCCAGAGACGGTTGGGTCGTTAAAATGTGAAAAGTGAACGGCAAGGATTTTCTTATGGCGGTCGCTTTCGTCGAATATCTTTACCGTTTTGCGGGGAGTAACGACTCTGTCATCGCTGGTGAGATGAATGTTCATCGCTTCAACCATCGACCTGAGTCTCAATTTGGCGGATCCGGTACTTTCAATCTCATCTATGCGGACGACAGTGAGCCCTTTGCCGTAAGCGGCCAAAATGCTCTTGGCTTCATCAATGCTAATCGCATCCGGAGCACATGCAAATGAATTAAGTTGAACGACACTGATATCCTCTTGCTCGGCAGCCCAGTGAGCTGCGAAGAGGTATCTGTTTATATATTCCCATTGGGTTAACAAGTGCGTATTGCTGAGATTGGAATCTGGACCCACCGGCACCGCATCCTCGGTGATGATGTCCACCCCAAGGTTTGTAAGAATGTCAGGTATCTTGTGATTGATGTGTGGATCTAAATGATACGGATGACCCATCATCAGGATGATCGGCCGGTCTTCCGCTCTCGCCTGGTCCAGGATATGAGAAGCAAAGTGGCGAACTTTTTGTTTATATAATTTCTGGGTAGCATGGGCACGTTTCAGTGCTCGGTATATTATCCTCCGGTTTACGCCCAAACCTGCAAGGTACTGGACGCATGCCTTCCTTAATAACCCAACATCGCCGAAAGTGATCGTGGGTTGATCCAAGGGAATGCCATATTTTCCTTCTGGATCAATCGCGCTTCGTACGACATCCGCGTAGCCGGAGACTATCGGGCAGTTGTAATGATTGGCGGCATCAGAAAACTCTTTATTCTCGTAGAAAACCATTGGAAAGAAGATGCGATCCACGCCAGCTTCGATGAGATCAAAGATGTGACCGTGAACGAGTTTCGCCGGGAAGCAGATGTTGTCCGACATCACAGTTCCTGCGCCTTTTTCATAAAGGTCATTGCTTGAGGGGCTTGAGAGGTGCACCTTTAACCCGCATTCGATGAAGAGAGTGTTCCAGAAGGGAAAATTCTCAAACATGTTGAGCACCCTGGGAATCCCGATCGTAAGGAGCGGCACACCTTTAAGGTTGTTTTCGCGGTCGAAAAGAAGTTGGTACTTAAACTCGGGAAGACTGATTCCCGAGCGCTTCTTTTCGCCTTGGTTCGTATATATGCGTTCACAGCGATTTCCTGTATAAAAGACATTCTTGTTCTGGAATATCAGCTTGGTCACTGTGCACTGGTTTTCACACCCACTGCACTGGATCAGCCGTTTCTGATAATCGGCGGCAGCCTCGATGTTTGTAAACTCCCAGCAGGAGGTCGAAGCAGATCCATTGTTCTTATAGCCGTCCCTGGCGGTCAGGGAGGCTCCATAGGCGCCCATAAGTTCTGCAATATCAGGGAAGAGAACCGGCTTACCAAGTAAATTTTCCATTGCTCGGTGGACCGCCGGATTGAGAAATGTGCCTCCCTGAACGACTATATGATCGCCCAAAACGGACGTATCGGTGATCTTGAGGACTTTGTGGAGTGCGTTCTTGATGACCGAATAGGCCAATCCCGCTGAGATATCTTCCACTTTCGCAGCTTCTCGTAAAGCCTGCTTCACCCTCGAGTTCATAAAAACGGTGCAACGCGAACCCAGATCGCATGGATTCTCTGCGGCGCAGGCCATCCGCGAAAACTCGGAAACGTCGTATTCCATTGAGTTGGCGAAAGCTTCGATAAAAGACCCACATCCGGAGGAGCATGCCTCATTGATCTCAATATTCTGGATACTCCCATCGCGGACGAAGATCGCTTTCATATCCTGCCCGCCAATATCAAGAATAAAAGACACCTCCGCATCGAAGGCTTTTGCTCCCCGGAAATGTGCAAGTGTCTCCACCATACCCCCATCAAAACCAAAAGCCGTCCTGATGAGGTCTTCACCATATCCAGTGACCATGGTTTTGATGATTCTTGGGGGTTGATCCAGCTCGGAAAATAATTTCCGCAGTTGGGTTAACCCTATCTGGGTCGCTTTGATTGAATTGCCTTTGTTGTTGGCATAATAATCAAATATCACCCGGCCAAACTCGTCAATGAGAATGATCTTGGTTGTCGTTGACCCAGAATCAACACCTAAGAAGCAAACGCTTCCTTGAACTTCGTGGATATCTACACGGGGAGTCGTTCGCCGCGTCCGGTTTTCTTCCCAGTGCTCCAGTTGAGATGCATCTTTGAAAAGCGATCCGAGCCTCCTCTGCCCCCGTCGAGATTGGCCATTTGTTTGTTTCAATAATTCAATAAGCCCCGCCAGGTAAAACCCTCGCCGGTCGGACTTATCCGCAAGAGCTGCTCCAATAGCCGGGAGCAATTCGGTGTTCTCCGCCTCCAGTACGCAATCCGGGGTAAGCTGGAGCACCTTTATAAAAGCGGTTTTTAATGCAGGCAGAAAAGTGAGTGGACCTCCACTAAACACAAATAACGGGACTGGCGTGCACCCACGGGAAAGCGTAGCCAGGGTTTGGTAAACTAGGGCGTGGAACACAGATGCGGCGATATCCTCACGTGGAATTTCGCGGCTCAATAGGTTTTGCACATCGGTCTTTGCGAAAACTCCGCAACGAGAAGCCATGGGGTATATATTCGTATGTTGTTCCGCAAGGTTATTTAGTTCAAGTACCGATACGTCTAAAAGCGTCGCCATTTCATCGATAAATGCCCCGGTACCGCCAGCGCAAGCCCCATTCATGCGAATGTCCGGAATCCCGTTACTTCCGAAAAAGATCATTTTGGCATCTTCGCCCCCGATATCGATCAACGTCTTGACCGCAGGGTAAAGTTGCTTGATGACCTCAGCGGAAGCGATCACTTCCTGGATAAAAGGGAGTTTATATTGCTCGGTAACCCCCATCCCTGCCGAGCCGGTTACAAGGAGGCTTACCTGAGTGTCTCCAAGAACCTTGCGCGCTTCTTCAAGGGTATTGAGCAAGGTTTCACCGATCTTTGCTTTGTGGCGCTGATACGCGGAGAATCGAAGATCGTTGTTTGGACCAAGAATGGCAACTTTGGCTGTGGTTGAACCAATATCAATTCCCATGCGTAAGGGAACTCGGGTCACTTGAATGGCCTCCCCAGGTCATTGTCCTCCGTAATTACACCCTCCTCTATTCTATATCCAAATCTCGCGATAATGGATGCCGTACCGGCTTTATATTTTATCATTATCGCCAATTTGAAACACTCAATCCGTGCCCATGGAACAAGGTAGCGCCCAGGGGATGCGAAGCGGAGAGTCCCGCGATTATGGTTGACAATCGATTGTGCCTCGTTATAATGAAGTCCAACAGAATACCCTAAACGCATGGACCGGGACGAGTAGTCGGAATCAGATCTGACAGGGAATGGGGATCTTAGCTTGAGAGTCCCCAACAGGGATGGACCGGCGAAAACCACCCGCGAGCGTAAACCGGAAAAGCCAATAATAGGCCGAGTATGGCGAACGGAGCAGCACCGTTAGCGGCTGTCAGAGATGACCCACTATGGGTCAATCTGGGTGGAACCGTGTGAGCTATTGCTCCCGCCCCAGAGGGCGGGATTTTGTGTTAAAAAAGTGGAAGGTTTGAGGAGGTTCGAAATGGCAAAGGGTAAAAAAGCACGTTATGAGGAATCGGAGCTGTATCGCATTCGTCACTCCACGGCGCACATCATGGCGCAGGCCGTGATGGAGATGTTCCCGGGAGAGGCGAAGATCGCCATTGGCCCCCCGATTGAGGACGGCTTTTACTACGACTTCGATCTGCCGCGCCCGCTAACCCCTGAGGATCTCGAGGGAGTCGAAGCGAGAATGAAGGAAATCATCGCCGGCGATTTCGAATTCCAGCGTGAGGTTCTGTCCGCAGAAGATGCTCAAGAACGGTTCGCAGATCAACCGTATAAAATCGAACTCATCGAAGGCCTGGAGGCCGGAGGGATGGATGAATACGGTGAGCCGATTAAAGAGAAACCAGAAATATCCATCTACACGCATGATAACTTCACAGACCTCTGCCGTGGACCGCATGTCGAGAGCACGAAGAAAATTAATCCGAAAGCGGTCAAGCTGCTCAATGTCGCCGGCGCTTATTGGCGTGGAGATGAGAAACGTCCCATGCTGCAGCGCATCTACGGCACGGCGTGGGCGTCAGCGGATGAACTTGATCAGTACCTCTGGAGGCTGGAAGAGGCGAAGAAGCGCGATCACCGCCGCCTGGGAAGGGAACTCGACCTATACAGCGTGAGTGATGCGGTTGGTCCAGGATTGATCCTGTGGCATCCGAAGGGCGGCATGGTGCGCAAGCTCGCCGAGGACTACGCCCGCGATGAACACGAACGGGGAGGGTACGAGTTCGTTTACTCACCCCATATCGGAAAAGCACAGCTATGGGAGACGAGCGGTCATCTCGACTGGTATCAAGACGGGATGTACGCACCGCTGGATATTGAAGGGCAGCAATATTACCTGAAACCGATGAACTGCCCCTTCCACGTCCAAATCTATAAGAGTCGTACGCGCTCGTATCGTGATCTTCCGTTGCGGTACGTCGAGTGGGGGACCGTGTATCGCTACGAGCGGAGCGGTGTCCTTCATGGGCTTATGCGCGTCAGAGGGTTCACACAAGATGACGCGCATCTGTTCTGTCGTCCGGACCAGATGCCGGATGAGATTGACCGTGTTCTCGATTTCAGCTTGAACATCCTGCGCGCGTTCGGCTTCGAAGATTTTCAGGCGTATCTCTCGACACGAAACCCTGAAAAGGCAGCGGGGAGGCCAGAAGATTGGGAAGCACCAACGGAGGCGCTTCGCAATTCACTCGAACGCGTCGGGGTCCCCTATGAGATCGATGAGGGCGAAGCCGTCTTCTACGGACCGAAGATCGATTTAAAGTTAAACGATGCCCTCGGCCGGGAGTGGCAGCTGACTACGATCCAGTTCGACTTCATTCTCCCAGAACGTTTTGATATGGCTTACATTGGCGAGGATGGCCAGGAACATCGACCCTATATGATCCATCGAGCCTTATTTGGATCCATGGAACGGTTCATGGGAGTGTTGATTGAACACTACGCTGGGGCATTCCCCGTCTGGCTGGCGCCGGTCCAGGCGGTGCTAATCCCGATCGCGGACCGGCACGTCGAGTATGCCGAAAGGGTAGCCGATCAATTAAGGGGAGCCAGTGTACGTGTTGATGTCGATCGCCGCAGTGAGCGTATGAACGCTAAGATACGCGACGCCCAGCTCCAGAAGATACCCTATATGCTCGTCGTCGGAGATCGTGAAGCGGAAGCCGGGCAGATTGCCGTGCGTCTGCGATCAGGAGAGGACATAGGTGCGTTGTCGGTTGAATCCTTCCTCGAGCGACTGAAAGCTGAGGTCCTGGAGCATAAGTAGATCTGGCAAACCTACGAGAGTACGTGGATCGATGGAATCGCCCACCGATCCACTTCTGTTATAGCAAGCATCTTACCAGTATTGGCACACTGGGATGCCAGGATTAGTGACATCTGCGCGTTTGGTGGTTATAATTCTAGACCTAAGGTGTCCAATTATGGTGAAACCGAGTTTCGCTACAGTTCTGGGAATTCTAATTAGCCTTCTATTCGTGGGGTTAGTCGCGCTGCCTGCACAGGCTGCATCTCAGGATTACGTCGATAGCGTCGTTGAAACCGATAGCCCGGTGTGTCCTGTCCGCTTCCAACTGAGATTCCCTGAGCGCTGCAGACCGCAGGGTGCACGAGCGGAACTCAACGAACTCGCAAGCAAAGGTCTCCTGCCACAACGACCGCTCCCGCTCGTACGTCTAGATGAGTCCCTGGGTATCCTGCCTTTCTACTATGTGCAATCAAGGCGTGATGATGGAACGCCTCTCTATACCAGCTTGCAGGATGCATTAAAAGGGCAGAATCCATATCGGGTTATTGAGCCCGGTTTTGTCTTTTTCTCCTGGATCGAACGCTATGACCAGGATAATGCTGTAGCTTACATGATCGTTCCCGGAGTCTATGTCCGCGGGGACGGCATGGCGCGTCTTGCCGCGCCGTCCTATAAAGGTTTGGCTTTCTCCCGTACACCGAGTCAGACTTTTGCATGGGTACTCACCCGGACAGAAACAAATCGAGAACCTGGGCTAAACCAACCCAAAACCGGCCGCACGGTCGAACGATTTCAGATGGTCTATGTGTCCGCTTCCCAGGAGGTGGATGGGTGGATGTGGTATCAAATCGGTCCGGATGAGTGGATCGAGCAGCGCAGAATAGCGAAAGTAATTCCCGACGGAACGCGCCCCGAGGGGGTCGAGTCCGATCGCTGGATTTCGATTGACCTCTACGAGCAGACAATGACAGTCTATGAAGAAGGGCAAATGGTGTTTGCAACACTCATCTCCACTGGGCTGGATGGTTGGTGGACCCAACCCGGAGTTTTCCAGGTATATAAAAAACTTGAGGCCGATCCCATGGCGGGATCATTTACCGCTGACCGCTCTGATTATTACTACCTCGAGGACGTTCCCTGGATCTTGTATTTTGATGAGTCGCGAGCCATCCACGGTTCATACTGGCACAATGGCTATGGCTATCCCCGATCCCATGGCTGCGTAAACATGTCGCCCTTCGACGCTCATTGGGTCTTCAACTGGGCGGAGGAAGGCACCTGGGTTTACGTCTATGATCCTTCAGGGCGGACACCCACCGACGCTGAACTTTATGGTGCGGGTGGCGCCTGATGTTGTTGCTCACTTGCCGCGAGGATCAATCGCCCCGCGGCCTCTTGCCCGCAATAATTCCTGTACCGCAACTGCGATCACCAAGTTGATAACCCAATTATCTTGAAGGGAAGTTCGATTACATCACCCATGAATTTGACCAACTGCTTGGTACTAAAGTACTCTGCCCTGCGGATTCCACTGAATCTAAAATTAGAAAAGCACAGCCGGCGTATTCATCATCCCATTATAAGGAGTCACGACCTCTATGTATGCGGACAATGAATTGCTTTTTCCAACGCACGTGATTATAAAATTGCGACATTCGCGCGGGGAAGAATGGTGTGCACTTGTCGAACGCGTTTCCAGTCTTCCTGAAGACAACATTGAAATTTTAGCGTTCTCTTTAATGATGATTCGGATTGACAGATGTTTGACTTGTGAAACTGATTCATACCGCGCAATGCGTGGTTGCAAAGCTTGTTCAAGACAAAGCCTGCGGCGTTACAAAGGCTCAGACCTGGAACTCTTAAGCGTCTATCAGCAGGCGCTTGAGGATGTTCAGCAGTATCTCGAGGTACGAGTTCCCATAGTGATCGAGGAGCCCATCTCGGCTCGAGCAGCTTAATCAGCCGCCAACGCGCGATTCGAACCGGGTTTCGAGTACCCGGTTTTTATGAAGCTCCTGGCAAGAAAACCCCACTGCTTGCGGTGGGGATGAATTGCCCCTTATGTCACTTTTTGATATAGTCATGTTATGCATAAAAGGACCTACAGATATAGGATCTA
>DAOUDJ010000197.1:0-7283 GCA_034430795.1 Anaerolineales bacterium | reverse complement strand
AGATGCGCTCGCCCAGAAGAGCGCCAAAATCGTGGCCATCGTGCACGCTGAAACTTCAACAGGCGCCCTGCAGCCCCTTGA
This sequence comes from Anaerolineales bacterium, assembly GCA_034430795.1. Classification (GTDB taxonomy): domain Bacteria; phylum Chloroflexota; class Anaerolineae; order Anaerolineales; family E44-bin32; genus E44-bin32. The sequence continues at coordinate 7,202 of DAOUDJ010000197.1, read as the reverse complement.
AGAAATCTCCCGTGTTGTGCATGAGAATGGAAGTCTACTGCTGGTCGACGCAGTGACGTCCTTAGGAGGTATTCCCGTTCAGGTAGATGAGATAGGGATCGATGTCTGTTACAGCGGAAGCCAGAAGTGCTTAAGCTGCCCTCCTGGCTTGGGACCGATCACGCTCTCACCGCGTGCCGAGAAGTTTCTTATGGAACGTAAGGATCAGGTCGCGAACTGGTACCTCGATTTAACAATGATCCAGAAGTATTGGGGCAGCGAAAGAACCTATCATCATACGGCTCCGATCAGCGCCAACTTCGCGCTTTACGAGGGGTTGCGTATCATTGCCGAGGAGGGGCTGGAAGCGCGTTGGGAGCGTCATCGCAAGAACGCGGAGGTCTTATGGCAGGGGCTGGAAAACCTCGGACTGGAACTCCACGTCCCCCTCGCTAATCGCCTCCCATCGCTGACGACTGTACGCATCCCTGAAGGTGTCGACGGTGCACAGATACAAAGCCGGCTGATGATGGATTACAACATCGAAATCGCGGGCGGGTTGGGGGAACTTAAAGGAAAGGTCTGGCGCATCGGGCTGATGGGCTATTCCTCTCGGTTGGAAAATGTGACCCTGCTGCTGGCAGCCTTGGGGGAGTATTTGCGCTCGTAGGAATAAGGCTCCAGTTATTCATAGCAGAGCCAAAGCAGGAATCAGATTTAGGAATGGAGAGATGATCATGGCCGAAGAGACGAAAGCAAAGGACGAAATTCGAAATGAGTTCGAGAAGCTAGGTGAGAACATCCGTCAGGCGGTCCAGGGCGCATGGGAGAGCGAAGAGAGGAAACGAATAAGCAAAGAGATCCATGATGGCCTGATCGAAATAGGCGCCGCCTTTACACGCGTAGGAGATGAGATTGCTGAAAGCCCGGGGGTGCAGCGAGTGCGCGAAGGGGTGGACGATTTCGGCGAGAGGATCCAGAGCGGCGATGTTGGGCAAAAGATTAACGATGAATTGGTGAGTCTCCTGAAGACTATCAACCAGAAGCTTGATACCCACATAAAGGGGAAGACGGAAGATAGTGCACCGTCCGAAAGTATCGATGAGGGGTGAGTTTAGCTGTTGACTCTATCAATCATTGCTAAAGATGAGAGCGACGAGGATTCTCGTTCCTGGCAATAAGCATTCTACTGAACGAAGACCGAGATGCTTCACGGAGACTATCCTGAGTGAAACCGAAGGGTTCAGCATGACGGGTTCCTAAATACTGTAATACGGCCATTTTGAATAGTTAAAGAAGAAAGAATATTTCTCTGCAGTCGAGGAGGGTTAGATGGTAAAACGGATCGGATACATCGGTTTAGGTCTAATGGGAAAACCGATCGCCAGGAATTTGATGAAGGCGGGTTTTCCCATTATCGTGCATAACCGCAGCCAGGCTGCAATGGATGAGCTGGTTAATGAGGGCGCCGAACGTGCTGATTCTCCCCGGGCAATCGCCGAGGCGAGTGATGTCGTTTTCACAAACCTGCCTGACACCCCGGACGTCGAGCAAGTCGTCTTCGGGGAGAAAGGGATCATCGAGGGTTGCCACGAGGGGATGATCTATATCGATAACAGCACGATCAAACCCGAGACAGCGCGCGAAATTGGTGCGGCGTTGGCAGAACGGGGCGCGCACGCGCTGGATGCGCCTGTTTCAGGCGGTGATGTCGGCGCGAAAGCAGGGACACTGGCGATCATGGTCGGTGGGTCTGAAGACGCGTTCAAGGAAGCCAAGCCGATCTTCGAGGCGATGGGAAAGACGATCACCTACGTGGGTGAGAGCGGTGCCGGGCAGGTCGCGAAGGCATGCAACCAAATAATGGTTGCAGCCCAGATGGTCGCAATGGCAGAGCTTCTTTTGCTGGCAGAGAAGACCGGCGTCAATCCAGAGCGGGTGGTCGAGGCGATCAAGGGGGGAGCGGCGCAGTGCTGGACTCTGGACAACAAGCCGCCGCGCCTCTTTGATGGGAATCGCTCACCAGGTTTCAAAGCCTACATGCAGCACAAAGACTTGGGAATCGTGTTGGATACGGCGCGGGCTTACGGGATGCCGCTCCCGGCGACGGCTGTGAATCAACAACTCTATGAAGCGATGCTGCAGTTAGAGATGCGCGATCTCGATAACTCGGCTGTAATTGGTGCCTTGGAGGCAATATCTGGAATTAAGCTCAGCAGCCGCTAGGCAGGGCAGCAGTTTCGATGCCTCCAACCAGGCTGTAAGTAACCGGGACCATAGGCTTGCGTCATCCGAGCCCCTGTGGAATGTCCCGGCTTTTCACCGAGTAAGGCGGTATCGGCGAAGAAAAATCTAATGGATACCCTCCGGGGAGTCGGCTAAACGAACTGCGACCTGTGTAGAATCATCGATCTGGTTGAAAGATTCTTAATTCACTCACCGGATCGTGTTGCCGAAAATTTGTTTTGAACTCCAAAGGTTAAAGAGATATACAGCTTTTCCATTTCAATGGTTGATCCAACTGAATGAGCAGTAAGGGATGTAATTCCATAGATTACATCCGGCAGGGCTAAAGAGGACGTTGATTCGATCCGCCCCACAGTCTTAGCAGGATAGGTCCAGGCATAACCTGGAAGGAGGCATGAAGATGCAGTTCTTGAGTTTATCCGTAGAACAATGGAGTCAGATTGGGTTCTCGGCGCTTATCGTCTTGGTTACTGTATTTCTCGGCAGATGGTTGGTTAAATTTATATTACAACGAGTATTTCGAGCTTTAGTGAAACGAACCGAAACGTCGCTCGATGATGCCGTCATCCAAGCGCTCTTTCCGTCGATGTATCTGCTAGCGATCGTTATTGCATTCAACGTCGGAGTCGACCGCCTCGACTTCATCCCTGGTGTATGGCAAGGAAAACTTGGGGATGTTTTCTACGTTTCTTATTTCCTGGTTGGCTTCATTGCCCTATGGCGGATCGTCGTTTTCGTCACAAAATGGTATGGTCGTGAGATCGCCTCAAAGTCCGAGACGAAACTTGACAATCAAATGATTCCACTTTTCATCAGAGTCGCGCAGATCGTGTTGGTTCTCATCGCGTCAGTCATGCTGCTAGGGCATTTTGACGTTGATGTTAGCGCACTCGTCGCGACTTTGGGGGTGGGCTCTCTCGCAGTCGCTCTTGCGGCAAAAGAGACTCTCGAAGACACAATAGCAGGGTTTGTGATCATGATCGATCGCCCTTTTCGAATTGGAGATCGAATCGAGATCCAGGATTTAGACACCTGGGGTGATGTCATTGACATTGGGCTGCGAAGTTCGCGCATCCGCATGCGGGACAACCGGATGGTCATCGTCCCGAACTCCATTATCGGAAAAAGCCTGATCGTGAATTACTCCTATCCCGATACGCAATACCGAATCCAGATCCACATCGGTGTGGCATACGGGACCGAGATTGAGCTTGCGCGTGATACGATCATCTCCGCTGTACAGGGAGTTGAGGGGGTCCTTCCAGACAAGTCTGTGGAAGCGTTATTCTTGGAATTTGGAGATTCGGCGCTGATTTTCCGCGTACGATGGTGGTTGGAGTCTTATGTGGATACACGGCGGATGTTCGACCGCGTGAATAGTGCCATCTATAAAGCTTTGAATGAGCGTGGGATTGGTATTCCCAATCCACAATTGGATGTCCATCATCGCTTCGATAGCCAGCGGACACCTCTACTGACTCGCCAACTTGAAGCAGAGGGTTAGGGTTAAAGAAGTAAATTGAATGGTTCAATCTATTGTGAATACGATCAGCCGTTCTGGGCCATGAACGCCGAGCGTGAGGATCATCTCGACATCGGCAGTCCTTGAGGGTCCGGTAATCAATGTGATCTGTGGTGAGGAAGCGATCGCTTCTCCCCCTCCGGCGCGGATCCAGTGATCAAACGTAGGATAAATGTCCTTTGCTCGCAGGAGCACCAGGTGCGTCCGCGGCAACAGAGAGGTGAGGCTGGATTGACCCGCTCCTGAGGGTAAGATGACTGTGCCGGTATCTGCAAAGCCAGCCAGGCAACTTGTGAGTCCCACCGGGGTTTGATCCAACCTTGCTAGCGTCTCGTAGCGAGTATTTTCATCTTCGGAGTGCGGGATCTCTGGTTCCAGGATCTGTATCCCTGCTTCTCGGAGATGATTCGCGATTGAGTCTAATTCCGGGCTTTGCTCTCCCCAACCTAGAATCTGATTGGCCCTGAGCGAGGCGAGGAAATCCGCGATCTTATGGGGCAGCTCCTCGGCTGAACAGCGCACGAATTCCGCATCGATTCTCTCGAGTTCATCTTGGAAAAGAACGATAAGGTTACCATTTTGTGGTTCACCCTCTTGCACCTGTGTTTCCCGGATCTTTTTGTCGACTTTGTGTGGTCCGTTCCCGGCCGACTTTAGCCGGTGGACGCGCTCACGGAAGGGCTCTTCCGCGAAGGGCGGAAAGTCCCTGGATTTCGTCCAACCTGAAAACGGGGGTGGCAAACGGTAGAGCCAGCCGCCACGGTTGGGCAGGAGCTGTGTAAGAAGAGAACCGACGCGTTGAGCCCAATAGTATCGTCTCGGGGAAGCCATCATCCAGGTAAAAAGTGGCATTCCGGCGCGAAGCCAGGCAGGTTGTGGGGCAGACCTAACGTATTCTCCTCGAGTGCGAAGGAGCAGCTTGGTGAAGTCGATCCCCGCAGGGCAAACCTCGGTGCAAGCCCCGCAAAGCGTGGACGCTTTCGATAGGTGTCCGTATTGCTCAATCCCGAATAAGCCAGGGGAAACAAGCGAGCCAATGGGTCCTGGATACGCGCTGCCATACGTGTGACCGCCGATCTCGCGGAAAACGGGACAGGCGTTTAAGCACGCTCCGCAGCGGATGCAGAGCAATGCATCTTGGAGCTGCGAATGATGCATCGCCAGGCGCCCGTTATCGACCAGGATAAGATGCCGTTCCTCGGCACCATCTGGATCGTCGCCGGTACGCGGGCGCTGGATCAAGGATATATAACTCGTCAGATTTTGACCCGTCGCCGAGCGAGGCAGCACCTGCAGCAAGACAGCCAGATCCTCCAACGAAGGGACGAGTCGCTCTACGCCCATGAGTGCAATGTGGACACGGGGTATGGTGGAGACCATTCGCCCATTACCCTCATTGGTAACGATGCAAACTGTCCCGGTCTCGGCGACTCCGAAATTCACCCCGGAAATCCCGACTTCTGCAGATAGGAAAAACTCACGCATAACCCGGCGTGCTGTTTCGGTCATCTCGGCAACATTAGTGGAGTGAGGGACGTTGAGCTCGCTCGTAAAGGTCCTGGCGACGTCTTCGCGCAGCAGGTGAATTGCGGGAGTGATGATGTGTCCTGGTCTTTCGCCGCGCAATTGGACGATGAATTCGCCCAGGTCCGTCTCCACAACACGCATGCCGGCACTTTCAAGCGTTTGGTTGAGTTGGATCTCCTCGCTCACCATTGACTTGGATTTAACAATCAGGCGGGCATTATGCTTTTTAGCGATCTCCGTTGCAGTTTGAGCTGCTGCGCGTGCACTGAATGGACCATGAACCTGGATGCCATTTTCTTGTGCGCGTTTGATAAATTGGGCAAGATATTCCTGAAGATTGTCGATCGTCTGATGACGGATCCGAGCGGCTTCCCGGAGGGTATGCTCGGGATTTGGCAGCGTCGAAAAAGCGCTCACTCGTCCACGCTCCCGCTGCTCGGCGTTTTGGTCCAGCGCCTTTTGGAGAGTGGGGTTGGCGAGCGCTTTATGCGCCTTTTTAAAGAATTGTCTCCTCATCGCAGTCCGGGCTCTTTCATGGCGATGATTTGGGCGATGTGTGCGCAGCGGATCGTCGATCCGCGTCGGCGAAGACCTCCTTCGATCTGCATCAGGCAGCTCACATCTGCAGAGACGACGACATCGGCATCGGAACTCTCGATGGCATCAAGCTTGCGGTTCATCATTTCGCTTGAGATCTCAGCGTGGTCGATGGCGAACACGCCGCCGAAGCCGCAGCAATCTGGGGATAGAGAAATCACATCGGCTCCCTCGACTTGATTTAGTAGGTCAAGTGGTTGAGACTGCACGTCAAGACCGCGTTGGAGGTGGCATGATGGGTGGTAGGCAATCCGCCCGTCAAACGAGGCTTGAAATTCCGTGCGACCCAAGATGTCAACGAGAAACTCGCTGAGTTCATAGGTTCGGGAAACAAGCGCCTGAGCGCGTTGATGCCAGGGAGGGTCATCACGAAACAATTCCATAAATTCTTTACGAATCATTACGGCACAGGAACCGGAAGGGATCACAACGGGGTCATCTGACCGGGTAAGGGTCTCGATTGTGCGCTTGGCCAAGCGTTTTGCATGATCGCGGTATCCGGCATTGTAGGTTGGTTGACCGCAGCAGGTCTGGTCGCTTGGAAAATGGATCTCCGCACCAGCGAGCGATAAAACTTCAAAGGCCGCTTCGCCAATTTGCGGAAAAAGGCTGTCAATCATGCAGGTGATGAAGAGCTGGACGCGCATGGATACCCTTTTCGGTGACGGGTGGAGGCCCGGCGGTGTATTTGGACCAGCTGGGTTTAGGCTTCATCTATATTCAATACGAACCACGTTGGCGATTAAACGGCAGGGGTACATTTTGTCAAGCCGGATAGGAGAATCAAGGGGTCGGATCTGCAGCATAACGGATATCGTAGTAAGTCGCCTGGCAGGTCCTCTCCTATTGTATTCCTCCGCCCACAGCGGATGGAAAAAGGGTTATCATTGGCAGATCTTATACAGAGAAAAGGTGAAGGTACGATATGGTTCAATTAGATGGGATTAAGGCTGTAATCTTTGATTTTGATGGTCTGATGATTGAGAGCGAGTCGATCGCCTATCAGGTTTGGTGTGAAGTGCTCGGTCGGTATGGAAAGAATTTCACGGATGATATCAATCGCAATTTGATCGGGAGGGAGCCACAAGAGTCGGTCGACTATCTAATTGAGACCCTGGACCTTCCATTTGCGCAGCAGGAGCTGCTGGAAACCTACTGGTCAGAGCGGACGGAGCGGGTGTGCCGTGATGTCTCTCTGGCGCCTGGCCTTATTGATCTGATGCGATTCCTAATGGATCGAGGCTTGGTTTTGGGGGTGGCCTCCAACAGCCCTTCGAGATATGTCATCGAGGTGCTCGAGGCAATGGGTTTGGCGGAACATTTTGTTTGC
>DAOUDJ010000196.1:0-3201 GCA_034430795.1 Anaerolineales bacterium | reverse complement strand
CAGATCCAGCGCGCCATGCGCAGGATAAGCCAGAAGAGGACGACTTTCCTCATCACCCATCGACTCAGCCAGATCCGCTGGGCGGATCGAATACTAGTGCTCCGTGGAGGGGAGATCATCGATCAAGGGACGCACACAGAACTCTTGGCGCGCTACTCCGGATTACCAGCGCATCTTCGCTCGCGTTCGGTCATCCGCGGATCATGGCTCATCCGCCGGCTCACCAATGAACACAACCCCTAAGGCAGGAGAGTAACCGGATATGGGGTTCATTCTCGACGGACTGGACACTGAATCTTACGACCGAGAGTACAGCGATCGCGACTTGCTGCGGCGGATCATTTCCTATTTCCGCCCATATGGCCGCAAGATGGCCTTGGTCGCGCTCATGCTCACGCTGAACTCTGTGGCTGGGAGCGGCAGGCCGATTGTTATCGCCAAGGCGATTGACCTGATCGCCGAAACACCTACCCTCTACCGTATGGCATTCGCCGCGAGCCTGCTCTTGCTGTTCGGCGTGGCCGCATGGGTCACCAATTTCATACGCCAGTGGCTCTCGGCAAGAGTGATTGGCGATGTAGTCCTCCAGCTTCGCGCCGACTCCCTGGACGCCACCATTCACCACGATATGCCTTTCTTCGACAAGCACCCAACAGGAAAGATCGTAAGCCGGGTGACTTCTGATACACAGGATTTTTCAGACGTTGTGGGATTGGTCATCAACTTGATCAGCCAAGTCTTGATTATCATCATTCTGATCATCTGGCTTTTCAATATTAACGTTGGGCTCACCCTCCTTTTACTGGGAATGTCACCCATCGCAGCCGTTATTGCCTTAAGTTTCAGGCGTATCGCCCGTCGTGTGACCCAACATGCACGCCGAGTAACGGCGAAGATTAATGCCCAGATTCAGGAGTCGATCAGTGGCATCATCGTTGCTAAGAGCTTCCGTAAAGAACAGACAATCTTCGAGACATTTGAAGTCAATAACCAACAAGCCTATCATGTAGGCGTGCGTCGCGGGCTGACTTTAAACACCATATTCCCCATCATGGGGGTTGCAAATGGTCTGGCGACGGCCATGCTGGTATTCACCGCAGGGCTGCGTATTCAAACTGGCGTTATCTCACCCGGAGAGTGGTACCTCTTCATGCAGGCTGTAGGTTTCTTCTGGTACCCACTCATGGGGATCGCCTCCTTCTGGAGCCAGTTCCAAGATGGCCTATCCGCCGCCGAGCGGGTGTTCGCTTTGATCGATGCCCAGCCAGTTGTCATACAAATATCAACCGAAGCAGTCGAGAAGCTCGAGGGCCGCATCGAATTCAAGAATTTACGCTTCAGCTACTCGGAGAAAGAGGTCGTCCTTCCGGACTTCTCATTGATGATCCACCCTGGAAAGACGCTCGCCCTAGTCGGTCATACGGGTGCAGGGAAAAGCAGCATCGTCAAGTTGATCACTCGCTTCTACGAATACCAGGAGGGCGAACTGCTTATCGACGGTCATGATATCCGCCGCTTGGATCTGGAGGCATATCGAACGCATTTGGGCTTGGTCCCACAGGACCCTTTCCTTTTTTCCGGCACCGTTGCAGAGAACATCCGTTACAGCCGGCGTGAGGCGACGGAGGAAGAGGTGCGCCAAGCCGCCGAACACATCAGCGACGGAGAATGGCTCGCTGATTTACCTAACGGGTTGGAGACCAAGGCGGGTGAACGCGGCGCGAATCTATCGATGGGTCAACGTCAGCTCGTCGCACTGGCGCGAGTACTGCTGAAGAATCCTGCAATCCTTATCCTCGATGAAGCCACAGCCAGTGTCGATCCCTTTACAGAAACGCAGATCCAGAGTGCGCTGCAACAAGTGATGCGCGGGCGCACCTCCGTGGTCATCGCCCACCGTTTATGGACCGTGCAGAATGCTGACCGAATTATCATCCTCGATCACGGCAGGGTCATCGGGGATGGAACGCACAGATCCTTGATGGCAGAAGGCGGGCATTATGCCGATCTATACAACACTTACTTCCGCCACCAATCGCTGGAATATATCGAGAGCATGGGAAATTAGTGCCGAAAGCATCGCTTGTTGGGTCCCTTTCCATTCATCACTACGCAGCAGTGCAGGTACATTCTAGATGGTAAGGCGGGAACCCCCAAAACTCCTTGAGCAAAACTCGGTTCAGCTATCGATTGCCCCGCGGCCTGATCTCGACTACACCAGGCTGCTCCAATTCCCCCCAAATATCAATTTCCGCCGCGCCGAAAGCGCGGATCACTTCGGCGTTAGTGAGTAAATGCCGGGTGATTTTCGATGTACGAAATTCAGATTCCCCCTCGGCGAACGCCAAAGGGAGCAGGAGCTGATCCGCCAGGTATTCGTCCACAACCCCTTCCCCGAGTAGAAACGCATGAAGCGCGTCAACGGCTTCGTCGGCGACCCGCTCAGCCGACTTGCCGCGCGCGCCGAGACCAAAATAGCAGGCCTGACCGGACTCAAACTCGGCTTGCAGCAGGAGAAGCGTCCCCTTGCCGGGAGAGGGCAGTGTTCGAATCTCGATCTCCACCGGACAGTCTAGATCAGCCAGCCTTTTCACAGCTCGAATCCGCTGCCGTTGAGCGATGCTTTCCGGCAGGTTGGAGGATGTCGAGAGACCACGAACCCACAGAAGGGCCACCCGATGTATGCGCTTTAGAGGTGCAATCCGTTTCTTTAATGGTTGAACAAGCGCCCTGATCCGCCCCCCGCCCTGCGGATAGAACCCCGCTATTTCCAACCCCAGGTCTGCCCGGAAACCTTGCAATTCCATCGCCGGGAGCCAGTTCCCTTCTAAATAATGGAAACACGGGCTCCAGGGCACATGCGTCCCGCCAATGATTTCGATCTCCGACGGGGAGTCGGCGGTGCTCAGCGGCAGGAAGACCGTCTGCAGCACCAGCGAAGTCGAGCCGGCGGTCGAGATCTCGAAGCGATAGGAGCCGGCGTGGATCGAAGAAGGCCGGAATTCGATTTCCCGCGATCCCAAACCCACGCCTTCCACCTGCGCCTGCCCCACAGAAACCGCGGCGTTCACAGATGCCAAGTGCTGGGGCCGCAACCCTGGCTTCGATCTACGCGCGCGAATATTCCGGATTCGGAAATCCCTGTCCGTCATGAGCGAGAGCGTCAACGCGCTGCGCAGTATCTGCCCCCCGCCTTCACCT
>DAOUDJ010000195.1:0-9269 GCA_034430795.1 Anaerolineales bacterium | reverse complement strand
CCACACTACCTGATCTTCTACTTCCTCGACGTTGGGTAGAACATCCTGGATTCAACTACCGAGTGCAACTCTGATGGTTGGAATAGTATCCTAGATCGCATTAATGGCATAACCCTCGCTCCTAGACATTTTTCCCACAGTCAACGGTTTGTGGATTCGAACCAAGGATCAAGAGATCTCGGGTTCGAATCCAGTAATCAAGGGCTGGGATAACTGAGCCGAACTGATTAGGTCCGCCAGTTATTGCGAATACGTCCTCCCAGATGTCAGTGTTCACCCTATTCCTTTTTAAGCCAGGAAAATGAATTCAATGATTGGAAAAGCCTGACGGTCTACGTTTCATCCGGGGGGTCGAAATTCAGAGCTCAAGAGCCAGGCTCACACCGCACCGTAGCCGGTGCAGCACGGTGTAACCCCCAAGATACGAGTTCGAACCTTGGACAAGGGGGCTTAGAGGGAAAAAAGCACCCGCAAGGGTGCTATTAAGGTAGCGGGGCTCAGATTCGCCTGTCCAGAGCGAAGCGTGGGAAACTGAGGACCTTCAGGTTATGAGATGCTATGGATAGCCTTAGCTTGAAATCGCAAGCCGCTGCACTGTATCCTTCTACCAAACCCTTTCAGCACATAAGGAGGAAGCGATGCAAACCACAGCGACCTGCAACTTTGAGTATACCTTGGAACGCGTACTTTACATGGCCATTGAACTGGACAACAACCGCTGGAAGCTCGGTTTCACCATTGGATTTGGCCAGCGGCCTCGGGAGCGAAATGTCGCAGCCAGGGACACGACGGGATTGGAGCAGGAGATCCAATCCGCCAAACGACGCTTCAACCTCCCGGAGAACTGCCGGGTCCTGAGCTGCTACGAGGCTGGCAGGGAAGGTTTTTCCCGTAAGGACATCGGGACGATGTGGCTCCACCGTTTCTTGCTTTATGCTCAGATTGAAAACCTCGTCGTTGATGCCGCCAGCATGGAGATCAGAAGGAAGCGTCGCCGACCGAAGACCGACCGTATCGACCTGGAAAAGATGCTGCGCATGCTCATCCGCTATCACGCCGGCGACAAGAAGGTCTGGAGTGTAGTGCGGGTCCCTGATGTGGAAGCCGAGGACCGAAGGCAGCTGCACCGCGACCGTTGGGCGCTTACCGGCGAGCGCAACCGGCACATCAACCGCATTAAAGGGTTGCTGGCAACTCAAGGCATCAGCCTGTCGGTCAACAGAGATCTGCCCAAAGAGCTCAACCTTGTGCGAAAGTGGGATGGCTCACCGCTGCCTCCTGGCCTTACGGCACGACTCCTACAAGAGTATGAGCGCCTGCAGTTGGTGGAGCAGCAGATGAAGGTCATCGAGCAGGAGCAAAGGCTGGCTCTTAGACAACCCGATCATCCCAGCGTCACGATGGCCCGGGCTTTGATGCGGCTGAAAAGCATCCATATCAACACCGCCTCCCTCAAGGACGCCGGGACGGTGTGGCCCCTCACCATGGAGCTCTTTTCATGGCGTCAATTCCAGAATAGTCGGGAGATCGGCGCCCTGGTTGGCCTGGATCCAGTCCCCCATCAGAGTGGAGAAACCTCCCGCGATAAAGGAATGAGCAAATGCGGCAATGCTCGTCTCCGTTCCTTAGCGGTTGAGTTTGCCTGGCAGTGGCTGATCCACCAACCGGATAGCGAGCTAAGCCACTGGTATGAGAAGAGATTCGGAAAGGGAAGCCGTCGGGTGCGAAAGATCGGCATCGTGGCCCTTGCCCGTAAACTCCTCATCGCACTTTGGCGCTACCTGGAGACGGGCGAGATCCCAAAAGGGGCGGCGTTGAAAACGATAACAGTATGATGCGAGGCCAATCCCAAGCAGATCGGATGATAGGGCTACATGGTGTGAGCGGGCGGGAAACGGACGGGTTTCCGACGGGAAACCGATTATGAGATGGCTCCGCTCACACCTCCCTCCCCCCATCGCCTTGCGGCGAAGGCAGCATTGGGTGTCCGGTGGAACTATTCCGGCACGGATAGAAGTTGGTTCAAGGTGAAGAACAGCTTAAAAGAATGATCAGCCCTACATCTGACAGAAGATTAGTGATGGTGTTTAGGTTGGCCTTAGTAAGGAGATAAGCAGAAAATGGGACACAGCGGGCGGCTCGTGTGAGCCGAGTGTTCAGGACGCCATGTCCTGGAGACTTGACAAAAACATCAACATAGAAGTTCGCTTCCCAAAAAGGGGGCCTTGGACCGTCAGGCTGGGCTTCCAAGGGTGGCCTAGCGATTTACGACTGCTCGGAACCCAGCGAGCATTAGTTTGATTTATGCTACACGCGGAGAGTCAATCTAGCAAGTGCATTCGGGGTATAGGACAGGAAAGCCTCAAACCTCACCTTCATTCTTCTGTGTTGCACTTGGGAGTTGAATCAAATCGATATTGGTGTGCGTCTATGCCACACTCAAGGCCGCCAGAGCGGATGCAGACCCTCGTTATCCTCCATCAGGGATCTCACATTGAAACCCTGGGCGTCCATGATGTACAGCGTCGCACCGGATCCAAAGCTTTGGGTGTAGACGATCCATCGACCGTCGGGGGACCAGGCATAAGGCGGCATCCCCCACACCTCTGATAGGGTGCCGATGCCGCTTCCATTTGCGCTCATAACGTAGACGGATTCGGCCGCAGCCCACTCAGGTTGGTGACGGTTTGAACCGAAGAGAATCAAACTGCCGTCAGGAGACCATACGGGGTAATAGATCCCACCCGTGATGGGTACTGTCGGTCAGACAGTTCAAATTGCTGCCATTGACGCCGATCATGTAGATGCCATCCTCGATGCGGCTGAATGCGATCATGGATCCATCCGGAGACCAGGCTGGAGTACGTCCATCTACAAGGTATTGAGCCGCCGAGCCAGCCGTGTTCATGAGATAAATGGCTTCCTCACCAGGTCCTCGAGAGACGTATACGATTTGTGTCCCATCGGGCGACCAGGCTGGATCGATATCGTCGAACGAGTTGTATGTGATTTGGGTGAGACCCGTACCGTCGACTTGAACGGTATAGATCTCAAAGTCGCCATCCCGATCCGAATCGAAGACTAATCGCTAGGCCGTCCGGTGACCAGGAGAAATGACTTATCAAGCCGGAGCTGTCGGTGATCTCCGTCAATCCTGATCCGTCGATGTTCATCAGATAGATATCTGACACATATGGATCTGCATTCTCACGATAGGAAATAAACGCGATTTGTTTAGATCCACCGCCAATGGTGGCTGGATCGATCTCGGATGATGTGCTTGGCGGAGAAACCAAGTAAGCAGTAGGAGGGTCGATGACTTGCGGCTTGATCTCGGAAAACGTTAGGCCCCCATCCGTGGTATGAACGAGTGCGATTTCATCCTCTGCGCGAGCCACCGCCCAAGCAATATTTTCGTTCACGAAGTTAAATTGGCCGTCCCAATAGATTTCCTTGATTTTCGTCCAGCTCTTTCCACCATTGGTTGACTTGTAGATATCACGCCCTAGAGCATAAGCCACATTCTGGCTGATAAAATGCAAGTCGCCTCCCGGATAATCGTAGATCTTCCAGGTCACTCCAGCATCAGAGGTAAGCAGGAGGAAATGAGTTGTGATCTTCTCGCCGTCGTCGAAGCGCCTGCAAGTGACGACGAGGGCACCTGATGATGTGGAGAACAACTCGGGTTCGAACATCCCGCAAAATTCCTGATTAAATTTTTCAGGCTCGTCCGCAGGAGGGGGTAAGCCCACCTCCTCCCAGACATAGCCACCATCCGACGTCGCGTCGACAAATGCGCCGGGCTTCACACCTTGAGGGTCTCTGGTTATCCAGCCCATATTGGTGTCGGAGAAGACCATGCCGGTTTTCGCGAAACTCTGGATACCTCCATCGGAGTAGGGATCGAAAACTTTCTCCCAGAATCGGCCACCCGAGGTTGTGCGGAAGAGGGCGCAATACACGTGATTCATTCCGGCATCGAGATATTTCATCATCCAGCCGTTCTCAGCATCCAGGAACCACAGCGTGGCGCCAAGATTACCTGCCATGGGCACACGTGCATGAAACCATGTGATGCCTGCATCCGTCGTGCGCCAGACGATCTCATAGGGTTTATAACTTACCCAGGCGTTCGACTCGTCCAGGAAAAATGCCTCCGCTAGCAAAACATCCCCTGACGGGGGTGCTGCCTGCGGTGGGGTGACATCCCACCACGTCTTACCACCATCTTCTGTCTTTAGAATGTGATCAGTATCACCGATTTTTTGACCAACAGCCCAGCCTGTCGTTGCCTCGGTCATCCCGATCAGGGAGATACTTAATTCCGTTCCGGCTGCGTAGTGCGGAATAGCGTTCTCATAATCGATCGGTGGAGAGATTTCTGCCGGAGGCGCTGTTGAGGGGAGGAAGGGTGGCTCTGCTTGAGCCGATGGCGAAGCGTCGGGTGCATCTTCACCTGGCTCCGTTGCTACACGGATCGTCTCAGATAGAGCTCGAGTTTCTGGTAGCTCTGGCGTCTCCGTACCGCAATTGGCTGAGACAAGGATAAATGCCAGTGGAGCTGCTATGTAAAGTACTCTTTTCAATATCACACTCTACTCCTGCTTCGCCAACAGCCGACTACGTGGAACATCAGGATTTCATTTCAATACGTTTCATGGTTCGCCTGCCCTTTTATTTTGGGCTCGCGGGATCAATAGTATTCCAGAGATGAGAATCCGCTCGATTCAGGGCATCACCCAGCCGGAAAACCCGTTCCGGTTATCTAGTCCTTCAGCAATGAGCAAGGGGGTGAAATCGGGGCTATGGGCCACATAAAGACCGCTGTCTGCGAAAAAGATCACGGATAGGCCGCTGGGGTCCCAGGTGACTGTGGAGACGGGCTCGTTGAAGATCAGCTGCGGTGGGTGATCAATTGAACCCAGCAAGGGTCCAATCCAGAGCGAATTGCCGGGCCAGGCGAGATCTTTTGAGCCAGGCGCCACAGCTGGGAAGGCATAAGCCCCCCGCGGCATGTCCAAGTCGATGATTTGACCGTTGGAATCGATCGCGAGAACTCCATACTCTGATAAGGCCAGGAAAAGATTGGCTTCCTGCGACCAGATCATCAGGGGTACATCATCTTCGACAATGCGCCAAGGAGCCCTTCCGTCAGTGGGAACCAGATACAAACCTGGGCCACTATCAGGGATGCATGCCTCTCCAAAGGTACTGAGGAAGGCAACAGCGTGTGAGGGATTGAAGGCGATTGAGTTGAAATACTTCGGCCACAGCAGAATACTTTCTTTGGTTTCGACATTGAATGTTTTCAAGTTTTTTGATCCACATGAGGGATCCCAACTATGGACGAGGATCGTTTGGTCATCGACCCAGCCGATGATTTTCTCAGAACTGGAATCGGAGATGTCATACAGTGTCACCACTTCGGAATTATCAGCTCGTGCTGCCCAGATTCCCTCCATGGTATAGCCTGCGCCGCTTCCAAACGTACTTACACCGGTGTGAACGATATACTTTCCATCCGGCGACCAAACCGGTTGGTATCCTTGGGATGGCCAACTGGTCAACAGGGTTATCTGGAGATTATCAAGAGAAACTACATAGAGATCAGATGTCGGACCCTCGATGGCGCCCATGAATGCCAGATAGCTGCCATCTGGTGAAAAGGCCAGACTTTGAACTTCCGTCATCGCCCGCACTGCTTCCACTTCTGGATCGCCAGGCATGGAATCTGCGTCAGGTTCACTTAGATCCGAGGTGAGCGGCTTTTCGACAATCAACGTGCTCTGGGGGAAGATGTTTATTCTGAGGGTAACGTCGAAGAATTCTCTACCTGTGAGATATGCAATGTGTCCGCCGTTTGGAGCAGCAAGGATGCGATTCGTGTACGGTTGGTTGATTGGTCCGTTGTAGAACTGGGTCAGACCGCTGCCATCCGGGTTGATCGCAAAAAGGCCGTCAGTTGTGGAGAAGACCCACCACGGACCTTCGTTGGAAAGAGGCTTGTTGGGAACTCGTTGGATCTCAGCGGGGACGACGTTTTCAGTTTCTGTCGTTGGGGATGCCTCCATCACCGGCTTCGATGTTTGTGTGGGAGGCACAGAAGATGGTGTTGTAGAGGATGGCGAACCACATCCAGAGAGCAGCAGCGCGTAGACGAGCATAATAATCAATTTTTTGGATCTATCCATTTAATATCTTTCTCCTCCGCTCTTAACTTTTTGTAGAGGCTGGACTTCTGTTTGTTTTCTTAACCTCTTAGTATCACCTCGATCTCAACCCAAAATCCTCTTTGTGTAAAAATTTCCCCACTGCCACTCTGTAAGTGGAAGATTGCCTTATATGTACCTTCCAAGTCCGGTGCTTGAAGCTCTAAGGAAATATCTACTGTAGAACCAGGAGGAACCGATCCCAATGTTAAGGGATAAAAATTTGGAGCGTTCATCTGATCCCCGCTATCGAAAACGATAGCGTAATCTGACGTCCAATGGCACGTGCCAATGTTCCGGAAACGCCAGATCTTGGTAAAGGGATTTCCTGCACCCACCTCCGTGCCATCCGGGATGGTAATATCTTCGACGAATTCAGCCTTGCTTGTACAAGGGATTTTGGTATGGGTCTCTGTTGCCAGGGGAATATTGGTAAAAACCGGGGTTTTGGTCCCAGTGGTTTCGACCTGTGTTGTTCCCACCCCATTTGTGTTAGAAGATGGTATCCAGATTGGACTAAACTCATGTGACTCTGGAGAGTTAGTTAAATTGGCCTGCCCAGATCCCTGAGCGCTCATGATAAAGATATCGCGTTTACCTTCCCGGTCTGAGACAAATGTGATCCAGTTCCCATCTGGTGACCAGCTTGGGTCCTCATTAATCCCACCATTGGTTGTCAGGCTTACCAAGTTGCTTCCGTCTGAGTTCCCAACCATGATGTGAGCAGATGCATCCATTGATTTGGCGTCTTGGGATTGAAAGAGGATCTGTGTTCCATCTGGTGACCAGACCGGACAGTAGTCGTCTAGGGGAGTATCGATAAATAGGGTTTGTCCGCTACCGTCTGCATTCATGATCTCGATCCTCACCGATTCGTAGGTGAAGTAAAATGATGAGAAGGCAATCTGTTTCCCATCAGGAGACCAGGCAGGGCAATAATCACTGGTGGTATTGTTTGTCAATCGTTTTTGGTTGGAACCATCAGCATTCATTATGTAGATCTCTTGAGGGGGGCCTTCATGGTTTGGCACAGGATCACGTTGTGAATAAAAGGCGATCTTCGTGCCATTGGGGGACCAGACTGGTCCACTATCATTGGTGGAATTGTAGGTCAGTTGCATGAGGTCCGAGCCGTCTCCGTTCATGACATAGATTTCATTATCACCATCCCAGTCAGCGACGAATGCCAGGCGAACGCCATCTTGCGACCAAGCAATATCTCTAAATATTCCCAAATGGCTCATCCACCGGATCGGCCCTGAGCCATCCGCGCTCAAAATATACGCCTCCCTATTGTATTGGATTCCTTGATCAGAAAAGAAAACAACGAATCCCAGATCCGCAAACGGAAATTTGGTGGCGGTCGGCTTGGGCGTTCGCTCCAATGTAGGACTCGCCACCTCGGGAGTGCGGGTCGATACCGCTTCAATCGGCGCGTCGGCGAACATCACGGCCAACGTTTTCTGGCTGGCGACATCGGTCTGCGTTTTATCTGGCGTGGGCATGCCCGGAGGGAAGACGGCGACTTCCCACGCGAAGAGCGTCCCGTCTGCATACCCCAGATAGACGATCGGCGCTATCGGGGAAATGGCTAATACTTCGATCGCGCTGGCGTCCGACGATTCGCTGTGAAGCAACTGACCGCTTTCTGCGTGCCAGATGCGCAGGGCGTCGTCTGCCAAGGAAGCGAGCGCCGCGCTGTCGGGGAAGAAAGCTAATTGCCGCACCGGGCTCGTGTGGACTTCGAGGGTGTGGATTAGAATTCCGTCCGAGACGTTCCAAAGGTGGATCTGGTTATCCGCGCCTCCTGTGGCCAAGGTGCGCCCGTCGGGAGAGAAGACCAGGCTGTGTACGCCCCCTGGATGCCCTGCCAGAGAATAGGCCGGCTCCTCGGCCTCGATCACCCACAGATCGATGCTGCCATCGGGGAGGGCGACCGCGAAGACTGCTTCGGCCGGGGAAGTCGCCATCATCGTGAACTCCCCATCAAGGGCATCGAGCAATTCCCCGTCGGTCCAGTTCCAGATCGAGATCCGGTCCGGGGTGAGCGACAACAGGTGTTCGGCGTCGTGGGAGAACCACAAGCCTAAGGTCGAAGGGGCTTCGATTGTTTGCAGCAGAATGGGTTCCGTACCGGGCGCAGTCTCCGGACCAAGATGTGAAGTGTCCCAAACCGTGATCTGCGTATCTTCGACGCCCACGGCGATGCGCTGTTTGTTGTACGAGGCGGCCACGTTGGTCATGTCTACCCGCTCCAAGATCATAGCTTCATACCAATACTCCTGGACGGCGCCCACGTAGAGATAAATGTTTACAAAATCATAGAAATCCACCAGGGCCATTAATTCCCCGTCGAGCGAGTAAGCCAGGGGATTAGGCAAGCCGGAGGTCGTGATTCCGGTGATGACTTCCGTTCGAGATCCGATCCGCACGACGGGCGGCACTGGCGTGGGTGCTGCGGTTTCTCCCTGGCAAGCAGTCAGAGAGAACAGAAGAAGGATCAGGATCGAGAGGCAGCGTCGCGGGGTTTTCATGCATAATCTCCTAATAGGTCGAATTGAACTCAAAGTCAGATGACGATGTTTCTGTCCCATGATTGGACATCCCTTGCGTTGTATCCATTGTGCTCGGCGCATTATTCATCGGATGTCCCTCTGAGAGAATCTACGAGGCGCCGAAATGGATGGTAGCAGCATTCCGGAGAAGAAGGTCCTTCGCGGCGAGCCAGGCGCTCATGCCGTAAACATACATCGAATGCGCTAGGAATTTAATCATGTGGAGTGGAATGGCCTAGCTAAGCCGGAGCTTAAAAATCAACCTGGACTAAACGTTAGAGTGAGTCGGATCCGGAGGCAGGAACTCCGCCTTGTCCATCATCCCCTTGGCCCAGTCATTTCTGGACAGCGAATGGATAACTTACCCACGTGAAATGGCGAGGAGCGATATTAATCAAACGGAAGATCATCCACGATATCGAACGTCTCGAGAATGCTTGACATCGCCTCGATATCCGCGTCATTAACCACTGTGACTTGCAACCAGACGAGAAAAGATTGTGGG
>DAOUDJ010000194.1:0-5272 GCA_034430795.1 Anaerolineales bacterium | reverse complement strand
ACGCTGAAGAGCAGAATAAAGTGCGTTACGTCGAGGATAAAGACCTTATCGATCTGTCGGGACATGGGACCGCATGTGCAGGCATCATCCATGCCATCGCCCCCGACGCCGAATTATATAGTGTCCGCGTGCTTGGGAGAGACATGACGGCAAAAGCCCTTCAATTTGCTGGAGGATTGCGTTGGGCTATTGAGCACGAGATGCATGTTGTCAATCTCAGCCTCAGCACCTCACGAGCGGAATATTATGCCTTGTTTCATGAATTAGCAGATCAGGCATACTTTAACAATATCGTCCTGGTTTCGGCAGTTAATAATATCTCTGTGCCAAGCTACCCTTCGCTTTATTCCTCGGTCATATCTGTCGCCGCACATGACTGTCCTGAGCCGATGACGTACTATTACAATCCCTCCCCACCGGTTGAATTCGGGGCGCTGGGGATTAACGTTGAAGTATCGTGGTTGAATGGCGGCTCTTGTGTTACTACAGGAAACAGCTTTGCCGCGCCTCATATCGCCGGCATCGTCGCTCTGATACGTGCCAAACATCCAAACCTGACGCCATTCCAGATCAAGACCATCCTTTTCGCATGCGCGAGTAACACAAACAGAGCGCCTTCCTAACCAGGGATGCGGGTCCGTTTGAACTCGAGGTTTCTCATCCTGGCAGATACGCTCGAGGCCAATAGACTTCACATCTCACTTTTTCAACGACATGCAGATAATGCTATACTCGCTATGACATAACACATTCATTGCTTTGATTCATCCTCCTCTCAATAGACCACATCAAAGCTTCAAGAATGAAGATCGCATTCCGGTAAATCACAAATTGGGGGAATACTCTTGAGCACCTCGAGGTTCGACATGAAACTCCACGGTCACGATCGACTGGAATCTGAACGTGGTCGTTGGGACATGATCTCTATGCACCTTGCCCATGACACCGATTTTGCGTGTGATGCAGCTTTCAAGCTGAGAACCCCAGCCCTGTGGAGATCCATTCCATGACCCTGATTTGCTCTGATTGCTCGCATGAGAACCCCTCTGACGCCGAATTTTGCCAAAAATGCGGCCAACCGCTCATGCGCAACTGTGCGGCTTGCGGAACGTCAAATACGCCCGAGGCTTTATTTTGCCTACATTGCGGAACCAGGCTGGATGCAGTCTCGATAACGAGCAGCGAATCGTTGCTCAGGTCGCTGCAAGAGACGGCTCCCCATGAATACCGCGAAAAGATAAAAGCGGCACGGTCGGAGATCGAAGGTGAGCGCAAGCCGGTCACGATCGTCTTCACCGACATCGTCGGCTCCACCGCCATCGCCGAGAAACTCGATCCCGAGGTGTGGAAGGAAATCGTCGTCGGCGCTCACAGGTGCGTGGGCGAGGCCGTCTACCGCTACGAAGGGACCATCGCCCAGCTCCTGGGAGACGGCGTGCTGGCCTTCTTCGGCGCACCCATCACCCACGAAGATGACCCCATTCGCGCCGTGCGCGCCGCCATGGACATCCAGGAATCCGTCAAGGCATACGCCCGAGAGCTGGGGAGTATTGTCGACGACTTCCAGATGCGCATTGGCATCAACACTGGAACCGTGGTCATCGGCGAGATCGGCACCGACATGCACGTGGAGTACCTGGCCATCGGCGACGCCGTGAACGTGGCTGCGCGACTGCAGTCAGCTGCCGCGCCGGGGAAGGTGGTTGTGTCTGAAGCTTGCGCCCGGCTGATCAGCGCTGCGTTTGAGTTGAAGGACCTCGGTGAAATCAAGGTCAAGGGCAAAGCGCAGCCGCTCCAGGCTTTCGAGTTGATAAGAGCGAAGGCAGAGCCCGAGACCGGGCGCGGCCTCGCAGGTTTGCCAACACCCCATGTCGGACGAGCGCAGGAGGTGGAGAAGCTGCAATCCTCTCTGCTCTCGCTCTGTGATGGCCATGGTCAAATCGTGACCGTGATTGGCGACGCCGGCATCGGCAAAACGCGTTTGTTGGAAGAAGTGAAGGCGAACACCTGCGAAGCTGAAGGTGACGGCGAAGCTGCGCCGTTTTCACCTTCCTCGATCCGCTGGTTGGAGGGGCGCGCCCTATCCTATGGCGGATCGCTCTCCTACTGGACGATCACCCAGCTCTTGCTGGCCGACCTTGGCCTCTCCGATGGCGCGCCACAGGTGGAGATCGTCGTGGCGCTGCGGCGCCGGGTAAAGGAGTTGTTTGGTGAGAAATGTGCCGATGATGTTTTGCCTTATCTCGCGCGTCTCTTGGGTCTGAAAGGGGAAACGGAGGCCGAAGAGCACATCCAGTCCCTCGACGGAGAAACGCTGAAGAAGCGTACGTTAACGTCGGTGAGTGACTATTTCGGTCAAGTTTCGGATAAGGAACCAACCGTATTGGTCTTCGAGGATATGCACTGGTCGGACCCCTCGAGCCTGGAGGCGCTGGAAGGTCTACTTGGTCTCACCGACCGCATGCCGCTCATGATCCTCATCCTGATGCGCATCGATCGTGATCACGGCTCCTGGGGGGTCAAATTCAAAGCCGAGACCGATTTCCCACATCGAACAACAGAGATTCACCTGCGCAGATTGTCCGTAGACGATTCCTCCAGTTTGTTGGAGCAACTCCTGGGAGAAACCAAACTGCCCGAGGAGATCTGGCGAACCATCATGGAGAGATCGGAGGGCAACCCTTTCTATCTCGAGGAGGTTATCCGCCACCTGATGGAGCAGGACTTGATCGTCCAGGACGAGCAGGGCTGGCGGGCAACTGAAGCGCTCGAGGCGATGAGCATCCCCGATACCCTGCAGGGCGTCCTGCTGGCGCGCATCGATAGGCTGGAAGAGGATGTGCGCCGCACCTTGCAAATGGCTTCAGTGATTGGACAAAGTTTCTTGTACCGGATCCTGGAGATGATTTCCGAAGCCGAGATGCATTTGGACACCCACCTATCCCAGCTCCAGCGTGTCGATCTTGTGCGCGAGAAAGCGCGTATCCCCGAGTTGGAGTACATCTTCAAGCACGCCCTGACACAGGAGGCGGCTTACAATTCACTTCTTCATGAGTTCAGGAAGGTGTTCCACCTGAAGGTGGGCGAGGCTTTGGAGGAACTGTTTCCCGATCGGGTGGACGAGTTCTCCGGGTTGATGGCCTACCATTTTGAGGCTGCAGAAGCCAAGGATAAAGCAGTGGACTACCTCCAGCGAGCCGGGGACCAGGCGCGTCTGGACTATACCCACCAAGAGGCTATCGATTTTTACGAGCGGGCGCTGGTGATATTAAGGGATCAGGAAGAATTTGACCGCGCGGCGCGCACACTGATGAAGTTGGGGCTGACCTACCACACCGCGTTTGACTATAAACGGTCGCGGGGAGCCTACGATGAAGCCTTTGCCCTACGCCAGCGAGGATCGATCACTAAACAAGAAACTCTGGAACCTGCTCCTCACCCATTTCGACTAGTCTCTAACGAACCCCCAACACTGGATCCATCCAATTATAATGATACGACTTCAGGAAAAATTATCTTAGCGATTTTCAGCTCGTTGGTTGAGTTTGACGCGGGGTGGGAAATCATTCCTGATGTGGCTCAGCGGTGGGAGATATCTGAAGATGGGCGCAGGTACGTCTTCCACCTGCGAGACGATGTCTTTTGGAGCGATGGCACGCAAGTTACCGCAGCGGATTTCGAATATTCGTGGAAGCGCACCCTGGATCATGCCACCAAAGCTCGACCCGGAAAAGCTGGTCTGCTTAACGACATCAAAAACGCCAGGGCATACTACGAAGGAGATATTACTGAGTCGGATCAAGTGGGCGTGAGGGCAATCGACAAACTGACCTTAGAGGTGGAATTAGAGAGAGCTGCCAGTTATTTTCTGCAAATGCTTTACATCTTACTCCCTGTTCCTGGTCACGTCGTGGAAACCTATGGCGATGCCTGGACAGACATGGAACACATCGTCACCAACGGCGCGTTTCAGATCGAATCCTACGAACCCGGGCAGTTCATCAGTTTAGTGAGGTCTCCGACCTATCATGGTGGGTTTTCTGGGAATCTGGAGAAGGTCGATGTGACGTTGCACAAGAGAACACGGTCACCTGAGGAGTTGGAATTGTATGAAACAGACCGTGTTGACGTAGCCATCCTTGGCGATACGACCTATCATGCAAGATATAGATATGCTGAGGAATACGTATCTGAGCCCATGCAGAACTTATATTTTGTGGGTTTCGACACGAGTCGCCCTCCCTTTGATGATGTGAGGGTTCGGCGGGCTTTTGCTATGACCGTAGACCGGGAGAAGATAGCCGATGAAGTATTAGAAGGATTCGTAGATCCCGCAACTGGGGGGTTCGTTCCCCCAACCATACCCGGGCACTCACCGGGGATCGGCTTACCATATGATCCAGCCCAGGCGCGCAAGCTCTTGGCGCAGGCCGGTTATCCTGAGGGCCAGGGATTTTTAACAGTGGAAATTGTATGGGTTGATACGTTAAAACAACTCCAGTACCTGAAATCACAATGGAATGACATATTGAATATAGAAGTAAAGATAGAGATTACGGAGTGGGAAAACGTCCTTCGCACGATTCGCAGCAAGAATGTATTTTATATGGGATGGCTCTCCGACTATCCCGATCCGGACAGTTTTCTAAGTGTAGGTGTTCGAAATTTATTGCCGGGCTGGCGGGATGATAAATACGATGCATTGTTGGAAGAAGCGCAGCGAACTTTAAACCAGCCGGAGCGAATGCGATTGTATCAGCAGGCGGATAAGATTTTGATTGAAGAGGCAGTAGTTATACCAATCATATATGCGCAAGATCATTATTTAATTAAACCGTGGGCTAAGCTCCCTTTAAGACCATACGAAGGGTGGGACTTCAAGGACGTCATCATCGAGCCGCACTAGTTTGGCGTTTGGACAAGACATAATCCTTATTAAGGTGGTGCAAACAAGCCTTCCAAGCTGTCATCCCTTGATGAGTTCCATCACAATTATGTAGGCTACTTGTCAGGTAAATGAGAAATTAACCCTCTGTAAACCACCTCAATCTGTTGTAAAGTACCCTTATAAGTAAACCATTCTAAGCAAAGGACAAACGCATGGACATTTCCGCCATCTTCAAACGCGCCTGGGAGATCACCTGGAAGCACAAGTGCCTCTGGGTGCTGGGCATCCTGGCCAACTGCTCCGGCGGGGGAACCCGGTTCTCAAGCAATGTCAGCAACGTACCGCAATACAGCACTGGCGGGGGCGAGTTCCCCCAGATCGAGC
>DAOUDJ010000193.1:0-5412 GCA_034430795.1 Anaerolineales bacterium | reverse complement strand
TGGAAATCCATTTTCTACTGACGGCCTGGGAGATCATCTTGGAGATTGTGCTATCTGCCCGCCCCATGCGTCGTAATCGTGCACGCAACGCAGCGATCGATACAACGCCGGCACCCTCAGGATCCAGGCTTTTAGCGACAGTCCAGACTCGGAAAGCATCAGAGGCTTTGAGGTCCTTCTTTTGGCTTATCGCCCGAGCGCCAAGGACAGGATAAAACTTCATCCCTGGCCCAGGGTGAGGGCAGAGGTAGCAGCCTCCGCCCTCGTCACGAGGTTAACGGGATATACACTACCCCGAGAGCCACTTATTGAGTTATTCGGACTTACACCGGTAGGTTAGTGGTTCGAGTCCACTCCGAGGAGCCTAGTGCCAGGTATCAGGGTGTATCCCAAGCAGGGATGCGCCCTTTTTCTATGCCACCAATTCCAACAAGGCTCGGAATTGGATGCTCCCGCTAAGCAGACGCTAAACTCGATTAGACCTATATAATATCGATGATGTGACGCGTACAGAATGCTGCGCGAAGCTCGACTCCAATAGCCAAACGGAGGTAATCCGCGATGGTACGGAAAAGGGATTTACTCTGGATAATCGCCTACCCAATCTACCAAATCATAGGGACCATTCGACACGAGGGGAGTCATGCCTTCGTGGCGCTGCTGGAAGGCGCCAGTGTCACCGAGTTTGTGTTTTGGCCATCCTTCACTAAATATGGTTTTTATTGGGGCTACGTTCGAATTACGGGTTCGACCGACTGGGTATTCTTGGCTGCTCCATACCTGGCTGATCTACTAACGGGGGCAGTCTTTTTCTGTGTTTGTATGTGGGTGTTGATCCGTACAAAATGTGTATGGCTCAACCTTGTGATCGTCGGCTTGATATCTCCGTTCGCGAACTCCCTCTATAACTACTGGGGCAGCGCAGGGTCAAATAACGACGTGGGTAAGCTGTTGGGGATGCTACCGAGTTATGTCGTTCATGCATATTTCTTATTGACCTTGCCGCTCTACATCCTCGGTATCTTCTTTGTGTTTCGTCATTCCAGGACAGCGCGCTTCATGAATGGTTAGTTCTTCCGAGGATGCCGTTTACTGATCAGGGGGACACAGGATACGGGTCCGATACAACTCTGGAATACCATCGAGCCATGCCTGAAAAGCGGGATCTGGAGGTTCGCAAATATCGGTTCCGTTGAATTGGAGTGAACGCATCTTCTTCCAATTCATCATATTCGTCGGCAGCGAACCATAAAAGGTGTTTTTACCTTCACCTATATGGAAGATTTGGAGGTTGGTCAAGTTGCCTATCTCCGCAGGTAAAGTTCCCGATAGTGGGCTGTGTGTGAGATCTAGATATATCAGATTTGTCAGGTTGCCAAGTTCGGGAGGGATTGGGCCGGTTACCAAGGAGTTTGAAATTTCTAAATAGGTTAACTTCGTCAGATTACTCAACTCAACAGGGATTGTTCCACTCAATTGCGTGCCTCCCTCATAGGAAGAAAGCACAAGGTCGTTTAAACTGGAAAGGTTGCCCAATTCTGGTGGGATAGACCCACTTAGCATATGGTTGCCATTCAAGACAAGGTAAACAAGCTTATCGAGTTGACCCAATTCAGGAGGAATATTCCCATTTAACTTGTTGAAGCTGAGGTCCAAGCGTACCAAATTCTGAAGATCCCCTAATCCGGAAGGGATCTCTCCCGATAGACTGTTACCGTTTAAATCGAGTGTGATGATATTGGAGAGGTCGGATAGGTTACCAGGGAAAGGTCCATTTAATTGATTGTCCGCCAAACCTAATTTTGATACCGACCCTTCGACGCACGTTATCCCATACCAGCTGCAGACGGATTGCTCGGAGAGCCAACCGCTGGCATCCTTCCAATTGTCCCCGTCGGTGCTGAGGTAGAACGCTTCAAGAACCGCGCGCTCATCTGGGTAGACTTTCGTCTCCAGCTCGAGAAATGCCGCGGGTGACGACGTCGGATCCAGCTCGTAAGCTCCAATATCACACCGGTTCCCACCAGAACCATCTCCATCAAGGGGGCGTTCGGCACCCCGCTGGTCAGCAGTTGTGCAAACGCCTACTACTCCACTTCCTGGAATAGCAGGATTGCCGGAATCTATGGCTGGACTGCCCTGGTTTAGCGCATGTGTGAGGGTAAACCCACCGTTGTCCTGTAAGAAGTTTAAATTTGGGTCTATATTAATGAGATCGCCAACAACCGGCTCGAACGAGCAATCGATTGTATTCCCGATGATGTTGTAGCCTGAGCTCTGAATACTTCCACCGCAGTCCGGGCTGGAGCCAGAATTCCCGGCAACGATACTATTCCGTAAAGTTACAATTCCATCGTTCTCATTTCTTATTCCACCTCCACCCATATGGCTAACTTTATTTTGAGTCACAGTGGTGCTATAGAGATCTACGGTGCCGCCAAGGTTATTGATGCCGCCACCACCGCCAGATTTGTTCCCGCTTATTGTGCTGTTATTTACAAAAAGTGTTCCCCCGGCGATAAAAATACCACCTCCAGAGTTAGCGGCATTGTTGTTGATGGTGCTGTTATTCAGAATGACCGTTGCCCCGCTTTGAATGAATATCCCGCCCCCCTCATCGGAGACCGTGTTTCCGTTTATCGTAGTGTTGCTTAAGGTCAAAGAGCCATTGACAATGATTCCCCCTCCATCGGTTGATAAACCATGTTGAATTACAAACTGCTCAATAAAAACATCTGTGCCTTGAGTTATGGAAATACCACGACGCACACCATCACCATCAATCGTGGACAAACCACTTTGTAATGTGAAACCCTCATCCCATCCCCCGGAGAGGGCGACATCTTGGAAAAGCGAGACGACTTCAGCGCCAATACCCGTATAGACACCCGTGGCCACAAGTGCCGTGTCACCCGCAGAAAACCCCTCTTTCCTCATTGCGCCGTTGATACTGAAGCACTCGGTTATTGAAGTGAGGCAATCATTAGAATCATCCCCATCGGTCGAAACATACCAGGTCGTACCTCCACCAAAAGCTCCTCTGATGATCTCATCATCGCCTGAGATAGGCAGGATACCTTCACCTGAGGTTGTTTGATCGGTTTGAGTCAATCCCTCATTTATTCCGTTTGGGGTCTTTCGAAAGTTGGATGCCGCAAGCCAGGCGATTAAAGCAATTCCGGCGAGGATGACCGCAGCGGAAGGAAACACCCATCTAGGAATGTGGGATCTCACGGGCGTCTTGGCTTTGCTTTCGGCTGGTATGCGGATCTTATCGTCCACATCGGGGGGTTGTTTCTGAAACGATGAGACAGGGAGTGCGTCGATCCCCCCCTCGCGAATGCTTTGATAGAGCTCTTTGGTCGTCTTTGACGGTTCAACCCCGAATTCTTCGGCCGTGATGCGCCGGCAGATTTCATACTGCTTCAGGGCTGCGGAACGCTTGCCGCTGCGGGCAAGCAGTCGCATCAGGATGCGATGAGATTCCTCATTCCATGGCGCAAGTCTCACCAAGCGTCGTGCATATTTACGCGCTTCCTTTAACTCACTTTGTTCTTCGAAGAGCGAGATGAGCTCTCGGCAAGCTCTTGCTGCTCGCTGATGAAATACTTCTCGGTTTATTAACGCCCATTCCTCAAAAGCTTGACTGTCGGGAAGTGAGAATTGGGCCAGGAATTCTCCCTTATACAACTCACAAGCCTGTTTCATCAGGCCTTGACATGCCTCGCAACCTCCGCCCTCTTGATGGCTGTGATTAGCACAGGCACCCACGAGTTCGCTGAACTCGTTCACATCAATCCAGTGTGAGCTTCCCAAATTGAATTGGACATCATCGCCGGAAATGAGCAGAAAAGGCACTATGGCTTCTCTGTCACCCAGCACTTTCCGCAGATTGGCGATAGCCTGCTTCAGGTTGTTCCTGGCCACGCCTCTCGGTTTATTCGGCCAGAACATCTCGGCGAGAAAATCTCGGCGATGGGGTTGATCCGCTTCAACTGCCAGGAAGGCCAATAAGCCACGGACTTTATCCGAGACTATCCCGCTTATCGGCTTGTTATTGGAGGCAATTTGAAGAGAACCGAAGAGGGTAATACCTAATCCATTAGGTGTTACTTGTGCCTGGCTCATGAACGAACCTGAGCGGTCGTAGTCCCATCATAAGGAAATTGAGGGCGTAAATCAAGGAACAGCCTCCGCTTTGACCGTGATTTGTTTACGGTTGGATTACGTTTCATTTACGATCCTTTGCTTTAATGTGAAAGAAATCACCAATGGAATTCGACCATCAAGATAAAGACTTTGGCGAGATGGGCTATCGGTCCTTCCTGCTGCGGCTGTGGCAGGTGGACACAGAGGGGAAACGCGCCTGGCGATTCTCGCTGGAGAACTCGGGGACGGGAAAGCGCAGGGGCTTTGCCAATTTGGGTGAGCTGTTGGTCTTCTTGCTCGAAGAAATTTGCGATGAATGGGTTGATGACGATGTATGACTGCTAGCATCACAAAGAGAAGGCGCAAGAAAGTTCAATGAGGAGGATGGATATGTCTCACAAGAAAGTAATGTTAATGTCAATAGTTGTGCTTGGTTTAAGTTTATTCTCCGTGAGTGCTTTTGCTCAGGGAGATGATATAGGTGAGAGGGTAATGGTCTATCCCTGGGAGATCTGGGAGGGAGAAATCACTGTCAGCACAGACGACACGGTAGTGCTCGGAGCACGATGGGGAGCTTGCACAAAAGGGCTGGCAAAGGCGTGGACCAAGACTTCGTACATAAACTACGTCATAAACGGAGAACCTTTGTTCTCTTCTCAAAAAAAGGCTCTGCAGTATTGGGGTGAACCGGTTCAAAGCACCGCACCCTGGCAGGAGTTCTGCGTCAGCGCAAGTGAGGGCATCTGGATCGTATCCTGGGAGTATGAATTGGGTCGCCTCGACGAGGGGACCTATGTTGTCGGGTTTGAAATGGGAACAGAACATCCATTCCACGACGGCACGGATTTTGATGGCGACGGTGAA
Organism: Anaerolineales bacterium; assembly: GCA_034430795.1. Classification (GTDB taxonomy): domain Bacteria; phylum Chloroflexota; class Anaerolineae; order Anaerolineales; family E44-bin32; genus E44-bin32. The sequence goes on along the minus strand of DAOUDJ010000193.1, from coordinate 399 downwards.
CCTGACGTCCAAATCTACTCGTTTCCATTCGAGTTCACCATCGTCTCAATCGAGGCTGGAGCTATATCCGGGACTGTCTTTGAGCAAGGCGGCGGTCCTTTAGAGGGGCTAGATGTGGTGGCATGCCGGTTCGACAATCCTGAAATTTGTTTGAGCGCGGCAACCGATGATGCTGGAAATTACTCGATGTATCCAGTGCCTGAAGGTGACTATCGAGTATTCGTTTACCAGCAGGATTTCTGGTTGGAAGAGTTCTTTGACGATCAACCGAGATGGGATTTAGCCGATCCAGTGACCGCGATCGCCGGGCAGGATACGAGTGAGGTCGACTTCACCCTAGAAATGGGTGGATCTATCTCGGGGCTGGTCACGTCCGAGTCTGGAGATCCCATTGCGGAT
>DAOUDJ010000192.1:0-20040 GCA_034430795.1 Anaerolineales bacterium | reverse complement strand
GGTGGGGATGAATTGCCTTTACACTAACTATATACGATTGGGCGCTAAACGGTAGAAGCAGAATAGGCTCAGCGTTTGCCCAAAGCGGCTCTTTAACAATTTCAAATATCTGGTTGGGCTGGATAGGCCAGCCTGTAAAATTTGAACCACGCATAAGAGAGAACCAAACTATTTACACATGGAATGATGTGCATGGGTGCAAGCCCCTAGAAGCCCCGTCGCTTGCGGCGGGGAGCATTCACACTCCTCACGAACAGGGTGGAAAACATCAAGGATGCGGCAATCCGTGATCGCTGTCCCTGCATGAACAGCGTTCGAAGGGATCACGGCGACGGCACCCGGTTCGAGCTGTTTCGTCTCCCCTTCTAATGTTAATTCGAAGGTTCCTTCGAGGACAGTTGAGACCTGTTCATGCGGGTGGCTGTGTTCGGGGAGGTCGGCGCCGGCTTCAATCGTCCAATAGGCCAAGGTCATATTATCAGAGTGAACGAACACAGCCCGATACCCCGGTACGATCTCTTTCTCTTCTATTGGGTCCAGATCGATGAATGGCATAGTGCACCTCGTTTGTTCGGATTGAGAGTTAGAAGATTGGCGCTGATGTTTCCTATCGCTTATGTGCATGACCCTCCGGTTTTATGTCCACGCTTGGATCCTGGATGGTGGTCTCGGGTCAGCCCCGGGCGCGTTCGAGCGCCGCCATATACTCGGGCAATTGGCCGAGATGCTCGAGTTCGTCATATTCCACACCTTCGACATCCTCTTGTTCAGGTACTTCATGAAACCAGGTATTCTCGTTAGGTATATAGACCGCCCTGCCGCCGATGGCAGCGATGGGTAAGATGTCAGAGCGCAGTAAATTTCCCACCATTAAGAATCGTTCAACCTCGATATGGTGCTTTTTTAGAATATCGAGGTATCTTGCGGGCGTTTTCTCTGCCACAATCTCAATCACCCGAAAGAAATGATCTATACCCGAGCGGGAGATTTTCCTTTGTTGTTCGAACAGGTCTCCCTTGGTCACCAGCATCAGATCGTAGTCCGAGGATAATTTCACCAGCGCTTGCTCTGTGTGATCGAGAAGCTCCACTTCGGCGGATAACATCTTTTTAGCGATCTCAAGAATCGCAGAGATTGTGTGAGCTTCGATCTTTCTGTCTACGGCTTTAGCCGCGGTCTCGATCATCGAGAGCGTAAAGCTCTTGATCCCGTACCCATAGACCTGCATATTGGAAACCTCGATCTCGTCGAGTTTACGGTTCACCCAGTCCGTTTCCCGATAAGGTGAGAGGATCTGCGCTAATTCACTCTTCCCCCTATGGTAGAGCGATTCGTTTTCCCAAAGTGTGTCATCGGCGTCGAAAGCAATGATCTCGATCATGGTGGGGTCATAAATGGCAAGAGTGAGTCATGTTCAACCCTCGCCTAACATAGCCTGAAACTCAGGCAATTCACGCAGCGAGTCGAGGTCGTTGTCCTGCTTCGACCACTCAAGTAGGTTGGGCACACGTTTAAAGGCTATCTTGAGTTGAGCAAGCGCCTGCTGGGGTTTGTCGTGAAGTGCATAGAAGCAGGCCAGGTTGTACTGCGTCCTTCCCTGCCAGGCATCGCCATCGTCCAGCGTGGCCAACCCCTCGGCAACGCGCTCCTGCACCGCTTGAGCACCTTGAAAATCCCCGCGCTCGAGATGAATATCGGCTATGTGGTGCATGGGGTGGTACACGCCGGTGAAGGCTACATTCTGCCATAAAGGTCGACCACCTGTGCCTTCCGACATCGGAGTATCTGCCAGCATCTCCTCTGAGAAGGCATCCAGCGCTGTGTGGAAATGGCGGCTAACCTCTGTCGCCCAGGCGAGGACATCCTCCCAACAGCGGTCTTTATTGTCTTCGTAAACTTCCTCATTCGTCTTCTGAAAGTCCTCGAGTTTTTGGGGAGGCTCGCCACCGGTTGCAGCCTGTAACTGCGTGACCAGCCGCGCTGTCCAGAAAGTGGTGTGTGCCAGGTGGTCTTTCGGCGCCCAGCGATCGATTTCCCCAGCGGCGTTGCGCTCCTCGTCGCTGAGTGAATCCCAGAGGGTCTGTTCTTTCGCGCGCACATCTTCGACCAGTTTCTTCAATTTGTTTTTATACGATGAGCCAGTCATTTTTAATCCCTCCCACAATCATTATCGCCTTTTCCCACGAGAGGTTCAAGAGACACTTCCAGCCCACCGACGCTGAGACCGGGGACGATAAACAGGATGCGATACCTTTTGGCATCCATTGTAAAACTCTTCTTTACCGATGTGCACGTAAAACTGAGTGGGAACTAAACCCCAAAAATACTACCCCTTCCTCGTCTACAGCTTGGAGGGGTATGAGGGTGGGAATCCACATCTCATACCGCGGCGGATCAATTGAATAACATATTCGTGGAAAGCCTGGAAGAAGCCGGCCGTGTGACCAGCCTCAGCTTGATGATTATCGGCAGAGAGACCGATTATTAGACTGTTTTCGATGTCTGTTCTGTGGTGGAAAGCTGGATATCACCTTTGATTGGGTTGGGGCCGAGCTCTTGCAGGCGATGGGTCATTTCATGGACATACTCGGCAAAAGTGGCGCCCATCCCGCCGGAGACGTAATGGATCTCCACGCGTTCCGGTTCAAGCCCGACATTCTTTAATATTGTCTGAATCCGTTGAACTCGAGCGCGCGCTCGTTCGTTGCCGCGTTCGTGATGACAGTTACCTAAGCTGCAGGCGATGATCATTACGCCGTCGGCACCCTCATCGAAGGCGTCGAGCATGTATTGCATGTCTATCTTCCCGGTGCAAGGCAAGCGCACGATCTTGACGTCGGCCGGGTATTCCTGGCGCAGCGCCCCCGCGGTATCGGCGGCCATATACCCGCAGTAAATGCAGGTGAAGAGTGTGATTTCAGGGGTGAATGTCTCGTTTTTGCTCATCGTTCTTCTTTAGGGCCCAATGTGAGTGCGCCTTGTGGGCAAGTGGCTACACATGTGCCACAACCGGTACATGACCACGGGTCGACCATCGGCATGCGTTCCCCGGGGATGGAGATCAGTCCCTTAAAGTTACATGCGGGCAGGCAGATTCGACAGCCATCGCAAAGCTCTTCATCCAGGTAGACAATGTAGGTGACTTCGATTACAGCCATCGACGGGAACACCTAATCTCCGGACAATGCAGCAGGGACTTGCCAACGACCCAAGCCAATCTGGATCTGGTCATCGTGGTAATGATGCAGTTGAATGGCACGTGCCGGGCACTCTGCAGTACAGGTGCCGCAGCCCTGGCACCGAGCGGGGTCGATCCACGCTGCACCACCCAATTCGCCGACTCCACACAGATCGTATCGCATTTCTGGAATGCCGAAAGGACAGGTTCGGACGCACGTGAGGCATCCGGTGCATTTCGTATTGTCGACTTCGGCGACCACACCGCCCAGGTGGAGGATCGGACGGCTGAGAATGGTCAACGCTCGACCAGCACAAGCAAGCGCATGCGTGATGCTTTCCTCGATAAACTTCGGGTAATGCGCCATTCCGCAAAGATAGATGCCATCATCGTGAAACTCCATCGGGCGCATCTTGAGATGGGTTTCAAGGAAGAAGCCCTCCAGCGATAACGAGACGCCGAGCATTTCGGCGAGTTCTCGTGAGCCTCGGGAAGGAATTACGGGCATACTCAGCGCGAGAAGGTCTGGTTCGAATATTAGCGTCTTGCCGAAGATATGCTCGTGTATGGAGATCACCAGGGCCTGGCTGGCGCCGCGAGGTTCGAGGGAAACAAGTGGAGGTTCTGCTTCAGTGTAGCGAACGAAGAGTACGCCTTTTCGACGTGCCTCAAGGTAGTGTTTTTCCCGGAAACCGTAGGTGATAATGTTCTTGTACAGGATTACAACCTGACACTCCGGGTTGAGCATCTTAAGACGCAGGGCATTCTTAATCGTATTCGTGCAGCAAATTCGCGAGCAATATTCAACCCCGTCATCCGCCTCGACGCATTGGATCATGACCACCGATCGCAGCCGTGATGTCCTTTCCGTGCGGTGGGTGAGAATCTCCTCGAGCTCAGATTGTGGGATGACGCGCGGATCCTGCCCCATGAGGTAATGCTTCCCTGAAGCTTCCTTCCCCCCCGTCGCGACGATGACAACGCTGTGGCGAATTTCATGCTCCGACAAGGATCCATCAGGGACTTTCGTTTGAATCCGCGCCCGAAAATCTCCCACGCTGCCTGTATGAGTTGTAACTACGCTGTTCAAGTAGTGGCGGATCTTTTCGTGCCCGACAGTTCGGTTAACAAGATCTCTAAGCAGACGTTGCGGGTTCTCTTCTTCGGCGACGTAGTAAATATGATGGAGATTGCCTCCCAGTTCCCCCTGCCGTTCAATGAGGTGGACGTCGTACCCCGAATCGGCAATCGCCAGGGCGGTAGTCATACCGCTCAAACCGCCACCAATCACAAGCGCAGCGCGCACGGGTTCGCGCTCTTCTTTGTATATGGGGTGAGCCATGCGCACGCGCTCGACTCCCATGCGAATTAACTCGGCAGCTTTGCGCGTGGCGCCCTCAGGGTCATTGGTGTGCACCCATGAGCATTGCTCGCGCAAGTTGACCATCTCCACCATGTAGGGATTGAAACCCGCTTCGCTCACCAAGCGTTGGAAAAAAGGCTCGTGGGTGCGGTGACTGCATGCTCCGATGACGATCCGGTTCGCACCACTCTCCTTGATGAACTGCCGCAGTTTATCTTGATCGGGGTTGAAGCATGCCAGCGAGAGGACCTCAACCTGGGTTACACCAGTGAGTGTCCCCGCGAAGGCAGCCACACGCTCAAGATCCACAACCCTGGAAATCTCACCTGCACAACCGCACAAGGCGATGGCGATCTCGGGCATTTCACAGTCCTTTAAAGCCTTCTCGGGAATGGCGCTTTCAGAGATAAATGGATTGGACATGTTGAATTTCCGACCCCCGAGATTTTCACGCAACAGGCGCATCACTTCAGCTGCCGCACCGGAAGCGTCCAAGATAGTGTCCGCGATCTCCTTTGGGGAAGCGAAAGCACCACATACGAAAACTCCAGGTCGTGTTGTCGCCAGGGGAGAGAACTTATCGGTTTCACAGAAACCATATTCGTTGAGTTCTATTCCTAAGGTGCTGGCGATTTCGGCAGCCTTTGCCGGCGGCCGGATGCCGACAGCCAGAACAAGCAGGTCGAAGCGTTCTTGTTGAAGAGGCCCCTGCCCGGGAGCCGATTCCTCGTGTCTCCGCCCGGCTGGGTAGCGAAGGATAATCTCGCCGGTTTCAGGATCTTCCTCCACCGAAGAAATCCGGCAGCGTGTGTAGTGGATTCCGAAACTGTCGCGCGCCTGGTTGTAATAGAGGTTGTATTCCTTACCGAAAGCGCGCTCGTCCATTGTGAAGATATGGCATTCGACATTTGGAATGCGCTGCTTGGCAAGCATGGCCTCTTTTGTGGCGTACATGCAGCAAATCGAGGAGCAGTAGGGGTTGCGCTGGTCGCGCGAGCCCACGCACTGCAGCCATGCGATCCGCTCAGGGATCTTGCCATCTGAGATCCGGCTTACGATCCCTTCGGTAGGGCCGGAGCGAGAAGCCAGGCGCTCATACTGCATTGAGGTGATGACGTTAGGGATCCTGCCGTACCCCAATTCGGGCATCTCCTCCGGGTTAAAGGGTTGGAAGCCCACCGCCAGAATTACAGCACCGACATGGATCTCCAGGTCGTAGGATTTCGCTTCGAGGTTGATGGCATTCGTGGGGCATACTTTCAAACATTCACCGCATTCTGCACAATGCTCGGTGGGTTCGATCATGTAGAACGTGTCCGGCACGGAGCGAGGGGCAGATTTATCGATGATCTTACGTGTGCTAAGGCCCAGCTGAAAACCGCTGGGACGAATCTCCGGGCAAACCTCCGCACAGCGTCCGCAATTGGTGCAAAGGGTTGGATCGACGAATTGAGCGTGTTGTAACAGTTGAATATGAAAGTCGCCCGCTTCGCCCTTGCAGCTAACAAGATCGGCGGAAGTGAGCAGGGTGATATTTGGATGGCGGTTGTGGTCGAGCAAGACCGGTGTGATTGATGGTCTGGTGCAGCCGAAGCCATGATCTGAGGTCCCCCGGCAGAGGACGCAGTCGTGGGTTGGGAACATGAAACCCAATTGAGCTACACGGCCTCCGAGGGAGGGGGTCGCTTCAAGAAGGTAGACATGGATTCCTGCATCAGCGAGGTCGAGGGCAGCCCGCATCCCTCCGACACCCCCACCGATAACCAGTACGCTGCCGACGGTATCGCTTCCCCTGCCCAGATTCAGGCCGTGTTGCTGTGGTTCCATCATACCAGTCCATTTCTGTATACAAGTTTACGGCTGGTGAGTTCCACCAGCCCTGTCTATTTCGGGTTATTCCTACCCGATATGGTAACTCCCCCGCCCCTTGAGCGAATAGTGCCAGATATCACAAGGGGTGGGGGACAATCTTCATTCGGAAAGCGAATTTATTCCCTCAGTGTAAATCAGGGAGTTGAAGCGGGTATTCGTAAGCCTCCAGCGCACCTTTACAGGCGATGCGCTCCAGTTTAACTGCTCCAGAAAGGCGTAAACGGTCGCGGAGCGAGCTGCGAGACCGCTGCCCAGAAAAGATCAAGCCGTCCTTCGTTCAGGTTACGACCACGCTAACCTAAGGCGTGTAGGGTTTGATAAAGCCCTCTTCCATCATATGCGTCGTCAGACCACGCGAGCGACGGATGATCTCCTCTGCGTTTTTAAGCTCTTCTTCGTAGGTCATAGGTGTGCGCGCGAGACCCTCTTTGACCGCCTGAACTGCGACGGCCGCGGCTTCGCGCGGGAAGACCTCCCATTCATCCATCGAGGGCAGGATATATTCTGACGTGAGCCCTCTCTCTTCCGCCATATCCGCTAAAGCATTGGCCGCGGCGATGCACATCGAATCCGTGATCGTCGAGGCGCGCACATCTAATGTGCCGCGGAAGATGCCTGGGAAGCCGAGCGAGTTGTTGACCTGATTGGGGAAATCTGAACGTCCTGTGGCTACGACAACCGCGCCGGCCTCCGTAGCCTCCCAGGGCCATATTTCAGGCACTGGATTGGCGCAGGCGAAGACGATTGCGTCTTTTGCCATCTTGCTGATCCATTCCGGTTGGATTGTGCCCGGACCTGGTTTGGAGAGGGCGATTACCACATCGGCGCCATCTAATGCCTCGGGGATGCCGCCTTCACGCCCATCCTCGTTCGTGATCTGGCAGAGCTTCCACTTGTCGACGTACTCGTCCTTGCTCTCCTCAAGATCCTTGCGCTTCTTGTGCAGGATGCCCTTGCTGTCGACAACGCGGCACAGCCCCGGTGTGGCACCGGAAGTGAAAATCAAGCGTGAGCAGGCGACATTGGACGCGCCGGAACCGACGAATACGATCTGAGCTTCGTCGATCTTTTTACCGACCAGCTTTAGCGCGTTTATCAGCGCGGCAAGCGTGACGGTTGCCGTACCCTGCTGATCGTCGTGAAAGACGGGGATCTCCGCCTGTTCGCGCAATGTATCCAGGATCCGGAAACATTTGGGCTGAGAGAGATCCTCCAGGTTGATCCCACCGAATCCGGGCTGGATTAACAGCACCGTCTCGATAATCTTATCGGCGTCTTTTGTGTCGAGCATGATCGGCCAGGCATCGACGCCGCCCAGGTATTTGAAGAGCAGCGCCTTTCCTTCCATTACCGGCAGGCCAGCTTTTGGACCGATGTCACCAAGCCCGAGAACGCGTGTGCCATCAGAGACGACGGCAACGGTGTTGCCCTTATGCGTATGTTCGTACACGAGCTCTGGGTCCTCTTCGATCGCGCGACAAGGCGCGGCGACGCCCGGTGTGTACCAGATGGCAAAATCATCGAAGTCGCGGACGCAGCTCTTCAAGGCAACTTCCACCTTGCCTTTATAGAAGGGGTGCATCAGCATGGCATCCGCAGATGGTTTTTCGGCTTTCGCCAGCAATTCCTCGATATTTAGGGGTTGGGTCTTTCCGGTCATTTGTAGAGCCTCCTTAGGATCGGCAAGCTCGGTGCCGAAACTTTTTCGTAAAAAACCTCGCAGTTCCCGGGGTTCTTTACGTCTAGAATTGAAGATACGAATCGGTGTAAATGACCTGATTGAGCAGGACTTGCACTGTTTTCCATATTTCCGCTTGAAGCGGATCGGACATATCCACATCCTCCGGCTGAAGTTGTTCCATGCCAGCAACCTGGTCGAATAGTTTCAGGTAGAGCGCTTTAACCGGTGTGCTGTCGTCTCGGGTTTCAACAGATTGGATAACGCCCATCAATTCCTTGTCGAGTGGGTTTAGGATCGCCGAATCGAGGCCGGCTGCCATCAACATGGTGAGGTAAACCCGATCAAGGAGCGGGCGCATTTTGTGTGGAACCTGGTTTGAGACGTTAGACAGACCTACAACCGTCATCGGTGCGGGGTCCATGACCATCTTCAACATACGGACAGTCTCGATCGCTTCCGGCACGTATTCCTGGCATCCGGAGACGGTGAGAATCAATGGGTCGATCAGCAGGTTGTCCATGGGAATGCCGACCTCCTCGGCGCGAGGGATCAGCTTCTCCATCGCTATACCGATACGGGCGTCAGCACTGACCGGGATGCCGCTTTTTTCCAAGCAGAGAGCGATCAATTTTGCATCGTATTTTGCCGCTAATGGTGGAACCTGCTCCAGTCGTTCTTCCTCGGCGGAGGTGCTGTTGACGATCGCGTTGGACCCCCACAGCTTTAAGCCGGTTTCGATCGCGGACAAATTGGTCGTGTCAAATGAAATCATCATCCCGGGTACGGCTTCCTGCATGCATTCCACAAGCCACTCGACGACTTCGGGCCCGTCTTTCTTGCGTGGTCCGATGTTGAGGTCGATGACGTCCGCCCCAGCGTCTTTCTGCTTGCGTGCCAGGTCGACGAAGAAGCCGCCATCGCGCTCTTTTAACGCCTCTTTTACACTTGGAGCAATGATATGGATGTTTTCGCCGATCTTTAACATAGGTCTTCTCCTCTGTGCCTCGGATCCCCGTGTAACGTCCTCAAATCTCACGAAGGATCTTTTCGGTAAGTGTTTCTAGTTCACGGAATGACGGCGAATCACTGGTCAATTGGATGAGTGGTTTGCCAAGGGCATCCAACTCATTCACCTTTGGATCTGCGGGGATCACGGATCCAAGCGGCAAGTCCAGCGCATCAATGGCTTCTTGCAAGGGTTTCGGCAGCTCGCCGGTCACCCGGTTTAGCACCAACATCTTCTGGTGCACGTTTACTTCGATCTCCTCAGCGAGCTCGCTGATGCTCTCGGCGGTCCTAATGCCGCGAATGGTTGGGTCGGAAACAATCAGGAGTAGGTCAACGTCACGCGTCGTCCGTCGGCTGATGTGCTCCATACCCGCTTCGTTGTCAACCACGATGTACTCATAAGTATCGCCTAAGCTGTCGATGATGGTCCGCAGCAGGTGGTTAGCAGCACAATAACAACCCTGACCCTCCGGGCGTCCCATCGCCAGGAGGTCGATCTGCTCGCCCTCCTCCAGTGCCATCTGAACCTCGTGGGTGAGATAATCATGCCGGCTGATCGCAACGCCCAGTTCGCCCTTTTGCGCAGTTTCAGCCATATCCTCCCGAATCTCGCCGACGGTGGTCGGCATTGGCAGACCGAGGGCGAGGTGCAGGTTCGCGGCTGGATCTGCGTCGATGGCGAGCAGCGGCCCAGGAGTGCGGCGAATAAGACCCTGGATCAACAGGGCGGCAATGGTGGTTTTGCCCGTACCCCCCTTACCCGCGAGTGCGATTGTCTTCGGCATTAAAACTATCTCCTTTAAAAATACCTACGTCAGGGAACGCTCGTCAATGTGTGATTGCATTATCTACTGAGCTTCGCTAGTTTAAGTTGACTCAAGAAGCGCTTTTACTGCCTCGTAGTGTTACTTTTCATCTAGCTTCTGGCCGGTCTCATCTTTCCATATCTTGGCAACACTCGGGAAGCGGGCGATATCGGTATGGGGCAGGAAAAGCGCCGCGGTGAATGCATCATAGAAGCTGTTGTCCGCCGACAATTCCATGTAGGTCATTCGATCGGCAATCTCGCGGATTTGCGAGCGCAACTCGTTGGAGAGCAAGCCCATATACGTGCCGAGGGCGGCCGTGTTGCCCAGGAAATGGAAACAGTCCCAGGGTAGATCGGGAAGAAGCCCGATATTGATGGCATTTTCGATGTTGATGTATTTTCCGAAAGCTCCACCAACAAGGACCTGCTGGACATCCGCCAGATCCACACTGATGCTGTCCGCCAGGACACTGAACCCGGCGTAGATGGCTGCCTTGGCTCGCATGAGGTTGTCAACGTCGACTTTGGTCAGGACGATATCACGGTTCGTATCGCTCTCATCCGCCCAGGCGACGACGTATTCAGGACCATGATCCCCATCCCGAACACGCTTTGTATCCAGATCCATCTTTACACTGCCGGCGCGGTCGATTACTCCTGTTACGAACAGTTCAGATAGAAGTGAGATCAAACCTGAACCACAAATGCCGCGTGGTTTTCCTCCACCGATCACCCGATACGTGGGTTCGAAGGTGTCTGAATGGACCCAAACTTCTTCGATTGCGCCCTGCGTGGCACGCATTCCATCCACCACCCCGGCCCCTTCGAAAGCAGGTCCGGCTGAACAGGCACAGGTGAGCATCCAATCTCGATTGCCGAGCACAATTTCCCCATTCGTTCCGACGTCGATGAAGAGGGTGAGCGCATCGCTTTCAGCGAGTCCGGATGCAAGTACACCTGCACTGATGTCCGCGCCCACATAGGAGGCGACGCCGGGCAGGCATTCTACAGAGGCCAGGGGGTGGAAGGGTAAATCCAGATCGCGCGCCCGAAAACGAGGGGGGTGATTAACGGCTGGAATGTAAGGAGTCAGCCGTATTGTCTCCGGCGGCAATCTGAGAAATAGGTGAATCATCGTCGTATTTCCAGCGACGGTGACCTTGAATATCTCTTCAGGCGGGATGCCAGTTCGACGTTGCAGCTTTTCGAGCACGGCCTGAATCGTTTCACGAACCAGTGTGCCCAGTTCATTTAGGCCATTTCCCTTACCGGCGTAAATGATGCGTGAAATTACGTCCTCGCCGCGTGCGATCTGACCGTTGTATTCGGCCGCGGAAGCCTTCACTTTACCGCTGACGAGGTCTACAAGATATGCTGTAACCGTTGTGGTGCCGATATCCAGCGCCAACCCGTGTGGATGGAATGGGGAAACCCCGATCTCTATCAGCCGTGCTGGACCACTGCCTGGCGTTGGAGCATCCAGCACAACATGCGGCTTCCAGTCGGATTCCCGCAAAACCGAACCGATGCGCTGGAGGAGAGGTAGTGAGATTTCGACTGGGTGGTAGCCCAATTCCTGGAGTGCACCCTGAAGGCGTGCTAGATCGTCTTGGCTATCGTCCAGAGTGGGGGGGGTCAGGGAAAGCTGGTGGGTCTGGATGCTCTGGATTTCTGCAGGGATGTAGTCGAAAGGCAGCTCAATGGCTCGGGCAGTCTGCTCGGTGACCAGGCGACGCTCGATGCGTTCTTGCTCCGGGATCGAGATCACAGCGTCGCCTTCGATCAGCGTTTGACAGGCAAGCGCCCAACCCGAATCCAGATCGTCGGTATTTAAGCGGATCGTGGAACGTTTCCGTACGACGCCTTCTTCGATTTTTACCGCGCAGCGACCGCAGCGTCCCTGTCCTCCGCAGGGTTGGGTGATTTCCAAGCCAGCAGTGGTGGATGCCTCTGTGATCAGGGTGCCAGTGGGGACCTCAATGCACTTCTCTTCTGGCAGGAACTTAACTTCATGTGTTGCCATGGGGAATCACAGCCATGTTATTCGTGAAAGCATAGGATCTCGACAATTTTCCGCGTCCGTAGTGTCGTCACAGGAGTGGGCAGCCTCGGCGATATTGACTCCTTGATCGGAAGAGATAAAAACCCCTCCGATCTGGGAGTCGAGTTTACTAAGCCGAGCGATGGGCGCCCCTCATGATCAAGCTTGCCACATGGTCTTTAAATAGGAGCCGATATCTACGGCTTCCCTCGGGCCGACCATGACCTCCCAGCCAGGAAGTTCTTCCTCTAATTCACCGGAGAGCACGGAAACATGACCCGGGAGGATGATTTTCTTATGTTTGACCTTCTCCTCCACATTAAATGCCTTGACGTCTTTAGCGATGCGCTCCGAGTCGAATTTCCCTGCAGCCCAAGCGGTGAGAACGCTCATCCCTTCGGCGTCCGTCACTAAAAGCCAGCCGGGCCAACCAGCGCTCTCAACCTCATTGGCGATAGCGAAGTAGGTGATCGAAAAGTTTGTCGTGACCAGCAGCGGCGATTCATCCGTCGGGTTGTTGATTTCGTAAATACCCGGTTTCACCTGGATCGGCTTTTGCGGATCGGTGTAGATATTTTGTCGCAGCACGAGCAATGGATACAGTATGGCTGGTTCAAAATTCTCGATGACGATAAACCCGCCGTATTTGGCGATATGCTGTGCGGTGAGAAGTGATTCGTCAGCGCCATCTTGCGCGCCGGGGAAACTGATGATCGGGAACCCGAGAGGGCGGAAATTGCTTTTCACTGCCAACCGCCGCAGCGTCGTAAAAGTATGCAGGGATTGCAGGTAGCCTCCCGCTGCCGGATCCAGAACGAGATCTTCAAGACCCTTGTCCTGGAGTTTTTGAGTCAGGTCGGCCATATCGTCAAGATTCTCGGCGTGTACGACGAGCGGCACATCGGCGTTCTTGGCGATGTCTGCCATTGCTTCCCAATTCTCCGCGTTGGCGGCGTACAAGAGCGGTCGTGAACCTTCTGTTGCCTCCAGCCCTGCTTTCGCAAGGTCGGGCTCGGGGGCGATCAGGATCAGCGGTTTCTTGGAGCCGGTAATGACAGCGGCAACTGTCTTCTTGAAGTTCTCCGCGTTCCCGGATACGGCCTCAACCGCGAAACCGTCCAGGTAGAGGTCGATGCCTACGTAATCAACGGAGAAAGCATCCGCCTCGGCGACCCTCGCCTTCAGCGCCTCGAGATCTTCGTCATCGCGGACGCGTAGGAAAAGGCCCGGCTTATGAAAGAAGGTCTTCTCATGCCGGTAAAGGACTGTTTCGTTACCAACTTCAACTGTGCCATCCTCACCATGCAGTTTAATGAGCCGGATGGGTGGTGCCGAAGCGGATTCGAGTTTCTCGGCAGCCTCGTCGCTAATGTGCGGGCAGTCCTTGAGTTCCACCTGTTTAGCGGCCAACTTCATCGCGAATGCCAGGCAAGTGGGGAAATCGCAGTCCTTGCAGTTAGTCTTTGGAAGGAGTTTGTAGATCTCTAGACCTGAAAGTGCCATATTTGCCCTCCGCCGAACTACGCCGCTGATACCAGCAGCGCGTCGATCATGGCTTTTACCCGCTTAAGGGTTTCTGGATGTCTGAGTATGAGGATGTCAGCGCCTGACTGGACTAAAGACGAAGCGGTTAAGGCTTCCCATTCCAGTGCACGGTTCTGCCAATCTCCCCAGCTTTCCGGAACACCTTCGCCTACTTTAGATTCCTTGACTTTCCAGGCTTCCGCACCGGGGTTGACAAGCATCGGCTGCTGGGTCATGCTGTCGCCTTGCAAGGCAGCGAGTCGAAGCCGTTCCATAACAGAATAGCCGTACTCGATGCCGTATCCAAGCGCGCCTGTCGTCGGGTCCATCACGATGCGTTCGAGCGGTATTCCCATGTCGCTGATCAGGATCACCAACTGCTTGGAGAGGTTGACATCCATGGGGGTTTTTGATTGCACTAAATGGTTGTTGGCCAGGGCGGCGGCGACAATTGTGCGGTAATTGCCCTCCTCACAAATTCCCAGGAGGATGCGCTCTCCCTCAGCCTCTTCCGCAACCGGAACAATAAGCTCGTTGTCAATATCAGCCTGGCCGGGTCCGGCGACGGCAAGCGGCAGCCCTGTGGCGTCGAGGACTTCACGAACGACACGCCGGGCATTCTTCGGTGTATTTTCTTCACCGTCGGCAGTCGTGAGGCTGAGTACGAGGTAAATCAAGTCCGCGCCCGCTTCTTCGGCGGCTTTCGCCCAAGCGGCAGGGCTTTCCATGGCCTCGCCCCATGTTTCCAATAGTATTGGGGACCAGTCGTCTGGCTTGCGATCACGAATCTCGATTGCCAGTGCGGGACGGTGCGGGATACTTCCTTCAAAGTGTAAAAACGGCAATGTAGTCTCGCCGCCGAGGGTCAGCGTTTGTGTCCGCGTACCGCCATCCTCTGCGGTAGCACCGATCGTGACCTCACGTACCTGTCCGCTCCACTTTTCCTTGGGGATTTCAACGGTCATAGGCTTCATTCCTCCAAATACATGGGATTAGGTCTGCGGACAATGTCGGCTGCAACGCATCTGGATAAAGTGTCGGCGTTGCAGCCGGGTGATATCCGGGGAATGTCCCACGGTTTTGTCGTCCTAAAACATAGGATCCATTTCAAGTGTTGGATGACCCTTCTCTGCAATGAAGGCTAAGAGACCCTCGACATCGGTGCAGATCGTCTCATCGGCAATCTTATCAATCAGGTCGGGGTCCCCTTCACGCTCGGCGACAGCCTTGAGCTGCTCGGCCATCTGCTCTTTCAGGATAGAAGACATCCACACGACTCGTTTGAAACCGCCATCAGCCGACATGAACTTCGGGCTGAGGATATAGAACTTGCCGTGACCCATTACCCCCGGTGTCTGCAGACCACCACCAGCCATGCCGGCCAGCGTTGAGAAGGTCATGCCTGTCGGGGTCATGCTGGTGTCCTCGCGGCTGACGATCATGACACCGTTGGCCTCAGGGATCAACATGGCGATGCACTCGAAGCAGCCGCAGGCCGTCATCGGGTTTTCCATAATGGAATACATCGAGACTTCGGTGACCACGCCGTGGCTGGCTTGAACGGCGAACTCGTTCACGCCCTCGAAGTAGCCTTTGGCTTCATCTATCTGAGTGGCCTTTGTAATCGGCTGGTTTGGTCCAGTGGGGTTGATCTGGAACGATGCCTTGCAGTCCAGCCAGTTGTAGGCTCCGCAAAGTCCGAGCCGCTCCGGGCTGACGATACAAACGTGATCGGGAGCGAAGGACTGGCAGAGGGTGCAGGAGTAGAAGTCATCCACGCTCTCGTCCGTCATTGAGCCCAGGCGAACGTTGCGTTCTTCAAACGCATCGCGAGCCTTCAGAAGCCACTCGGCGTGAAGATCTGGGTCGGTGATAATCGTGATTTCGACCTTGTCGACGATACTGCCGAAGTCCTCATGGAATCGGGCGTAAAGGATATCGCCAAAGTGATTCAGATTGAAGCCCTTATCGGCTGCGGTTGTGCTGATGCGGATCCAGGCGATGTCGCGCTGGCCGATGTGCTGAATGCCAAAGGCGCCGTTGATGAAGTAGTGGACTTGGCGTTCGAGTACGGGCTCGAAATCCTTCTCCATCTTGCGCCCAGCCACCTTGACGAGGATGCAAAGGTCCATAGAACCTTTATCTTCGATGTCTTCGAAGGTGGGACCGATCAGATCGATTTTTCCATCTTCGACCTCGTCCATCTTCTCCATGAAGAGGTACTCAAAAGCTCGGCTGTGTTTCCCGCCGAACTCGACGCGCATATCGTTTTTGCGTACGACCTCACCCTCGAAGGCTGAACCGTAAGGAACCGGAACTGGAACTTCGCTAACCTTGATCTTAAGGCCGCGCACCTCGATGCACTTCTGCACCAGCCTGGCGGCCTTTTCCTCTTCCGTGTCGCCCTCGATCTCGTTCCAGGGCATGGATACTACGTGCTCGTACTGAGTGACGCCGGTGGGCAGGATCTCCGGGATCACGGTATCGGCGATCACGGGGAAGCCGTAGGAGAGCACCCCGGCAGCGGCGGCGTATTTGAGATCGTCCACCTCGCCCAGTGCGAGGGCAAAAGCGAAGACGCGGAACTTGTTGTAGAGCAGGATTTCCCGCCACTGGCCGCCCTTCATTCCGCCGAAGGTAAGCGCCGATCGGGTGGCAAAGCCTACGGGATAGATAGCTGAAAGCGTATCCCGTCCAAAGGGGATGATATAGGTGTCGAAACCCATCTCCACCCCTTCTTCGGCCAATTGGTCGATGATCGAGCGGCCGTTGACATTGCCGGAAAGGAAAGTGAGGATGCTGCGGCTCTGGAGTTCGCGTACTATGGCAACGGCAGCCTCATTGGAGTGGGCGGCGCCGATGATGGCGGCGAAGCCCGGCATGCGGCCATCCACCAATTGGATGCCCCACGAACGCAGCTGGATGTCGTCGATAGGTCCGTTGAGATGCCCACCAGTAGGAGGACCAGACCCATTCCAGCCAAAATTGGAATAGTCGGTGACGCCGGCTAGTTCCAAGCCCGGATAGGGCTCGGGCTGCTCGCCGTAAACGAAGCGGATCGCTTCGATGGCCTCAGCTGCGAGCACGGTTGACATGCCGCTGTCCAGTGTTTCCCCCAGGTAGGGGACCCAGAGCTTTTCGTCAGGCAAGGGATGGAGCAGGCTCTTGGCATGCTCCAAGATCGGTTCGATCTGACCAAGGGTGGTAACTTCGGCGCCTAACATGCCGTACATTACAGGAAGGAAATAAGCAGTATTGGGGAAAGCCACAGGGTGATCGGCACCCTTGTCGGCGATCGCCTTCTGCAGCAGAGCCTCGGCTTCGGCAACGATGGCATTGGCTCCGCGGATAGCGCGAGTAGCGATATAACGTGACATGTTTGAACTCCTCCCTACTACGCCGAATTGCCGTAGACGGCTTCAATTTTCTCAGCAAAAGGCAGCTCGATGAATTCCTGGATTCTCCAGTCACCGCTCTTGCCCCATTTGTCGGGATCATATTCAGGTAATCCGAGGGCGGCTCGTTTCTTGTCGATATGCGCTAATGATCTGCGCACGACCTCCTCGGGGTCATTGGTGAATTCCAACCTGGCCCCGACTTTCTCTTCCCAGCCGTCGGTGATGAGTTGGGTCACTCCTTCAATCCCAGACACGGGACTGGAGTGGCCCATGATGACATAGGCTCCGGAAGCCACGCAGTAGGTGGCGATGGAAATGGCTTTCTCGCTCATCCATTCGGGCGCCAAGCCCACAGCGGGGAGGTCGCTGATGTCGTCGCCAAGCCCACCTTCGGTCGCCATTTGGGCCAACACGGTCAAGATGCGGGAGTTATCCACGCAAGAACCCAGGTGGAGCACGGGGGGCATGCCGACGGTTTCGCAAACCTCACGCAAGCCCGGACCGGCGAATTCGAGAGCGGCCTCAGGCGTCATATATCCTTGCTTGGCACTGGCGATGGCGCCGCAGCCGGTCTCGACCACCAGCACATCATTCTTTAGAAACTCGGTTACGACGTAACGGTGCATCTCGTCGTGGCAAACGCGGGCGTTGTTGCAGCCGATGTTCGCGACTACGCCGCGAATGCGGCCGGACATGATGGCGTCGTTAAGGGGTCGCAGGGACCCGCGGTAGGTTCCGCCCAGAGCGTAATTAATATACTCGTGGGAGAACCCGGGGATCAGTTCTGCTGTCTCATCTGGAATGTGTGTCTCCCCCCGCTCTGGGAAGCGGTCACACGCCAAACGCATGATGTCCTTGGCGATCTCCAGGGCCCGGTGCTCGTCGAACTCGATGTGGGTGGCGCCGGTGATCTTTGCCTTACGTGAGGTGGTGATGATCTCCGTATGGAATTGATCGGCAAGCTTTACGATGCCCTGCATGATGCATTGGATATCCACCACCATGGCGTCGACTGCGCCGGTCAGGATTGCCAGCTCCTGCTGCAGGAAGTTGCCCGCCAGCGGAACGCCCTGGCGCATCAGGGCTTCGTTAGCCGTGCAGCAGATGCCACTCATCGTGATGCCCTTGGCGCCCTTGCTCTTGGCGTATTCAATCAGCTCCGGGTCCATCGCCGCGGCGATGAGCATCTCGGAAAGTGTGGGTTCATGACCGTGGATGATGACATTAACTTCATCATCCTGAAGCACTCCCAGGTTGGCTTCGGATAAAACTGGACCTGGTGTGCCGAAGAGCACATCCGAAAGGTCCGTGGCCAGCATGGATCCGCCCCAGCCGTCTCCTAACGCACAGCGCATGGCGTGATCCAGGATATGCTCGGCATCCTGGTCATTTCCGATATGGGTGCGATGCATCATCTCGACGATTTCACGATCGATGTTGCGGGGGGCGATGCCCAGTTTTTTCCAGATTTCCTGTCGTTTCTTAGGGGCTCGCTTCAGGTACAGAATCTCGCCCTGAGGCTTACCGAATTCTCCGATCGCAGCGAGAGCGACATCTCGGGCGAGTTCGTTGACAGGCCTCCCGTCAACTTCGACGTCGAGGTATCGGGCCATCTCTCTCAACTTTGCTGGGTCGCGTACCTGGTAATCCGGTGCATGGCCTTCGGCTGTGGCTAGAAGTGTGTAGGCCAGGTCACGACCATGATCGGAATGACCTGCTGCTCCGGCAGCCACCATGCGGGCGAAGTTGCGCGCCCCGACCGTTTCAAGCGTCGCTCCACAAATACCCGTTTGACCTTTCTTCACCAATCGACAGGGGCCCATGGAACAGATTTTGCAGCACATCCCATCGGCTCCAATCGGGCAAGCGGCCATCGAATCTGCGCGAGAGAAAGCGGTTTCATAATCATTCTCGGAAGCCAGTTCGAGAAGCGTGATGCTCACAGGATCACTGCTGGCCTCTTCGGGTGTTCTAAGTTTTTTCGCCATGTGATTTTCTCCTTAATGCCATCTGCTATCGTCGAGACTGGCCTGACATTTCAAGGTCAATCTGATTTGTCTCTGTAACCCTGCTGCCCAACTTCTCCCATTGAGGATCACGCTTAAGATCGGAGGAAGCCGTAATCAGGATGGGAGTCGCGCCCTCTCCGGGTGGATATCCCGCCTTCGTCAAGGCTTCTTCGATCTCGGCGGGTTTTAAAGACTTCTCCTTGTATGAGATCATTATTTTTTTCCATGCGGAGCTGACATAGGCTTCTTCGATGCCATTGAGCCCCTCCAACGCCTCCCGTACCTTCAGGACGTGGTGGTCAGCGTACATGGTTGGCATTTCGAGGATAAGTTGTTTCATCGCCTCCTCCTACTTAGGGTTCTCGTCAACATGCCCAGCTGGTCGGATGTAGAGGGTCGACAGGTTTGATCCCAGGCCCTCTTTAATCGCGTCTTGGAGAAAGTGCCCCGAGACGTGCATGAGTGTATCTTTGTAATCCCGGTCCTGGGTCATGCTTGCCAGGCAGGGGAAGTGGTGATGCAGCATGCCAGTTTCTTCAACAGCATCATCGACTTTCACGCCGATGAGGTTGTCAGCAACGTATTTCGCACAGCCACAGGCTGAATCGCGCTCAACCTCGACGGCGACAATCTTCTCGTCCTCCACCGTTACCCGAAATTCGGGTTTCCCGAAATGCGCGGCGAAGCGCTGGATAAGGGGATCGTCATAGGTTTCTACCAATGGCTTACGGTTGTAGGTGCCCACCGCGAGGGAGCAGAAGGGCTTGGGCAGTGCGACGGGGACGTTCATCTCTTTAAGCCATTGGGTGAGCTGGGTGGCGAGCCCCGGTGGCACGGATTCGTTGCGGTCGATGGGTGCGACAACGGCCTTTGCGCCCGTCATCTTCACGATATCGGGAATTAATTGTACAAGGCCCGAGACTTCTCCCAGCGCGAGAACAAGATCTACTTGGGGGAGCGAAGGGGGTAGGAAATCCTCTGGATCATCGACGATGGGAGGCAAGACGCGCGGCGCGGCCCAAGAGTGGACTGCCCAATCCGTGGGTGCGTTCGCGGCAATGTTCTCTGCGATCCGCTCGCCCCATTTTCCTTGGGTTACACTCAAGATTTGGAATAGATTATCGGATGCGCTGGCACCCTTCACGAATAAATAACCTC